>JANMBJ010000137.1:0-2995 GCA_031360335.1 Candidatus Nanopelagicales bacterium
GGGCGGCGCACCTCGAGCGCAGCAACGACCAGCGCGACAGCGTGATCTTCGGTGGCGGGGTCGCCGGGGCCGTTGCTGAAGAACACGCCGTCGACGCCGACCTCGAGCATCTGCTCGGGCGTCGTCGACAGCGGCAGCACGTGCACCTCGATGCCGCGCTCGGCCAGATGTCGAGGGGTCGCACCCTTGATCCCGAGGTCGATCGCAGCGACGGTAAACCGCTTCTCGCCCACCGCAGGGACGACGTAGGCCTCGTCGATGCTGACCTCACCGGCGAGCGAGGCGCCCACCATCCGCGGGCTCGCGAGCACCTGCTCGAGCAGCTCGTCGACCGGGCGCGCGGCCGCCGGACCGCTGAAGACGCCGACCCGCATCGCACCGCGCTCGCGCAGGTGTCGCGTCAGGGCGCGGGTGTCGATGTCGCTGATGCCGACGATGCCCTGCTCGACGAGGTCGTCGTCGAGCGTGCGCTCGGAGCGCCAGTTGGACGCGATGCGGGACGGGTCTCGTACGACATAGCCCGCGACCCAGATCCGCCGCGACTCGGCGTCGGCGTCGTTGACGCCGTAGTTGCCGATGTGCGGTGCGGTCTGCACCACGACCTGCTGGTGATAGCTGGGATCGGTCAGCGTCTCCTGGTAGCCCGACATCGCGGTGGTGAACACGGCCTCGCCGAAGGTCTGACCGACGGCGCCATAGGCGCGTCCGCGGAAGACCCGGCCGTCCTCGAGGACGAGAACGGCAGGGGCGATGTCGGTCAGCGCGCTCATGCGTGCACCGCCGTGACGACCGCACCGTCGAGCACAGTCGCGCGTCCGCGCAGGAACGTCGCGACCACCGTCACCGGCAGCGTGCGGCCGGCATAGGGCGTGTTGCGACTGCGGCTCTGGAGCTCCGACGCCGACACGGTGCGCTGGCGTACGGGGTCGAGCAGCACGAGGTTGGCTGGCTCCCCCACCGCGATCGGACGACCGTGACCCTCGAGGCGTCCGATCCGCGCGGGTCGCACCGACATCCGGTCGGCGACTCCGGCCCAGTCGAGCAGACCGGTCGCGACCATCGCCTCGGCGACGACTCCGAGCGCGGTCTCGAGACCTAGCATCCCCATCGCCGCAGCCGACCACTCGCAGTCCTTGTCCTCCACGGGATGCGGCGCGTGGTCGGTCGCGACGATGTCGATCGTGCCATCGGCGAGGCCGGCACGCAGCGCCTCGACGTCTGCCTTCGAGCGAAGCGGCGGGTTGACCTTGAACACTGGGTCGTAGGAGCTCACGAGGTCCTCGGTGAGCAGCAGGTGGTGCGGTGTCACCTCCGCGGTGACATCGACGCCGCGGGCCTTCGCCGTGCGCACGATCTCGACCGAACCGGCGGTCGACACGTGGCACACGTGCAGCCGCGAGCCGACGTGCTCGGCGAGCAGGACGTCGCGGGCGATGATCGCCTCCTCGGCGACGGCGGGCCACCCGCGCAGGCCGAGGATCCCCGACAGCGCACCCTCGTTCATCTGCGCGTCCTCGGTCAGACGCGGCTCCTGGGCGTGCTGGGCGATGACGCCGTCGAACGCCTTCACGTACTCCAGCGCCCGCCGCATGATGACCGCGTCGTGCACGCATGAGCCGTCGTCGCTGAAGACGCGGACCCGGGCGGCGCTCGTGGCCATCGCGCCGAGCTCGGCGAGCTGCTGGCCGCCGAGCCCGATGGTCACGGCGCCGATCGGCTGCACGTCGGCGTAGCCCGCCTCGTGCCCGAGCCGCCAGACCTGCTCGACCGTGCCGGCGGTGTCGGCGACCGGGTCGGTGTTGGCCATCGCGAAGACCGCGGTGAATCCGCCTGCGGCAGCGGCACGCGTGCCGCTCTCGACCGTCTCGGCGTCCTCGCGACCCGGCTCGCGCAGGTGCGTGTGCAGGTCGACGAGCCCGGGCAGCGCGACGAGGCCAGCCGCGTCGACCTCGACAGCACCGTCGTGCGACGCCTCACCCGGTGCCGTGATCTCGGCGATGATCCCGTCGCGCAGGACCAGGTCGGCCGCATCCCCGCCGAGGATCCTCGCGCTGCGGATGAGGTAGGTGGTCTCGCTCATGTCAGGCCTCCGCGGCGGTGTCGAGGGAGTCTCCGGGCGCGCCGAGCTGGGCGCCACCGAGGAGGAGGTAGAGGACGGCCATCCGCACGCTCACGCCGTTGGACACCTGCTCGACGATGACCGAGCGCGGTGCGTCGGCCACCTCGGCGGCGATCTCCATGCCGCGGTTCATCGGGCCGGGGTGCATGACGATCGCGTGGTCGGGCAGCTGTGCCATGCGGCGACCATCGAGACCATAGCGGCGGCTGTATTCGCGTGCGCTCGGGAAGAAGGCGGCGTTCATCCGCTCGCGCTGCACCCGCAGCATCATCACCGCATCGGCCTTGGTGAGGTGGGAGTCGAGGTCGTACGACGTCGCGCACGGCCAGGTCTCCACTCCGACGGGGAGCAGCGTGGGCGGCGCGACGAGCGTCACCTCCGCACCGAGGGTCGCGAGCAGCAGGACGTTGCTGCGCGCCACCCGGCTGTGCAGCACGTCGCCCACGATGGTGACGCGGCGGCCCTCGAGGTCACCTGTCCCGCCGGCGAGGTGGCGGCGCATGGTGAAGGCGTCGAGCAGAGCCTGTGTCGGGTGCTCGTGGGTGCCGTCACCGGCGTTGACGACCGAGCCGCCGATCCAGCCCGAGTGCGCGAGCCTGTGCGGGGCGCCGCTCGAGCCGTGGCGGATGACGACCGCGTCTGCACCCATCGCCTCGAGCGTCAGCGCGGTGTCCTTGAGGCTCTCCCCCTTCGAGACGCTCGAGCCCTTGGCGGAGAAGTTGATGACGTCGGCCGAGAGCCGCTTGGCCGCTGCCTCGAACGAGATACGCGTGCGGGTGGAGTCCTCGAAGAACAGGTTGACCTCGGTGCGACCGCGCAGTGTCGGGAGCTTCTTGTCTGCGCTGTCGGTGAGCGACGCGAGCTCTGCCGCCGTGT
>JANMBJ010000346.1:0-3678 GCA_031360335.1 Candidatus Nanopelagicales bacterium
GATCACGCGGGTTGGGGTTGGGGGTTGGGACTTGCGGGTCGGGTGGGGGCTTCAGGCTCCGCCGTTGCGGCGGAGGGCTTCGGTGAGGCGGGCGGCGGCGGTGACGACGGCCTGGGCGTGCAGCCGTCCAGGGGCGCGGCCGAGGCGTTCCATCGGACCGCTCACCGACACTGCTGCCACGACCCGACCACCGGGGCCTCGCACCGGAGCCGACACCGAAGCCACTCCGATCTCGCGCTCGCTGACGCTCTGCGACCAGCCGCGGCGGCGTACGCCGGCGAGCGTCGTCGCGGTGAACTTCGCGCCCATGAGACCGCGGTGCATGCGCTCGGGCTCCTCCCAGGCGAGCAGCACCTGCGCTGCGGAACCGGCGTGCATCGTGAGCACTGCGCCCAGAGGGACCGTGTCGCGCAGGCCGGAGAGCCGCTCGGCGGCAGCCACGCAGATGCGCTGCTCACCCTGTCGGCGATAGAGCTGGCAGGACTCGCTCGTGGCATCGCGGAGCGCGGTCAGCACCGGACCCGCTGCGGCGAGCAGCCGATCCTCGCCGGCAGCGGTCGCCAGCTCGGCGAGACGCGGGCCCAGCACGAAGCGTCCCTGCAGATCCCGGGCGACCAGGCGGTGGTGCTCGAGCGCCGTCGCGAGCCGGTGCGCGGTCGGGCGCGCGAGGCCTGTCGCCTGCACCAGTCCGGCCAGCGTGAGGGGGCCAGCCTCGAGGGCACCGAGCACGGTCGCGGCTTTGTCGAGAACGCCGACTCCGCTAGTGTTGTCCATGTCGTGATACTGCCGTCTCACCATACGAGATAGCAAGTCTCGGCTCCGGCAGCGCGAGTCACGGTCGATCGAGGAGCGGAACCATGGGGAAGACAGTGGCCGAGAAGGTCTGGGACGCACACGTCGTGCGCCGCACCGAGGGTGAGCCCGACCTGCTCTACGTCGACCTCCATCTCATCCATGAGGTGACCAGTGCTCAGGCGTTCGACGGCCTGCGTGACGCCGGTCGTCCGGTGCGCCGCCCCGACCTCACGGTCGCGACCGAAGACCACAACGTCCCGACCTTCGACATCGACAAGCCGATCGCCGACCCGATCTCCCGGGCCCAGGTCGATGCGCTGCGCACCAACGCCGCGGAGTTCGGCGTGACGATCTTCAGCCTCGGCAACATCGAGCAGGGCATCGTCCACGTAGTCGGTCCACAGCTCGGGCTGACCCAGCCCGGCATGACGGTCGTGTGCGGTGACTCGCACACCGCGACTCACGGTGCGTTCGGTGCGCTGGCGTTCGGCATCGGCACCAGCGAGGTCGAGCACGTGCTCGCCACCCAGACCCTGTCGCTCAAGCCGTTCAAGACGATGGCGATCGAGGTCGACGGCGACCTGCCGTCCGGCGTCACCGCCAAGGACCTCATCCTCGCGGTCATCGCGGAGATCGGCACCGGCGGCGGTCAGGGCTACGTCCTGGAGTATCGCGGCCAGGCGGTGCGCTCACTGTCGATGGAAGCCCGGATGACGGTGTGCAACATGTCGATCGAGGCCGGTGCTCGCGCCGGTCTGATCGCTCCCGACCAGACCACCTTCGATTACCTCGAGGGCCGCGAGCACGCGCCTCAGGGAGCCGAGTGGAACGCCGCGGTCGACTACTGGCGCACGCTCGCCACGGACGACGACGCGACGTTCGACAAGGTCGTACGCATCGATGCCTCGACGCTCGCACCCTTCGTGACCTGGGGCACCAACCCCGGTCAGGGCGTGCCGCTCTCGGCGACAGTGCCCTCGCCGGACGACTACAGCGACCCGACCGACCGCACCGCCGCCGAGCGGGCGCTCGAGTACATGGGTCTCACTGCCGGCACGCCGATGAAGGACATCACGGTCGACACGGTCTTCATCGGCTCCTGCACCAACGGTCGCATCGAGGACCTGCGCGCGGCGGCGGCAGTGTTCGACGGCCGCTCGGTGGCCGCAGGTGTCACCGCCCTCGTCGTACCCGGGTCGGTGCGGGTGCGACTGGCCGCCGAGGCCGAGGGCCTCGACAAGGTCTTCGAGGCAGCAGGCGCGCAGTGGCGCAACGCGGGGTGCTCGATGTGCCTGGCGATGAACGCCGACAAGGTCGCCCCGGGCAACCGCAGCGCGTCGACGTCCAACCGCAACTTCGAGGGACGCCAGGGTCCGGGCAGCCGAACCCACCTCGTCTCGCCGCAGGTCGCGGCGGCCACGGCCATCCTCGGCCACCTCGCCTCCCCCGCCGACCTCGCGTCGGCCTGACCCTCGGCCCCAGGAGCGATTCACATGGACACGTTCACGGTGCACACCGGTCGCGTGCTGCCGCTTCGTCGCAGCAACGTCGACACCGACCAGATCATCCCGGCTGAATACCTCAAGCGGATCAGCCGCCATGGCTACGAGGACGCTCTCTTCGCCGCGTGGCGCAAGGACCCCGCCTTCATCCTCAACGACCCGACCTACTCCGGTGCCAGCATCCTTGTCGCCGGCCCCGAGTTCGGCACCGGATCATCACGCGAGCACGCGGTCTGGGCGCTGCAGGACTACGGGTTCCACGTCGTCCTGTCCTCGCGCTTTGCCGACATCTTCCGCGGCAACAGCGGCAAGATCGGCCTGCTCACCGCAGTCGTGGAGCAGGCCGACATCGAGCGGATCTGGGACGCCGCCGACGCTGACCCGTCCACCGCCGTGACCGTCGACCTGGTGGCACGTGAGGTACGCGTCGGCGACCTCACAGCCCCCTTCGAGGTCGACGACTACACCCGCTGGCGCCTGCTCGAAGGCCTCGACGACATCGGCCTGACCCTGCAGCACGAGGGTGACATCACCGCGTTCGAGGCCCGCCGGCCGACCTTTCTGCCCACCGCGGGCTGAGCTCTCGGGCCGGTGTTCACACCGGATCCCAGGGAGAATCCCCACTTACGGGCACGTTGTGAAGGGTTTTCGGGGGCTCCCATCACCGAAAGTGACGCAGGGCACGCCAGAAAACGTTGCGACACACCGGTTTACACCGGCGCGCCTCCGTCGTCTGAGAGCGCCCGCAGGGTTAGGTTGCCGTGTGAGCCGGGCGGTGGGTCCGGCAGTCCTACCGGAGGAACACCGTGGCTGAAAGCGTCAACAAGGCAGAGCTCGTCGATCGTCTCGCGTCTCGCCTCGACATCACCAAGAAGCTTGCCGGCGAGGCCATCGAGGCCATCGTCGACGAGATCACCAAGAGCGTCGCCAAGGGCGACAAGGTCGCGATCAGCGGCTTCGGAGTCTTCGAGAAGGCCGACCGTGCCGCTCGCGTGGGCCGCAACCCGCAGACCGGCGCGACCGTGAAGATCAAGGCCACCTCGGTGCCGAAGTTCCGCGCGGGGGCCGAGTTCAAGATCGTCGTCGCCGGCAAGAAGAAGGCCGCGCCCGCCAAGAAGGCAGCTCCGGCTGCGAAGAAGGCCGCGCCCGCCAGGAAGGCAGCTCCGGCCGCCAAGAAGGCAGCTCCGGCCGCGAAGAAGGCAGCGCCCGCGAAGAAGGCACCGGCCAAGAAGGTCGCAGCCAAGCGCTAGTCGCACCCGACGCGCGAGCGTCTGCACCACCCGTCAGACACACGATGGGCCGGACCCCCAGGGTCCGGCCCTTCGTCGCGTGCGCTGACGAGACGGCGCAGAAGAAGGCGTTCGTGCCTCCGGGAGATCGC
>JANMBJ010000152.1:0-12595 GCA_031360335.1 Candidatus Nanopelagicales bacterium
CTGGAGCGCGAGCGCATGGCTCACATGGGCCGCGGCTTCTCCTCCAACGCCGAACGCAACATCCTGACCACGATGTCGTACGTCTCGTTCCAGGAGCTGGCGACCCGCATCTCGCACCGCAACACCGGCAAGCACACGATGGATCCGGGCTGTGACCGGCTCCTCGCACGCATCGCGGCCGACGAGAACCTCCACATGCTGTTCTACCGCAACGTGATGGCGGCCGCTTTCGACATCAATCCGGACGCCTCGATGGAGGCGGTCCTCGAGATCGCGGAGAACTTCGCGATGCCGGGAAACGAGGTCGAGGGGTTCACCCGCCGCTCGTTCACCATCGCCATGGCCGGGATCTATGACCTGCGTATCCACCACGACGAAGTCCTCGCTCCGGTGCTGCGGGCCTGGAACGTGTGGGAGCGCACCGACTTCGGTCCTGATGGTGAGGCCGCCCGGGAGCGGCTCTCGACGTTCCTCGAGGGGCTCGACGCCACCGCCTCACGTTTCGAGGAGAAGCGCGCGGCCCGCGCCGAGCGCGCGGCTGCGAAGTAGCCACCACCGGCACCATCTGCCCGGCCGCGATCGACCCCTGGACTGTGGGACATGTCTCGTCCTCGACGCCGGGGGTCGATTTGCGTGACGCAGGTCACGTCTCGCTTGTCCGCATAGTGGAACGGCAGTCGGTCGCGACTTTGTGCGTTCGTTCACAACTACCTACCCTGGCCAGGCCTGCCACCACAGAACCGGGGTGAATACCGTGCCACTGTCCCGCGCGTCTGACGCGTCGCGGCGTGGCATTCCCGAGGCCACCGTGGCCCGGCTGCCGATCTATCACCGGGTGCTCACGCACCTGTCCGAGAGCGGAGTCGCGACCGTGTCGAGCGAGGAGCTCGCCGCGGCCAGCGGGGTCACGAGCGCCAAGCTGCGCAAGGACCTCTCGCACCTGGGGTCCTACGGCACCCGTGGGGTCGGCTACGACACCGACTACCTCATCTATCAGATCGCTCGCGAGCTCGGTCTGACGCAGGACTGGCGCGTGGTGATCGTCGGCATCGGCAACCTCGGGCACGCCCTCGCCAACTACGGCGGCTTCGCCGGCCGCGGCTTCCGGGTCGTGGGTCTGGTCGACGCCGACCCGAGCCGTATCGGGGAGAAGATCCCGGCCGGGCGCGACGGCGAGACCGTCGAGGTCCGCGCGATCGCCGACCTCGAGGACGTGGTGCTCGACGGCGAGGCCAGCATCGGCGTCATCGCCACCCCGGCGGGCGCCGCGCAGGAGGTCTGCGACCGCCTCGTGGCGGCGGGTGTGACGAGCATCCTCAACTTCGCTCCTGCGGTGCTCACCACACCGGAAGGGGTCGACGTACGCAAGGTCGACCTCGCGACCGAGCTGCAGATCCTCGCCTTCCACGAGCAGCGCAAGCACCCGGAGATGCACCGCAGCCAGGGGGTCCACTCATGACCCTCCTCGTCGTCGGCGTGAGCCACCGCACCGCGCCCGTGGCGCTGCTCGATCGGATCGCGCTCCTCGACGATGCCGCCGAGAAGCTCCAGGTCGACCTGCTGGGGTCTGCGCACGTCGCCGAGTCGCTCGTGCTGTCGACCTGCAACCGGGTCGAGATCTATGCCGAGGTGAGCAGGTTCCACGGCGGTGTCGTCGACGTGACCGAGACCCTCGCCAAGGCCGCCGGCGTCAGCCGCGAGGAGCTGACCCCGCACCTCTATGTCCGCTACGAGGACAGGGCCGTCCAGCACATGTTCGAGGTGACCTCGGGCCTCGACTCGATGGTCATCGGCGAGCAGCAGATCCTCGGGCAGGTCCGCGGGGCGCTGCGCTCGGCCCAGGACACCGCGACCGCCGGTCGCAGCATCAACGACCTCGCGCAGGCGGCGTTGCGCGTCGGCAAGCGCGTGCACCACGACACCGGGATCGACCGCGCCGGTGCCTCGGTCGTGAGCGTCGCGCTGCATCTCGCGGCCGAGCGGCTCGGGGGCTCCCTCGTCGGACGCCGTGCGCTCGTCGTCGGTGCCGGAGCCATGAGCTCGCTCGCGGCGGTCTCCCTGGTGCGCGAAGGCGTCACCGATGTCGTCATCGCCAACCGTACGCACGCCAACGGTCTACGCCTCGCCGAGCAGGTCGCCGGCACGGCCATCGAGCTCGGCAACATCCGCGAGCACATTGCGGCGGTCGACATCCTCGTCTCCTGCACCGGTTCCACCGGACTCGTCCTCACCACGGCAGAGCTGGCTGAAGCCCGAGGCGCGTCGACGACGCCGTATGTCGTGGTCGACCTGGCACTTCCGCACGACACCGAGGAGTCGATCGGCGACCTCCCCGGGGTGTCGCGCATCGACCTCGCCTCGCTCGTCGATCTGCCCGAGGCGCACGCCTCCGAGCGCGATGTCGAGCTCGCACGCGGCATCGTCGCCGAGGAGGTACGCGCCCACCTGGCCGTCATGGCCGCGCAGCGGGTCGAGCCCATCGTGGTGTCGCTGCGCGCCCGCGCCGACCAGGTGGTCGATGCCGAGCTCCAACGGCTGCGGATGCGACTGCCGGGCCTCGACGACGCGGCCGCGGACGAGTTCGCCCGGTCGCTGCGTCGCGCGGTCTCGACGCTCATGCACACGCCGACCGTGCGGATGAAGGAGCTCGCCTCCGATCCCGACGGCGCTCGCTATGCCACCGCCCTCCACCGGCTCTTCGACCTCGACCCGGAGGCCATCGAGGCACTCACCGCGGCTGACGAGGCCGCGCCGGCAGCCAGCGACGTCACTGTCGTGGACCCGACCCACGACGACCTGCTCGGCGGTCTGTCATGAGCGCCGTGCGGGTGGCGACCCGGGGCAGCCTGCTCGCGCGCGCCCAGTCGGGGCAGGTTGCCGACGCCCTGCGTGCAGCGCTCGGGACGCGGGTCGAGCTCGTTGAGATTCGCACGCACGGCGACGCCGACCAGCGCACGCCGCTCGCGTCGTTCGGCGGCGTGGGTGTGTTCGTCACCGCTGTTCGGGAGGCGGTGCTGCGCGGCGATGCAGACGTGGCCGTCCACTCGCTCAAGGACCTTCCGACCGGTGCCGCTCCAGGGCTCACGATGATCGCCGTGCCCCCGCGGGAGGACGCCCGAGATGTCTTGGTCGCGCGCGACGGCGGCACCGTCGCGACGCTGCGTCACGGCGCCACGGTCGGCACGGGATCACCGCGCCGCGCCGCCCAGCTGCTCGCGCTGCGACCCGACCTCGACGTGGTCGCGATACGCGGCAACGTCGACACCCGGCTGCGCACCGTGTCCGACGGCAACCTCGATGCCGTCGTCCTCGCCCATGCCGGGCTCGCCCGCCTCGGCCGCCTCGACGTGGTCACCGAGGTGCTCGAGCCCGACCAGATGCTGCCCGCCCCCGGCCAGGGGGCGCTGGCGGTCGAGTGCCGCGACGTCGACGTCGACGCCGCACTGCTCGATGCGCTCCGTTCGCTCGACGACGACGCGACCCGCGTCGCCATCACGGCGGAACGCTCACTCCTCGCCACCCTCGAGGCCGGTTGCTCGGCGCCTGTAGGCGCCTACGCCACTGTGACCCGCGCGGGTGACGAGGTGCTCGTGCACCTGACCGGGACGGTCGTCAGTCCTGACGGTCGGACCCAGGTGCGGAAGTCCGTCACCGGCAACGCCGGCGATGCGGAGGCTGTGGGACGCGATCTCGCCCACGACCTCCTCGCCGCTGGTGCGCCCGGTCTCCATCCCGTGAGGGGAAGCGCATCATGAGCGCAGTGCTCGCCCGTACCCGCAAGAAGCCCGTCGGCACCGTGACGTTCGTCGCGGCCGGCCCAGGCGACCCCGACCTCGTGACCCTGCGTGCAGCGACGTTGCTGCGCGAGGCCGAGGTCGTCGTCGCCGATGCTGACGTCGTCGCGTTGGCGATGTCGTTCGCGTCGCCGGATGCCGAGGTGCACGCAGCCGTCGACGAGAACGGCCTGCCGCTCTCGCACGCGGCGCGTGCCAAGGTCGTCGCCGATGCCGCCAAGGCCGGGCACTCCGTCGTCCGCCTGTTCTCCGGCGACCCGCTGCTCGACGGCGCGCTGCAGACCGAGGCCGCCGCGCTCGCCAAGACCAAGGTGGCGTTCGACATCGCCCCCGGCGTCTCGACACTGACCGCCATCCCGGCCTATGCCGGCATCGGTCTGCTCGGTGGCAAGGCGCGCGAGGTGCGCGTCGTCGACGCGGACGACCCCGGCGTCGTGTGGTCGCAGCACGCCGACGCGCGAGTCACGCTAGTTGTGACCAATGGTGCCGACCGCGCTGTCGAGATCGCCCGCGCCCTCCTCGAGGCCGGTCGGGCGTCGACGACACCGATCGCGATCACGCGAGGCGGCACGACGGTGGAGCAGCGCACCGTCGCCTCGACGCTCGGTGAGCTCGCAGCCGCGGTCAAGGCGGCCAAGCAGGCCGGGCCGGGCCTGGTCGTCGTCGGTGAGACCGTCGGCCAGCGCGACAAGCTCTCGTGGTTCGAGACCAAGCCGCTCTTCGGCTGGCGCGTGCTCGTGCCGCGCACTCGGGAGCAGGCCGGTGCCCTGTCGGAGCAGCTCACCCGCTTCGGCGCTGTGGGCGTCGAGGTGCCGACCATCTCGGTCGAGCCGCCACGCACCCCGCAGCAGATGGAGCGCGCGATCACCGGCCTGGTGTCGGGTCGCTTCCAGTGGGTCGCGTTCACCAGCGTCAACGCCGTCAAGGCCGTCCGCGAGAAGTTCGACGAGTACGGCCTCGATGCCCGCGCCTTCGCGGGGCTCAAGGTCGCGGCGGTCGGCGAGCAGACGGCAGCAGCCCTCTCCGCCTTCGGGGTGCGGCCCGACCTCGTCCCGAGCGAGGACCAGAGCACGGCCGGCCTGCTCGAGGACTTCCCCGAGTTCGACCCGATCTTCGACCCGATCAACCGCGTCTTCCTGCCGCGTGCCGACATCGCGACCGACACGCTCGTGGCCGGTCTCGTCGAGCTCGGCTGGGAGGTCGAGGACGTCACGGCCTACCGCACCGTACGTGCCGCACCTCCGGCAGCCGAGACTCGCGAGGCGATCAAGTCGGGGGGCTTCGACGCCGTGCTCTTCACGTCGTCGAGCACCGTGCGCAACCTGGTCGGCATCGCGGGCAAGCCGCACGCCTCGACCGTGGTCGCCTGCATCGGTCCGGCCACGGCGAAGACCGCCGAGGAGCACGGCCTGCGCGTCGACGTGATGGCCGAGACCCCGTCGGTCGCGGCGCTCGCGGAGGCGCTCGCCGCCCACGGTGACGCGATGCGTCTCGCCGCAGCAGAGGCGGGCGAGGCCACCTGGCGTCCGAGCAAGCGTCGCGGTGCCGCACGTCGCAAGGCGACCTGATCGTGGGTGGCTTCCCCGTCGAGCGGCCGCGCCGGCTGCGCCGCACGCCGGCGCTGCGCCGGCTCGTCGCCGAGACCCGGCTGTACCCGGCCGGTCTCGTGCTGCCGCTGTTCGTGCGCGAGGGCCTCGACGAGGCCGCGCCGATCGCATCGCTCCCGGGCGTCGTGCAGCACTCGCGGGCGTCGCTGCGTGCGGCCGCCCGTGAGGCGGTCGACCTCGGGCTCGGCGGCGTGATGCTCTTCGGCGTCCCTGCTCGCCGCGACGCGGTGGGCTCAGGCGCCACCGACGCCGACGGGATCCTCAATGTCGGCATCAGCGACATCCGCGACGAGGTTGGCGACGACATCGTGGTGATGGCAGACCTCTGCCTCGACGAGTTCACCGACCACGGCCACTGCGGCGTGCTCACAGCGACCGGCGAGGTCGACAACGACGCGACCCTCGAGCGCTACGCCGAGATGGGTGTGGCCCTCGCCCGTGCGGGCGCCGACGTCGTGGGCACCAGCGGAATGATGGACGGCCAGGTCGCGGTCGTCCGCGATGCGCTCGACGACGCGGGCGTGCAGCACGTCGCGGTGCTCGCCTACGCCGCGAAGTACGCCTCAGCGTTCTACGGCCCGTTCCGCGAGGCCGTCGACTCCCAGCTCAGCGGCGACCGCAAGTCCTACCAGCAGGACTCGGCCAATCGCCGCGAGTCGATGCGCGAGGTGCGCCTCGACATCGAGGAGGGCGCCGACATCGTCATGGTCAAACCGGCGAGCCACTACCTCGATGTCCTGCGCGAGACGGCCGACTCGGTCGACGTACCCGTGGCCGCGTACCAGGTGTCTGGGGAGTACGCCATGGTCGAGGCCGCTGCAGCGAACGGCTGGATCGACCGCGACCGGGCGGTGCTCGAGTCGATCACGTCGATCCACCGGGCCGGTGCCGACATCGTGCTCACCTACTGGGCGACCGAGGTCGCCCGCTGGATCGCGGAAGGACGCGCGTGACACCCGAGACCCCCTACGCCGATCTCGCGCCCGAGTCGCAGGCTCTCTTCGCCCGCGGCCGTGCGGTGACCCCGGGCGGCGTCAACTCTCCGGTGCGCGCGTTCCGCGCCGTCGGCGGCACCCCGCGCTTCATGGCGAGCGGCACCGGTCCGTGGATCACCGACGTCGACGGTCGCGACTACCTCGACCTCGTGTGCTCGTGGGGTCCGATGGTGCTCGGGCACGCGCACCCCGCAGTGGTCGATGCGGTCCGCGAGGCGGCGACGCACGGCTTCTCCTTCGGCACCCCGAGCCCGGGAGAGGTTCTCCTCGCTGAGGAGATCGTCTCGCGCGTGCCTTCGGTCGACCAGGTGCGGCTGGTGAGCAGCGGCACCGAGGCGACGATGTCGGCGATCCGTCTCGCTCGAGGGTTCACCGGTCGCGCGAAGGTCGTGAAGTTCGCCGGCTGCTACCACGGGCACGTCGACTCCCTGCTCGCTGCTGCTGGATCAGGGCTGGCGACCTTCGCCCTCCCCGACACTCCGGGTGTCACTGGAGCCCAGGCGCACGAGACGATCGTGCTGCCCTACAACGACATCGCAGCGGTCGAGGCGGCCTTCGCCGCGCACGGTGATGACATCGCCGTCGTCATCACCGAGGCGGCTGCCGCCAACATGGGGGTCGTCGCGCCGGTGGACGGCTTCAACGCTGCGCTCGCGCGCATCGCCCACGCCCACGGAGCCCTGCTCGTCGTCGACGAGGTCATGACCGGCTTCCGGGTGGCGCGAGGTGGCTGGCTCGAGCTCGAGGCGAGAACCGACGACTCGTGGACGCCTGACCTGGTCACGTTCGGCAAGGTCATGGGTGGGGGACTACCCGCTGCTGCTTTCGGTGGTCGGGCCGAGATCATGGCCCACCTCGCTCCCGAGGGGCCGGTCTACCAAGCCGGCACGCTCGCGGGTAACCCGATCGCTGCCGCGTCCGGACTCGCGACACTGCGGCACTGCACGCCGGAGCTGTATCTCCACCTCGACGCCACGGCCTCGACCGTGGGCCGCCTCGTCTCCGGCGCGCTCTCGGAGGCCGGCGTCGTGCACTCGCTCGCCACAGCCGGCAACCTGTTCTCGGTCTTCTTCAGCCCCGAGGCGCCGCTCGACTACGACCAGGCGCGCACCCAGGAGGTCTGGAGATACTCCGCGTTCTTCCATGCGATGCTCGATCACGGTGTCTACCTGCCCCCGAGCGCCTACGAGGCGTGGTTCGTCTCGGCCGCGCACGACGACACGGCGCTCGACCGCCTCGTCTCGGCGCTTCCCGCGGCTGCGGCCGCTGCGGCCTCCGCCTATCCCGACATCGCGAAGGAGTACGTGTGAGCACCCGCACCGTCGTCCACCTGCTCCGCCACGGCGAGGTCTTCAATCCGAGCGGGGTCCTCTACGGCCGGCTCCCTGGCTTCCGGCTCTCCGAGCTCGGCGAGCAGATGGCCGAGCGGGCCGCCGATGCGCTCGCCGACCGCGACGTCACGGTCGTGGTGTCCTCGCCGCTCGAGCGCGCCCAGCAGACAGCGACCCCCATCGCTGCGAAGCACGGCCTGCGCATCACCATCGACGACCGCGCGCTCGAGGCCACCAACATCTTCGAGGGCCAGCGCGTCGGAGTGGGCGACGGGATCCTCAAGAACCCCAGAGCATGGCGCCACCTCTACAACCCGCTGACCCCGAGCTGGGGTGAGCCCTACGCCGAGATCGCCGGGCGCATGCGCGCCACGGTGGCGGCCGCCCGCTCTGCTGCGCGCGGTCACGAGGCTGTCGTGGTCAGCCACCAGCTCCCGATCTGGATCGCCCGTCTGGACGCGGAGAACCGCCGCTTCGTGCACGACCCCCGCAAGAGGCAGTGCGGCCTCGCCAGCCTGACGTCGTTGACCTTCGACGACGACCGCCTCGTCGCCATCACCTACACCGAGCCGTCTGCCGACCTCGTCCGCACGTCGAAGACCGCCGCGCAGGCGAAGGGTGCCTGACCCCGGTGTGACCTAGTCGGTGTCCGGCGCAGGAACCCCCGAGCCCTCGCCGTACGTCGGCACCTCGGGTCGACCCGCGTCAGCCAGTCACCCGCACACCGCCACCGACTCACCAGCCACCACCCGCAGAGCTGCAGACCGCGCAGCTGACGCAAGACGAGGAGAGGTCGCCGTGATCGTCCGACGTGCCCGCGTCTCCACTGTCATGGCGCTGCTCGCGGCGCTCGCGTTGACGGCGTGCAGCACGGGCTCGAACGATCCGTCGTTGGGCTTCGTCGCGGGCGACGGCTCGGTCGCGCTGCTCGCGCCGGATGCCCGCGGCCCGGCTCCGGCGCTACGGGGCACGACCCTCGACGGTAGTGCGCTCGATGTCGCATCACTGCGCGGCAAGGTCGTCGTGCTCAACTACTGGGCGTCGTGGTGCGGTCCCTGCCGTGATGAGGCGGGTGCGCTCCAGAAGGCCTACGACGCCACCCGCGCGACCGGTGTCGCCTTCGTCGGCGTCGTCGCCGGCGGGAAGGACTCGACGCAGAACGCGGCGGCGTTCGTCCAGCGGTTCGACGTCCCGTATCCCTCGATCTACGACGGCGACAACGCGGTGCTGCTGGCGCTCGCCGGCACGCTTCCTCCGGCGTCGATCCCGTCGACCCTCGTCCTCGACCGCGAGGGTCGGGTCGCCGCACGGACTCTCGGCCCCGTCGACTACTCCGGCCTGCGCGGGATGATCGACCCCGTCGTGGCGGAGAAGGCCTGACATGTCTGCGGTCGAGACCGTCGCCACCGGATCGTTGCTCCTCGCGGCGCCGATCGCCTTCGCTGCCGGCGCTGTGTCGTTCCTGTCGCCCTGCGTCCTCCCGCTCGTGCCCGGCTATCTGTCCTACGTCACAGGTCTGACGGGTGCGGAGCTCGCCGGGGAGCAGCCGGCCCCGCCGGCCGCAGCCGGCCTCGATGCGTCGAGCGCGTCGACCGCGTCCGGCGACGGTGACCCCGGCACCGTGCTCGTGCGCGAGCCGGACGCCCGGGCGCACACCCCAGGCCGGGTGCTCCTCGGTTCGGTGCTGTTCGTCCTGGGCTTCACCGCGGTCTTCGTCTCCTACGGTCTGCTCTTCGGTGCTCTCGGTGAGGCGTTGCTCCGCTATCAGGAGCCGATCACCCGGGTGCTGGGCGTCCTGGTCATCGGGCTCGGGCTCGCGTTCCTCGGTCTCGTTCCGGGCACCCAGCGGGAGTGGCGCCTGCACCGCACCCCCGCACTCGGGATCTGGGGAGCGCCCTTCCTCGGCGTGCTGTTCGGTCTCGGCTGGACGCCGTGCATCGGCCCGACCCTGGGCGCCGTGCAGACCCTCGCCTTCACCGAGGCCAGCGCCGCGCGCGGTGCGGTGCTGTCGGCGTTCTACTGTCTCGGTCTCGGCCTGCCTTTCGTCCTCGTCGGACTGCTGTTCCGTCGTGCGCTCGGTGCCATCGGCTGGGTACGTCGGCACAGCGCCCTCGTGATGCGTATCGGAGGTGCCCTCCTCGTGGCCATCGGGCTGCTCCTCGTGACGGGCACCTGGGACGACGTGACGATCGGTCTGCGCTCGTGGGCCGGCGGGTTCGGGGTGTTCTTGTGACCGACGTCCGTAATGACGTGCCGATGCCCGAGGGCAGTGGAGAACGGTCGGTCGCCGACCGTGTCGACGACGTCCAGAGGATGTCGACCGCTCCCAGCCAGGTCGACGATGCCTCGGCGATCATCGGCATCGGAGTCATCGGGTGGCTGCGGTGGGCGTGGCGCACCCTCACGAGCATGCGTACGGCTCTCATCCTGCTGTTCCTGCTCGCGGTGGCTTCCTCCGTCGGCTCGTTCTTCCCGCAGCGGGGCAGCAACCCGATCCGGGTGACCGACTACATCGCCAACGACCCCAAGGGGAAGATCCTCGACCGCTTCGGGATCTTCGATGTCTTCGCCTCCCCGTGGTTCGCGGCGATCTACCTCCTGCTCTTCGTCTCTCTCGCGGGCTGCGTGCTTCCCCGATCCAGGCAGCACTGGCGGGCATTGCGGTCGCGTCCGCCGTCGGCACCCCGCAACCTGACCCGGCTCCCCGAGCACCGCGTCATCGACGCCCCTGATGACACCGCCCCGCAGTGGACCCTCGATGCCGCCGCCACCTGGCTGCGTGGCGCCCGGTGGCGCGTCGACACGACGACCTACGACGGCCGTACCGGCTCCGTCGCGGCAGAGAAGGGCTATTCCCGCGAGACCGGAAACCTGCTCTTCCACCTGGCGCTGCTAGGAATGCTTCTCGCCATCGCCTACGGCTCGCTCTATGGCTTCAAGGGCACCGTGATCGTCCGGGAGGGCTCGTCGTTCGCTGACAGCCGGTCGCAGTTCGACTCGTTCAACCCCGGTGCGGCGTTCGACCCGGAGTCGCTGCCGCCTTTCTCGTTCACCCTCAACGCGTTCCACGCGGACTACCAGCGGGGGGGTGGCCAGAACGGCGCCGCGCGCGAGTTCTCCGCCGACGTCACCGTCGTACGCGCACCGGGGGCAACCCCCACGAAGCAGACGATCCAGGTCAATGACCCCCTGGTGATCGGCGGGGTGAAGGCGTTCCTCGTCGGACACGGATACGCACCGACCATCACCATCAAGGACGCTACGGGGGCCGTCGTCTTCCACGACTCCGTCGTGTTCCTCCCGCAGGACGGCAACTTCACGTCCACCGGTGTCGTCAAGGCGCCTGACACGGTGCCGCAGATCGGCCTGCAGGGAATCTTCCTGCCTACGACGAGCATCGACCCCGTCAACGGACCGACCTCGATCTTCCCCGCCCCGGACTTTCCCGAGGTATTCGTCGGCGCCTTCGTCGGCGACCTCGGCCTCGACTCAGGTCGACCGCAGTCGGTCTACAAGCTCGACACGTCGAAGATGACGAGGATCGGCAAGGAGCAGCTGGCTCCGGGCCAGGTCTGGGATCTTCCGGGGGGCCATGGAACCGTCACTCTCGACGGCTACGTCCAGTGGGCGTCCTTCAGCGTGGCGCGCGACCCGGGCAAGGAGCTGGCGCTGCTCGCCGCGCTCGTGGCGATCTCCGGCCTGTCCCTCTCGCTGCTGGTCCGTCGGCGTCGCATCTGGGTCCGGGTGTCGACAGACGAGATGGGAGTTACCGTTGTCGAGATCGCGGGTCTCACGAGGTCCGAGCACACCAGTGTGGCAGAGGAGGTCGACGAGCTTGCGGGCTCGCTCGGCACCACCGTCAGCCGCACCACGGCGTCGCTCGACGTCTAGCCCACAGCACCGCCCGCACGGCCCGCACCACCTCACGGACGAGCACGAAGACCCAGCGTGACAAGGGAGATCCAGTGTCGGTCAACGAGACCCTCGCGACGTACAGCAACTACGTGGTCTACGGCGCGATGGCGGCCTACACCGTGGCGATGATCGCCTTCGCCTGGTCGCTCGCGAGCATGCGCGGCCGCGACCTCGTGCCCGCCGCGGCGGCTGCGTCCGCGTCATCCGGCGGCGGTGTCGCGGTCGCGACCAAGGTTGACGTCACGGTCGGCGGGCCAGACGACGGAGCGCTGGCGCCGGGCCGCCGGTCGGGCAACATCGGCATGTCGACGATGTGGCTGGGCACCGTGCTGCTGTTCGGCGGTGTCGTGCTCCGCGGGCTGTCCGTCCAGCGGGCTCCCTGGGGCAACATGTGCGAGTTCTCGATGACCTCCGCGCTGGGGGTCGCCGTGGTGTTCCTCGCCATCTCGCTCAAGCGCGACGTGCGGTGGATGGGCATCTTCGTCGTCCTCCCTGTGCTGCTCGCACTCGGCGCATCGATGACGTTCCTCTACACGGATGCTGCGCAGCTCGTCCCTGCACTCAAGTCCTACTGGCTCGTCATCCACGTCTCCGCCGCCGTGATCTGTGGTGGTGCGTTCTGCATCGGTGCTGCGCTGACGGTCCTGTTCCTCGTGGCTGACTCCGGCGAGCGTCGCGCGGTGGCAGGGGAGTCCTACCGGCTCGACTGGCTGGCTCGCCGCCTTCCCGAGTCGGCCAAGCTCGACGCCATGGCCTACCGGGTGCACGCCTTCATGTTCCCGCTGTGGACGTTCGCGATCGTCGCGGGAGCTATCTGGGCGGAGAACGCCTGGGGCCGCTACTGGGGCTGGGACCCGAAGGAGACGTGGGCGTTCATCACCTGGGTCGCCTACGCCGCCTACCTGCACGCGCGCGCCACGGTCGGCTGGAAGGGCCGTAAGGCCTCGATCGTC
>JANMBJ010000153.1:0-7482 GCA_031360335.1 Candidatus Nanopelagicales bacterium
TGCCGTCGAGCACCTGCTCTCGCTGGGCGTCTCCGCGATCGAGCTGCTGCCGGTGCACCAGTCGATCACCGAGCCACCGCTGCTGAGCCGAGGCGTGAAGAACTACTGGGGCTACAGCACTCTCGGCTTCTTTGCGCCCCACGGTGCCTACGCCGCCGACCGGCGTCCCGGTGCTCAGGTCGCGGAGTTCAAAGCGATGGTCAAAGCGATGCACGCCGCTGGCCTCGAGGTCATCCTCGACGTCGTCTACAACCACACGAGCGAAGGCGGGCCGGACGGACCGTCGCTCATGTTCCGCGGGCTCGGCGAGCGCGACCACTACAAGCTCGCACCGCACAGCGGCTCCTACGTCGACACGACGGGGTGCGGCAACACCTTCGACGTCGGCGACCTCGACGTCCTGCGCCTCGTCCTTGACTCGCTGCGCTACTGGGTCACCGAGATGCACGTCGACGGCTTCCGCTTCGACCTCGCCACCGCGCTCACCCGCGAGCGGATGGACGTCGACGAGCGCTCACCTTTCCTCGCCGCCGTGCACCAGGACCCTGTGCTGCGCCAGGTCAAGCTCATCGCCGAGCCCTGGGACGTCGGCCCCGGTGGCTATCGCCTCGGGATGTTCGGCTCGCCGTGGGCCGAGTGGAACGACGCCTATCGCGACGACGTGCGCACCTTCTGGCGCGGCGGCGGCGGACATCGCGAGCCACCGGCCGAGATGGGCTGGCGCCTCACCGGTTCGCAGGACGTCTTCCACGGCCGGTCCCCCGCTGCCTCGGTCAACTTCCTCACCGCGCACGACGGATTCACGATGCGCGACGTCGTGTCCTACGACACCAAGCACAACGAGGCCAACGGCGAGGACAACCGCGACGGCACCGACAACAACCGGTCGTGGAACCACGGGGCCGAGGGCGAGACCGACGACCCAGCGATCCGCGCGGCACGGCTAAGGACCATGCGCGCGCTCAAAGCGACCCTGCTGCTCTCGACCGGAACCCCGATGATCGTCATGGGTGACGAGATGGGGCGCACCCAGGGGGGCAACAACAACCCCTACAACCAGGACAACGAGATCTCCTGGCTCGACTGGGATCTCGAGCCGTGGCAGTCGGACCTGCTGCGCTGGACCACGACCCTGCTCAACGTACGTCGGGCGCACCCGACCCTGCGGCAGACGGAGTTCTTCGACGGCCGCCCTGCCTCCGACGGACGCCCCGCCGACCTCGCGTGGCTGCGTCCCGACGGCACGCCGATGACCGACGGCGACTGGCACGACGACGGCACCGACATGCTCGTGATGGCGCTCTCGGGTGAGCTCTTCACCCGCGACGAGCATGGCCACCCGCTGCGCGACGCGGCGTTCCTCGTGGTGCTCAACCGCAGCGAGGTCGACGTGCCCCTGACCCTGCCGCCGACGCCCTACGGCACGGCCTACCGCCGCCTCGTCGACACGGCGCTCGAGCGCCCGGAGTCCGAGGGCCCCACAGCCCCGACCGGCGAGACCGTCGCGATCGCCAGCCGCTCAGTCGCCCTCTTCCGCGTCGAGTAGCCCCCAGCCCACCCCAGGTCCGCGAGTTACTGCCTCAACGGGCAATCCTCGGTTTCGAGCCTTCAAACCACGGATTCGGGCAGTAACTCGCGGACCTGTGTGCGTGGGGAGCCACGACGAGGGCCCCTGCCGTGGCGGGGGCCCTCGTCGTTGGTGCGGTCTAGTAGGTGGGGGCGTAGGTGGGGGCTATGTCCTCGCTCGCGGCGCTCGGCGCCGGGAGCGACTGGAGGCCGAGCTCGGCCGGGTCGTAGAGCCCGCGGTGTTTGGGCAGCACCCGGACCGTGTAGCCGAACGGGCCGGTGTCGTCGAGGGTGACGGTGTCCTCGAAGCGCCAGCGGTTGCCCTCGTAGGACTCGGCGGGCGTCAGCTCGGTGAAGGTGGGGTGCACGATGCGGTCGTTGTGGTCGACGCGACCGCTGGCGAGCTCGACGATCACGTCGTCGGTCGTCAGCGCGCCGAGAGCGACGAACGCCCGGACCGACAGCGAGGTGCCGCGCTCCGGTGCGTCGCCGACGCCCGACGCCTCGACGTGCTCCACGCGGACCTGCGACCACGACGCGCGTGCCCGGGCGGCGT
The DNA here is from genome assembly GCA_031360335.1 of Candidatus Nanopelagicales bacterium. Classification (GTDB taxonomy): domain Bacteria; phylum Actinomycetota; class Actinomycetes; order S36-B12; family CAIYMF01; genus Longivirga. Next base: position 2,123 of record JANMBJ010000153.1, read on the forward strand.
AGGTCGAGAGCTCCTTGGCCAGCGCTGCCTTGTCGACGAGCACCGCCCGCGACGAGGTCGCAGCGGGGGCGTAGAGCTTCTGGACGTAGTCGCGCACCATCCGCGAGGCGAGGACCTTCGGCCCGAGCGTCGCGAGGGTGTGCTGCAGCATCGTGATCCAGCGCGTCGGGAGACCCGCGGCATCGACGTCGTAGTAGCGCGACGCGACGCTCTTCTCGATGAGGTCGTAGAGCGCGGAGGCCTCGAGGTCGTCACGTCGGTCGGGGTCTGCGACGCCGTCGGCGGTGGGGATCGCCCAGCCGTTCTCGCCGTCGTACCACTCGTCCCACCAGCCGTCGAGGATCGAGAGGTTGAGGCCGCCGTTGAGCGCGGCCTTCATGCCCGACGTGCCGCAGGCCTCGAGAGGGCGTAGCGGGTTGTTGAGCCACACGTCGCAGCCGGGGTAGAGCAGCCGCGCCATGCCGATGTCGTAGTCGGGCAGGAACACGATGCGGTGACGCACCTCGGGGTCGTCGGCGAAGTGCACGAGCTGCTGGATGAGCTTCTTGCCGCCGTCGTCGGCGGGGTGGGACTTGCCGGCGATGATGAGCTGCACCGGACGGTCGGGGTGCAGCAGCATCGCCTTGAGACGCGCGGGATCACGCAGCATGAGCGTGAGCCGCTTGTACGACGGCACCCGCCGCGCGAAGCCGATGGTGAGGACGTCGGGATCGAGCACCTCGTCGATCCAGCCGAGCTCGGCGTCGGACGCCCCACGCTGGGTCCACGAGACCCGAAGCCGCGCGCGGACATCGGCGACGAGGCGCTGACGCAGCACCCGCTTGGTCGCCCAGAGCTCGCCGGCGGGGACGGCCTGCGCCGACTCCCAGCCCTCGGTCTCCATCGCGAGCTCGGGGCCGACCTGCGCCGCAAGCAGGTCACGGATCTCGCGCGCGACCCACGTGGGTGCGTGGACGCCGTTGGTGATCGAGGTGATCGGCACCTCGTCGATGTCGAAGCCCTCCCACAGGCCGGAGAACATGCCTCGGCTGACCTCGCCGTGGAGCAGGCTCACTCCGTTGGCGCGCTGACCCAGACGCAGTCCCATCACGGCCATGTTGAAGATGGTCGGGTCGCCGCCGTCGTAGTCCTCCGCGCCGAGTGCCAGGATGCGCTCCACCGGCACGCGGTCGACGGCGTTATCGCCACCGAAGTACGTCGTGATCATCTCGCGCGGGAAGCGGTCGATGCCCGCAGGCACCGGCGTGTGCGTGGTGAACACGGTGCCGGCGCGTGCCGCCTGCAGCGCCTCGTCGAACGTGAGGCCCGCGGTGCCGACGAGCTCGCGGATGCGCTCGACCCCGAGGAAGCCGGCGTGGCCCTCGTTGGTGTGGAAGACCTCGGGCTCGGGGGCACCGGTGATGCGGCTGTAGGCGCGGAGCGCCCGGATGCCACCGATGCCGAGCAGCAGCTCCTGCTGCAGCCGGTGCTCGCCGCCGCCGCCGTACAGCCGGTCGGTGACGTCGCGCTCGGCCGGCTCGTTGTCCTCGACGTCGGAGTCGAGCAGGAGCAGCGGGACGCGACCGACGTCGGCGCGCCACACGTGGGCGCGCAGCGTTCGTCCGCCGGGCAGTCCGACCTCGACTACGACTGGTGATCCGTCGGCCTCGCGCAGCAGCGCCAGCGGCAGACCGTCCGGGTCGAGGATCGGGTAGGTCTCCTGCTGCCAGCCGTCGAGCGACAGCGACTGGCGGAAGTAGCCCGAGCGGTAGAACAGCCCGACTCCCACGATCGGTACGCCGAGGTCGCTCGCGGACTTGAGGTGGTCACCGGCAAGGATGCCGAGACCGCCGGAGTACTGCGGCAGCACCTCGGTGATGCCGAACTCCGGGGAGAAGTACGCGATGGACCGGGGGGCGTCGGCACCCAGCGACTGATACCAGCGGTCGCCGGTCAGGTAGTCGTCGAGGCCCTGCGCGACCCACCCGACGTGCCCGACGAAGTCGGCGTCGGCGGCGAGCTCGGCCCACCGCGAGGAGGGGACCTCGCCCAGCAGGCGGATCGGGTCGTGTCCGACCTCGTCCCAGAGCTCCGCGTCGATCCGGGCGAACAGGTCCTGCGTCTCCGGGTGCCAGGACCAGCGCAGGTTGCTCACGACGGAGGCCAGCGGCTCCAGCGCGGGGGGCAGGACGGTGCGGACGGTGAATCGTCTGATTGCTCTCACCTGCGCCACCCTAGGGTGCGCAGATTTCCTGCGGCAGAGTGCACCCGCCGGTTACATGAGTTCCATGCGTTTCAGCCCTCGCGACATGCTGTTACGTCGCTAGTCTTACCGGCGATGCCGCCTCGCCGACGTACGCCGCTCGACGCCTCTGGCGCCGCGACGTCGACCCCCGCCGAACCGAGTTCCGACACGCCTGCGCGGACCGCGCACGCAGCGAAGGGGAAGGCAGCCGCAGCGAAGAGATCCGTGTCGGCAGAGGCGACATCCAGCCCCTCAGCGGCGCCTCTCCGAGCCCCGACCACCGGGCGCTTTGCGATCGAGGACGTCTGGCCGATGGTCGCCCACGGCACCAGGCCGGTCAAGGCTGTCGTCGGCGAGACTTTCACGGTGGCCGCGACCGTCTTCCGTGAGGGCCACGACGCCGTCTCGGCGACAGCGGTGCTCCACGGACCCGGTGCGGTCGAGATCTCGGTGCCGATGCAGCGGGTCGACGGGGTCGACCGCTGGGCCGCGGCGGTCACCCCGACCTCCGAGGGCGAGTGGACCTTCACGGTGGAGGCCTGGGGCGACCCGGTCGAGACCTGGCGGCACCGCGCCGAGATCAAGATCCCGGCCGATCTCGATGTCGAGCTCGAGCTTCGCGAGGGCGCGCTGGTGCTCGAGGAGGCCCTCAAGGGCCTCCCCCGCGGCAAGACACGCGACCCGCTCAAGGCTGCGGTCGCCGCACTCAAGGACAAGGGACGCCCCGGCCCGGCCCGGCTCGCCGTCGCCCTCGACCCCACCGTGACGGCGCTGCTGCACGAGCACCCGTTGCGCGAGCAGGTCACCTGCTCGCTGCCCGTCCCCGTCCGCGTCGAGCGCGAGCGAGCCCTGTTCGGGAGCTGGTATGAGTTCTTCCCCCGGTCCGAGGGCGCGACCCTCGACCCGCCGCGTTCGGGCACCTTCGCGACCGCGGCGGAGCGGCTCCCCGCCATCGCCGACATGGGGTTCGACGTCGTCTACCTCCCACCGATCCACCCGGTCGGCCGCACCGCGCGCACGGGTCCCAACAACACCCTGACGCCCAGTCCCCAGGATCCCGGTGTGCCCTGGGCGATCGGCTCCGCCGAGGGCGGCCACGACGCGGTGCACCCCGACCTCGGCACCCTCGAGGACTTCCGGGCCTTCGTCGCGCGAGCGACGGAGCTCGGGCTCGAGGTCGCCCTCGACTTCGCCCTGCAGTGCTCGCCCGACCACCCGTGGGTCACCGCACACCCGGAGTGGTTCGCGCACCGGGCCGACGGCACGATCGCCTTCGCGGAGAACCCGCCGAAGAAATACCAGGACATCTACCCGGTCTTCTTCGACGGCGACCCCGACGGCATCTTCCACGAGGTGCTGCGGGTGCTGCACCACTGGATGTCGGTCGGGGTACGCATCTTCCGGGTCGACAACCCGCACACGAAGCCGGTCGCCTTCTGGGAGCGGGTCTTCGCGGCGATCCATGCGTCCGATCCCGACGTGCTCTTCCTCGCCGAGGCGTTCACCAAGCCGCCGATGATGCGCCTGCTCGGTGAGACCGGCTTCCACCAGAGCTATACCTATTTCACCTGGCGCAACGAGGCCTGGGAGCTCGAGGAGTACTTCCGCGAGCTGTCCGGACCCATGTCGGCGTCGATGCGCCCCAACGTCTTCGTCAACACCCCGGACATCCTCAGCGCCTACCTGCAGTACGGCGGCCCCGCGGCGTTCGCGATCCGTGCGACTCTCGCCGCCACGCTCTCACCAACCTGGGGCGTCTACGCCGGCTTCGAGCTCTACGAGCACTCGGCGGTGCGCCCGGGCAGCGAGGAGTATCTCGACTCGGAGAAGTACCAGTACCGACCGCGTGACTGGGCAGCGGCGGACGAGTCGGGCCGCACGCTCGCGCCGTACCTCACGTCGCTCAACCAGTGGCGCAACGAGCACCCGTCGCTGCGTCGCCTGCGCAACCTGACCTTTCACCGCACCAACAACGACAAGCTCATCGCCTACAGCAAGCGCGAAGGTGACGACATCGTGCTCGTCGTCTGCACGCTCGACCCGCACGGCGCCCGCGAGGGTGTGGTCGAGCTCGACATGGAGTCGCTGGGGCTGCGTCCCGGCGACAACTTCGCTGCCCGCGACCTGGTGAGCGGTCACACCTGGGTGTGGGGGCAGTATCCGTACGTGCGGCTCGACCCGCACCAGCACGTCGCCCACATCGTGCACGTCCGAGCCGGAGCCGTGTGACATGCCCAGCACCGACCAGCCACACCCAGACCAGCCCCACCTGGGCCAGCCCAGCACCGCGACGACGCCCAGCAGCACGCCACCCACCACCGTGCCCGACGCGGCCATCGACCAGGAGGCCTCCGTGGCGCCGAAGAAGGCCAAGTCCGAGAAGGCCACGTCCGACAAGGTCGAGAAGGCAGACAAGGTCGAGAAGCCCGAGAAGGGCAAGAAGGACAAGGTCGCACCGGGCACTCGCGGGGCTGTGCCGGTGTCGACCGGTGACCTGCAGCGCATCGTCGAGGGGCGCCACCACGACCCGCACTCGATCCTCGGCCCGCACCCTCACGACGGTGCCGTCACGATCCGCACGCTGCGCCCCTGGGCGACCTCGGTCGTCGTCATCGCCCGAGGTGCGGGCGGAGACACACGCGTCGAGCTGACCCACGAGCACGGTGGCGTCTTCGTCGGTGTCGTCGAAGTGCCCGACGTCCCCGACTACCGACTCGAGGTGGCCTATGGCGCTGAGCCGGCGATTCTCGACGACCCCTACCGCTTCCTCCCGACGCTCGGCGACATGGACCTCCACCTCATCGGCGAGGGGCGCCACGAGACGCTCTGGACCGTGCTCGGTGCGCACGAGCACGTCTACTCCTCGGCGCTCGGCGACGTCCACGGAACCTCCTTCGCCGTGTGGGCACCGGCTGCCCTCGGCGTGCGCGTCGTAAGCGATGCCAACCACTGGGACGGCACCGGCACGCCGATGCGCTCGTTGGGATCGAGTGGCGTGTGGGAGCTGTTCATCCCCGACCTCGGTGCCGGCACGCGCTACAAGTTCGCGGTGCTCGGGCGCGACCGAGTGTGGCGCAGCAAGGCTGATCCGCTCGCACAGCACACCGAGCACCCGCCGGCGACCGCGTCGATCGTC
>JANMBJ010000348.1:0-8670 GCA_031360335.1 Candidatus Nanopelagicales bacterium
CTAGAGGCGTCTCGGGCGCCCCAGCTTGTCCACACCCTGCGCCGAGGTTGTCCGACCTGTGGATCGACTGGGTACCGCTGGCCGCCTCTAGGGCGTCTCGGGGCACATTCATCCGGAACGGACCTCGTGACAACCTTCCTCGGGGGCCAGGGGCTCTTCACGTCAGAGCAGCTCGGCATCCGGCCGCGGCGAGGCGCACGGGGAGGTGGGGGATGAGCGCGACACTGGTCGGGTTCGAGGAGTTCGTGGCCTGGCGCTCCCCGGCGCTCCTGCGTACGGCGTGGCTGCTCACCGGCAGCAGCGAGTCGGCGAAGGACCTCGTGCAGTCGACCCTCGTCACGGTGTGACCCCGGTGGGGGAGCATCCGGCGCAGCGACGACCCCGAGGTCTACGTGCGACAGGTGATGGTCCACACCTACGCCAAGTGGTGGCGGCGCAAGTGGCGCGGCGAGGTCCCGACCGAGGTGCTTCCCGACCGCGCGGTCGACGACCCGGCGTTCGCCGCGGTCGACGTCCGCGAGTCCGTACGTCGTGCCCTCGCCGACCTCACGCGCGGCCAGCGCGCCGTCGTCGTCCTGCGCCACTTCGGCGACTTCACCGAGGCGCAGACCGCTCAGGCCCTCGGCTGCTCGGTCGGCACCGTCAAGAGCCAGCACTCCCGCGCCATGACGGCGCTGCGCACGTCGCCCTACCTCGCCGGCCTCGCCGTCGACGAGCTGACCGGAGGAGCGTCATGATCACCGACGACCAGATCGCCACCGTCTTGCGCCGCGCAGGCGACGCAACACCCCTGCCAGCGCCGGTGCCCCTCGACGACGTCCTCGCCGGAGTCCGGCACCGTCGCCGGGTCCGGGCCGGTGCCCTCACGGGCACGGCGGTGGCGATCGCCGCGGTGCTCGTCGCGTCGCCCCTGCTGCGCGGACCGGGCCGCGAGGTCGCGCCGCTCGCCCCGTCAGCCACCACCGCGTCGGTGGCCGCAGACCCGGCGACTACACGCACCCACTCGGCGACCGTCGACGACCTCGCCATCACGACACAGGGCAGCACCGTCCTCACCGGGAGCTTGCCGACCACGGTGACTGTGACGGTGACCAACCACGGTGCCGTTGCATGGACCGGCACGATCGGCGTCGGGATCACCGAGCCGAACAGCATGGCCAACGGCAACAGCCCGAGCCTCACGTCGGCGCCGGGGCAGCCGACCGTCCAGGGATACGGCGTCCTCCTCCCGGACGCACAACGCAGCATCGACGGGGTGCTCGACACCACCGTCGTGACGATCGCGCCCGGTGCCACACGCACCTGGGCCTTCGCCGTGCGCGCCGGCTCGGACCTGGCGACGCGCGGGATGCTGACCGGGTGGGTGCCGATGGTGTTCCCTGGGGCGACCGGTGCGCCGAGCTACCCAGACCCGCAGTCCTACCCGATCGTCCATGCCGTCACCGATCTGGCGACCGGTCCGGGCCAGCCGCTCGTCACCGCCAACAGCTACGCACGCGGCGGCAATGCCGCGCACCCCGGCGCGCTGGTCGCCGTCGACCTGGAGAACGACGGCGCCGAGCCGGTCACGGTGACCGACGTGTCGATCGTGGCGACCGGCGTCGACGTACGAGGTGCCGTGGTCTCGGCGGCCGCCGAGCAGGCAGCGCTGCTGGCTGAGTTCCCTCGGGCGATGGATGCTGCAGACCAGATTGGGCCGACGACGATCCCCGCGCTGAGCACCTCTGCCCTCGTCCTGTCGGTGCGGGGTGGGTGCACGCTGCCGGCCTCGGCGGCGTCGGCCACCGTGACGGTGACCTACACGGTCGGGGCGCAGACCACGCTGCGCACCCTGGTGCTGCCCGCCCGCCTCGGCTCGACCGCAGACTGGCTGCCGACCGCGGTCGACCTCGCCTGCCCCCGTTCCTGACCGAGGCCCTGTTCACAGCCGCTGGAACGCGCCAGGAAGCCTGTGTTCAGGTACGTCTGTGGACAACCTGGGTGCGCTCAGCCGCCTCTAGGGCGTCCTGGGGCACATTCATCCGGAACTCCCCAAACCTGTCGGGGGGTCAGTCGGGTTCGAGGGCGTCGCGCATGGCGACGAGCTTGGCCTGGCTCTCGGCGAGCTCGAGCTCGGCCTCGGACCCGGCGACCAGTCCGCAGCCAGCGTAGAGCCGCAGCCGGTCATCGGCCTCGATCGAGGCGCAGCGCAGGGCGATGCCGAACTCGCCGTCGCCGCGGGCGTCGACCCAGCCGACCGGCCCGGCGTAGCGGCCGCGGTCCATGCCCTCGAGCTCGCGGATCACGGCGAAGGCGCGCTCGGTAGGCGTGCCGCAGACCGCAGCCGTCGGGTGCAGCGAGGCCGCGAGCGCGAGCACCGGGGCGCCGTCGGCGAGCACGCCCGACACGTCGGTCGCGAGGTGCTGGACGTTGGCCAGTCGCAGCAGCCGAGGCGTCTCTGGTACGTCGAGATCGGTGCAGTGAGCCGCGAGGGCGAGCGCCACAGAGCGCACGGCGTACTCGTGCTCGGCGTGATCCTTCGCCGAGCCGAGAAGCGCTGAGGCGAGCGAGTTGTCGCGGGTCGTGTCCGACGAGCGACGCATCGTGCCGGCCAGCACCCTCGAGGTGACGGTCGTGCCGATCCGGCGGACGAGCATCTCCGGTGTCGCGCCCACGAGGCCGTCGACCGAGAAGGTCCAGCACGAGGGATAGCGCGACGCGAGGTGGGTGAGGAGATAGCGGGTGTCGACCGGGGCGTCGGTCGTCACGACGACGTCGCGCGCGAGCACGACCTTGTCGAGCCCACCGGTATCGATACGACGCACCGCCTCCGTCACCGCCGCCTGCCACTCGACGACCGACAGCGAGCCGTCGGAGTAGGCGACGCCTCGCGGTGCAGCGGGCACCACCACCGGGTGGTGCAGTGCGGCGATCGTCTCGTCGAGCGCGTGTCTGGCTTCGCGCGGGCTGCCCGCCACGACGGTCAGCCACGACATCCCCTCCCGTCGCCCTACGACGACCCGGGGCACCACGGCCACGGACTCACCTGGCTGCGGGTCGAAGGCGAAGGAGGCGAACGCGACCGGGCCGGTGCCCGGTCGATGCAGCGGGTCCTCGATGTCGGCGTCGGCGAGCCAGCCGGCCCACCACCTCTGGGCTCGAGAGAAGCGCTCGGCCCCGGCGAACTCCGCCCGCGCGGCCTCGCCCCAGCCGACCAGCCCGGTCTCGGCGCCGTCGGCGCCAGTGGTCACCCAGCTCGTGGTGGGGATCCCACGGGGGAGCAGCGAGAGCAACGGTCGGTGGGCCAGCGAGTCCGGCAGCTCGACCGTGCGGACCGTCGCCGGGGGTGCCGGGACGGCGACGGGGGCGGTGGACACGCCTTCAGGCTAGGCGCACCTGACCCGCCCGGCAGCCCGACGGAGCGAGACGTCGACGACACCAGGCTTCCGGAGGCCCGCGTGGCTCCGACGCGGCCTCCCCTGCGCCCGCGGGTCGAGGTACGCTACGCATGCCCTCGTGAAGCAATTCACAAGCGAACGCGCGAACCGCCCGGACCCCGAGGATCCTGCAGCAGTGAGCACTCAGACACCGCCCCCCAGCGGCTTCGACGCCGACGTTATCGTGGTCGGCGCCGGCCCCGCCGGATCCGCGACCGCCTATCACCTCGCCCAGCGTGGGCTCGACGTCCTCGTGCTGGAGAAGACCGCGTTCCCGCGGGAGAAGGTGTGCGGCGACGGCCTCACTCCACGGGCGGTGAAGCAGCTCATCGAGATGGGGATCGACACCAGCCCGGGCAACGGCTGGGCACACAACGTCGGCCTGCGCATCATCGGCGGCGGGCACCGCCTCGAGATTCACTGGCCCGACCTCGCGACGTTCCCGGACTACGGCCTCACCCGCACCCGCAAGGACTTCGACGAGATCCTCGCGCGCCAGGCCCAGAAGGCCGGCGCCCGGATCCTCGAGCGCACCGCGGTGATCGGCCCGGTCCGCGACGACCGCAGCGGCCGCATCGTCGGCGTGACGGCGCGTACGACGGACGCCGACGGCACCAAGCACGCTGAGATGACCTATCGCGCGCCTCTCGTGGTCGCCGCCGACGGCAACTCCAGCCGACTCTCGGTCGCCTCCGGCCGTGAGCGCCTCGAGAACCGCCCGATGGGCGTGGCCGTGCGCACCTACTACCGCAGCGAGGCGTACACCAACGACGAGTGGCTCGAGAGCCACCTCGAGCTCTGGGACGGCGACAAGCTGCTGCCCGGCTATGGCTGGGTCTTCGGCCTCGGCGACGGCACCGTCAACGTCGGCCTCGGGATCCTCGACTCGAGCCCGGCGTTCGGCAAGGTCGACTACAAGGCGCTCATGAAGCGCTGGGTCGAGCGGGCCGACGCGTCGTACGGCTTCTCCGAGGAGACGCGCGTCGAGCCGATCCGCGGCGCCGCGCTTCCCATGGCCTTCAACCGCAAGCCGCACTATGCCGATGGACTCCTGCTCGTCGGAGACTCCGCCGGCATGGTCAACCCGTTCAACGGCGAAGGCATCGCCTATGCCATGGAGTCCGGCCAGCTCGCCGCCGAGGTCATGTCGCAGGCCATCAAGCGCCCCACCGCCTACTCCCGCGAGAAGGCCCTCGCCGACTACCCCCGCCTCCTCAAGCAGGAGTACGGCGGCTACTACACGATGGGCCGCGTCTTCGTGAAGCTCATCGGCAACCCCGAGATCATGCGGCTCGCCACGCAGAAGGGCCTCTCGCGCCCGATGCTCATGAAGCTCACCATGACGACCCTGTCCAACCTGCGCGATCCGCGCGGCGGCGACTGGACCGACAAGGTCGTGAACGCCCTCGCGAAGGCGGCTCCCGCCGCCTGAACCGGGTCACAACGACGCCGCGTGCACCACTAGGATCGTCGAGGTTTTGAGTTAGTCCAGGTTGGCCTCGGGCAGCACCTGCCCCAGCCCTCCGATCACGGCCAAGACGCGCGGCACGGAAGCGCACCCGATGGAGCACGACAGGGTCCTGAGACCCCAGGAAGGGGACGGTCGTGGGCGAGGTCTATCTCCCGATCCTGATCCTGGGGATCCTCGGGGCGCTCTTCGGCATCCTGTCGGTGGCAGCCCCGACCCTCATCGGCCCGCGTCGCTACAACCGCGCGCGGCTCGAGGCCTACGAGTGCGGGATCGATCCGACTCCGCAGCCCATCGGCGGCGGTCGCTTCCCGATCCGCTACTACATCACCGCGATGCTCTTCATCGTCTTCGACATCGAGATCGTGTTTCTCTACCCGTTCGCCGTCGCCTTCGACCAGCTGCGCATCTTCGGTCTCATCGAGATGGCGGTGTTCGTCCTTACCGTGCTCGTCGTCTACGGCTACGTGTGGCGCCGGGGCGGCCTCGAGTGGGACTGATCGTCATGAGCACGCACGGACTGCGGGACGACGTACGACCCGGACAGGAGGGTTAACACATGGGACTCGAGGAGAGCCTCCCCAGCGGTGTGCTGCTGACGACCGTCGAGAAGGTCGCAGGTCTCGGCCGTGCCGGCTCGATGTGGCCCGCGACGTTTGGCCTGGCCTGCTGCTCGATCGAGATGATGGCGACCGGTGCCGGCCGCTATGACCTCGCGCGCTTCGGCATGGAGGTCTTCCGCGCCTCGCCGCGTCAGGCCGATCTCATGATCATCGCCGGCCGGGTCAGCCAGAAGATGGCTCCCGTGCTGCGTCAGATCTATGACCAGATGCCCAACCCCAAGTGGGTGCTCGCGATGGGCGTCTGTGCCTCGAGCGGCGGCATGTTCAACAACTACGCCATCGTCCAGGGCGCCGACCACATCGTGCCTGTCGACATGTACCTGCCGGGCTGCCCACCCCGTCCCGAGATGCTTCTCGACGCGATTCTCAAGATCCACGAGAAGGCCAAGGCGACCAAGATGGGCGTCAACCGCGACAACGAGATCACCGAGCTCGAGGAGATCGCCCTCACCGCGACACCGACCTCGGCCATGAAGGGTCTCCTTCGGTGACCGAGACCCCAGAGGCCCCGGAGGTCTCCGCCGAGATCGTCCTCCCCGTCGGCACTCCGACCATCCCCGTGGTCGACGTCCGGAGCGGCATGTTCGGCGGTTCTGGCAGCGGTGACACCTCGGGCTACGGCCATCTCGTTCGCATCATTGAGTTCCCGGCGCCGACCCAGCGTCCCTGGGGCGGCTGGTTCGACGAGGTCGCCGACGAGATGGCTCTCGCGCTCGTCGATGACGGCCTCTCGTTCGACCAGGCAGTCGAGGCTGTCGTCATCGACCGCGGTGAGATCACGTTCCACGTGCGCGGCGAGCATCTGCTGTCCTTCGTCCGTCGCCTTCGCGACGAGCCCGCGCTGCGCTTCGAGATGTGCCTCGGTGTCTCGGGCGTCCACTATCCGCACCAGACCGGTCGCGAGCTGCACGCCGTGTGGCACTTCCTCTCGGTGACCCACACGCGCCGGGCGCGCGTCGAGGTCTCGATGCCCGAGGAGCACCCGCACGTGCCGAGCATCGTGTCGGTCTACCCGGCCGACGACTGGCACGAGCGCGAGACGTTCGACATGTTCGGCATCGTCTTCGACGACCACCCCGGCCTCACCCGCATCCTGATGCCGGACGACTGGGTGGGCCACCCGCAGCGCAAGGACTACCCCCTCGGCGGGATTCCCGTGGAGTACAAGGGCGCCACCATCCCGCCGCCCGACCAGCGGAGGTCGTACACCTGATGGACGACGTCACCTACGAGACGTCCTTCGAGGACGTCGTCATCGAGCCGCCGCTCGTCGACCACGACGATGCCTACGCCGGCGTCTATGACACCACCGAAGGGGCCAGGGTCTACACCGTCACCGGTGGCGACTGGGACACCGTGCTCGCTCCCGCCGACGGAGAGAAGGAGCGCGTCGTCGTCAACATGGGGCCACAGCACCCCTCGACGCACGGCGTGCTTCGCCTCATCCTCGAGCTCGAGGGCGAGGTCATCACCGAGGCCCGCTGCGGCATCGGCTATCTCCACACCGGCATCGAGAAGAACCTCGAGTACCGCACCTGGACCCAGGCCGTCACCTACGTCACACGCATGGACTACCTAGCACCGATCGCCAACGAGGCCGGCTACTGCCTCGCCGTCGAGAAGCTGCTCGGCATCGTCGACGACGTGCCGCCGCGCGCCCAGCTCATGCGGGTCATCACCCTCGAGCTCAACCGCATCTCCTCGCATCTCGTGGCGCTGGCCACCGGGGGCTTCGAGATGGGTGCGGTCACGGCGATGACCAACGGCTTCCGCGACCGCGAGCTCGTCCTCGACATGCTCGAGATGATCACCGGCCTGCGCATGAACCACGCCTACATCCGTCCCGGCGGGGTGGCGCAGGACATGCCCGAGGGCGGTGCCGACAAGATCCGCGCGGTGCTGCGCCAGCTGCCCGGCCAGCTCAGCGGCGTGCCGCAGATGCTCGTCGACAACGGCATCTGGAAGGACCGCACCTCGGGGATCGGCTATCTCGACCTCGCCGGCTGCATGGCGCTGGGCATCACCGGCCCGGTGCTGCGCGCGACCGGCCTGCCCTACGACGTCCGCAAGTCCGAGCCCTACTTCGGCTACGACGCTTTCGACTTCGACGTCCCGACGGTCGACACCTGCGACGTCTACGGCCGATTCCTCATCCGCATCGAGGAGATCAACCAGTCGATGCGGATCCTCGAGCAGGCGCTCGACATGCTCGAGCCCGGCCCGGTGATGGTGGCCGACAAGAAGATCGCCTGGCCGGCCCAGCTCTCGATCGGCGGCGACGGTCAGGGCAACTCCCTCGACCACATCCGCCACATCATGGGCGAGTCGATGGAGGCCCTCATCCACCACTTCAAGCTGGTGACCGAGGGCTTCGCCGTGCCGCCCGGGCAGGCGTTCTCGGCGATCGAGGCACCGCGCGGCGAGCTCGGTGTCCACGTGGTCAGCGACGGAGGCACGCGGCCCTATCGCGTCCACTTCCGTGACCCGTCGTTCAACAACCTGCAGGCGACCGCCGCGATGTGCGAAGGCGGCCAGATGGCCGACGTCATCGGCGCGGTCGCATCCATCGATCCCGTGATGGGCGGCGTCGACCGCTGACGCGGGCGACGACGGACATCGACGTACGAACGAGCGAGAGAGACGACATGGCACTGACGGAGCAGACCCGCGTTGATGCGGCGGAGCTCGCGGGTCGCTACCCGCAGAGCCGCTCGGCGCTGCTGCCGATGCTGCACCTCGTCCAGTCGGCGGAGGGCACGGTCACGCCGGATGGCATCGCGCTGTGCGCCGACGTGCTGGGCCTCACCAACGCCGAGGTCGCGGCGGTCGCGACGTTCTACACGATGTACAAGCGCCACAAGGTGGGCCGCTATCACGTCGGGGTCTGCACCAACACGCTGTGCGCGGTGCTCGGCGGGGATGCCATCTGGGCGGCCCTCTCCACCCGCCTCGGGGTCGGGCACGACGAGGTCACCGCCGACGGCTCCATCTCACTCGAGCGCATCGAGTGCCAGGCAGCCTGCACCCACGCACCGGTCATGACCGCCAACTGGGAGTTCCTCGACGACATGGACGTCCCGCGGGCGCTCGAGGTGGTCGAGAGGCTCCAGTCTGGTGAGGCGGTCTTCTCCACGCGTGGCCCCCGCATCGGGACGTTCGAGGA
>JANMBJ010000175.1:0-8816 GCA_031360335.1 Candidatus Nanopelagicales bacterium
CGAGCGCGACCACGTCGCCCACCTGCGCTCCTGAGCGCAGGATGGGAGCTCTCCCCTCGAGATCGCCGAGGGCTGTGACGGAGACGAGCACCGAGTCGCTGCGTACGACATCGCCGCCCACGACAGTCGCGCCCATGATGGCGCACTCGGCAGCCAGTCCGTCGGCGAGGCCGATCGCCCAGTCCACAGGAAGGTCCGGGGGCACACCGAGACCGACGAGCAGCACGGTCGGGCGGGCACCCATGGCGATGATGTCGGCGAGGTTCTGCGCCGCTGCCTTGCGGCCGACGTCGTGGGCGCTCGACCAGTCGCGGCGGAAGTGGCGCCCCTCGACGAGCAGGTCGGTCGTGGCTACCACGCGACCGTCGGGCGCCGCGACGACCGCGGCGTCGTCGCCCGGCCCGAGCAGCACCTCTGCAGTCGCCGCGAACCGCGCGACCACCGCTGCGACGAGACCGAACTCACCGAGCGAGCCGACCGAGCCAGGTGCCTCGCCACGTCCGCTCATCGCCTCGCCTCTCCTCATCAGATCACCCGCGTGATCTTGGTCGTGTGGTCGTTACCGCACCCCGTAAACCATCACACGACCAAGATCACGCCAGGGTGGCTTCTCACACTCGGTCTTCGCGAACCGGTGACCGGGCCTGTCCGCCAGGGCAGTAGTGTCGCGGTACGAGGCTCGATGGCGCGCCCGCGACACCCGCAACCGGGGAGCACACCCCGTCGCGGGTGGCCGACCGGCCCAGACAAGCGAGGAGGACGACCATGGTGGTCCAGGCCTACATCCTCATCCAGACCGAGGTCGGCAAGGCCGCGAACGTGGCGAGCCAGATCGGCCAGATCAAGGGCGTGACCCTCGCCGAGGACGTCACCGGTCCCTACGACGTGATAGTGCGCGCCGAGGCGAAGACGGTCGACGAGCTCGGCAAGCTCGTCGTTGCGAAGATCCAGGCGGTCGAGGGCATCACGCGCACACTGACCTGCCCGGTCGTCCACCTGTAGATCGTGGCACGCACCCCGATCCTGAGCTCGGCCGTCGCGCTGGTCGCGGTCGCCCTTCTCTCCGCCTGCTCGAGCGGCGTGTCCGTGCCGCCGCCGTCACCCGAGCCGAGCGGGGCGGCCGCCTATGCCTGTGCCGCGCTGCATGGTCGGCTC
This sequence comes from Candidatus Nanopelagicales bacterium, assembly GCA_031360335.1. GTDB lineage: Bacteria > Actinomycetota > Actinomycetes > S36-B12 > CAIYMF01 > Longivirga. The sequence goes on from JANMBJ010000175.1 coordinate 1,156, forward strand.
CCCGACGAGGTCGCCGGCGCGACGACCACCGCCGTGAAGCCGCAGAGCCCGCTGACGCAAGCCTGGGGCAGCCCCGCGATCATCCTGCGGTGCGGGGTCGGCATCCCGAAGGCACTGACGTCGACATCACAGCTGGTGACCATCAACGGCGTCGACTGGCTGCCCGAGCCATTGACGCAGGGCTACCTGTTCACGACGGTGGGCCGGGTGCTCAACATCGAGGTCAGCGTGCCGGATCACTACTCGCCCGAGGCCGACGCCCTGTCAGACCTCGGCCCGACGATCTCGGCGCTCGACCCCCTGGTCGACGCGACGCCGAGCCCGACACCCTCCTGAGCGTCCGTGTCACGCTCTGAGCCGCAGCCATCCCGGAGGACCGCGTGACCCACTCCCTGCTGCACCCGCTCGTGGCGGCCTCGCTCCAGCGATACGGCGTCGAGGCCGAGGTGCTCGAGTGCCTCCCCGAGCTCGCCGACACGGCGGCGTTCTGCGAGCACTACGGAGTGCCCCTCGAGCAGTCGGCCAACACGATCGTGGTGGCCTCGCGCAAGGTCGAGCCGCCGGTCCACGCCGCCTGCGTGGTCCTGGGCACGGCCCGCCTCGACGTCAACACGCGAGTGCGTGCGCTGCTCGGGGTGAGGCGCCTCTCGTTCGCTGACGCCGGCGCGACACGCGAGCTCACCGACATGGAGATCGGCGGCGTCACCGTGTTCGGCATCGAGTCCCTGCCGATCTACGTCGACGCCGCTGTCCTCGCCGTGCCGAAGGTGGTCATGGGTGGGGGCAACAGGTCGAGCAAGCTGCTCCTCGATCCGCGCGAGCTGCTCAAGCTCCCGAACGTCGAGGTCATCGACTACCTCGCTCTGCCGAGAGACTCCGATCTCGCGGCACGCCCGACCTCCTGAAACCCACCGCCCATGCTGACGCGCCGACATCGTCGGCTCAGCAGACTTCTGCCGGAACCACGGGGTGACGGACTGCGTCCCAGCGCCATGATCCGGGCCGAGATCGCAGTCATGGCGGCCACTGGCCTTCTCCTGGCGGGTTGCAGCTCGGGAGCTGGCACCGCGAGAGACGTGTCCACCTCGCAGCGGCCGACGACCGCCGTGAGTGCTGTGCCCGCCCTCGCTACATCGACCTGGAGCCCCGGACCAGGTGCGTCGTACATGGGCGCGGACCTGTCCGGCGAACTCCGCGTGAATCGACTCGGTTGCGCCTACATCGTCGACGGGGGTGCCAGCGCCGTTGGTCTGCTCTGGCCCCAAGGCTTTTCCGCGCGCTGGGCGGGCACGAAGGTGACGATCGAGGACGGCAGCGGCACCGTCGTCGCAAGGAGCGGGTCACGGGTGTCGCTCTCCGGTGGCTACCAGAGCGAGATCCCGGAGTCGACAGCGGCGTGCGCCGAGCCCTCATGGGGCTGGTACGAGGTGAACGTCGTCCTGCCCTAGCTGCACTCGGGACTACGTCTGCGCCGATGCGCCTGATGCGCTCGGGAGCTTCAGCGGGCGGGTCAGCGCAGGCCGGTGCCGCGGCGGAGGGCATCGGCGACGAGGCGGTCGACGAGGGTCGGATAGTCGACGCCGGTCGCCGCCCAGACCTGCGGAAACATCGAGATCGACGTGAACCCCGGCATCGTGTTGACCTCGTTGACGAGCACTCGTCCATCGGGGCTGACGAAGAAGTCGCAGCGGGCGAGACCTTCGCACCCCAGCGCCTCGAACGCCCGGACCGAGAGCTCGCGAACCCGCTCTGACACAGCGGTTTCGAGATCGGCAGGAACGACGAGGTCGGCTGCATCGTCGAGGTATTTCGCCTCGAAGTCGTAGAACTCGTGCGCACCGTGCACGACGATCTCCGCGCACACGCTGGCCTGCGGATCACCGTCGGTGTCGACGAGCACGCCGCACTCGATCTCACGAACACCTTCGACGGAAGCCTCGACGACGACCCGCGGGTCGTGCGTGCGTGCCTCCTCGATCGCCGCGACGAGGTGCTCGAGATCCTTGACCTTCGTGATGCCCAGGCTCGATCCCGCGCGTGCCGGCTTCACGAACACCGGGAGCCCCAAGGACTCGACGCGCGCCAACTCGGAGAGGCGATCTCGGCGCCAGTCGCGGTCGGTGATGACGACGTACGGCGCCTGCTCGAGGCCAGCATGCGCGAAGAGCGCCTTCATCACGCCCTTGTCCATGGCGGCAGCGGAGGCGAGCACCCCCGAGCCGACATAGGGGATGCCTGCCATCTCCAGGAGCCCCTGGATCGTGCCGTCCTCACCGTAGGGACCGTGCAGCACGGGGAACACCACGTCGACACCGGACAGCGTCCCAGGCGTGTCGCCAGGCGCATGCACCTCGAGGTCGTGGCGGGTCGGGTCGCCGGCCAGCACCAGCGACGCACCCGTCGCGTCGACCTCGGGCAGCTTGCCGTCGGCGATCCGCAGCCGCTCCGGGTCGTCGGACTCCAGCACCCATCGGCCGTCGAGCGTGAGACCGATGGGCACGACGTCGTAGCGACCACGGTCGAGGGCGCGAAGGACTGAGCCGGCCGACACGCACGAGATGGCGTGCTCGCTCGACCGTCCACCGAACACGACGGCCACCCGGATGCGCTCGCTCACGTGGTCACCCTACGGGTCGCCGCGGGCCGGACGGGGTCGCCCGAGGCGGGGGCATGCGCGCGGGCTGAGGCGGGCCGACGGCAGGCGCGCTAGCGTCGACCCGTGAGCGCATCCCAGCCCCCCGAGTCCCTGTCGCCCGAGACGCTCGTCGTCTCCCTCGGCCGCCCGGACAAGGCACCCGATGCACCGGTCAACGTTCCCGTGGTGCTGAGCTCGACGTTCCACGCCGGTGGACCGGTCGCCTACGCGCGCACGTCGAACCCGACCTGGGAGGCGCTCGAGACTGTCGTCGGCGCGCTCGAAGGTGGACGGGCGTTGGCCTTCGCCAGCGGCATGGGCGGGATCTCCGCCGTGCTCGACCTCGTGCCGTCCGGCGGGGTGGTGGTCGTGTCGAGCCATTCCTACTCCGGCGTGGCCGCGCGCCTGCGCGACCTCGAGGCGGCCGGGCGCGTGGTCGTACGCCTCGCACCCGTGCACGATGCGGAGTCCGTCGTCGCCTCGTGCGCCGGCGCGGACCTGCTCTGGATCGAGACCCCGACCAACCCCGCGATGGAGGTGTGCGACCTTGCCGCGGTCGCTGCTGCGGCACGTGAGCTCGGTGTGCTCACCGTCTGCGACAACACCTTCGCCGGACCGATGCTGCAGCGCCCGATCGAGCACGGTGTCGACATCGTGGTGCACTCCGCCACCAAGTCCCTGGCCGGGCACAGCGACGTGCTCATGGGCATCGTCGTCACGACCGACGACGACTACCACCAGCGGCTGCTGCGCACCCGCACCCTCGTCGGCGCGATCCCGGGGCCGTTCGAGGCTTATCTCGCACTGCGCGGGATCCGCACACTTGCGTTGCGCGTCAAGCAGTCTCAGGCCTCCGCGATGGAGCTGGCGCTGCGGCTGCAGTCACATCCGGCAGTGATGAAGGTGCGCTATCCCGGCCTTCCTGACGACCCCGGGCACGCCATCGCCTCGAAGCAGATGAGCGGCTACGGCGCGATCGTGGCGTTCGAGACGCTCGGCACGCCCGACGATGCCGAGGCCTTCTGCGATGCCGTCCGGCTCATCACGCACGCGACCAGCCTCGGCGGGGTCGAGACCCTCGTCGAGCGCCGACGGCGCTGGCCGGAGGAGCGCCCCGACATCCCCGAGACCCTGATTCGCCTCAGCGTCGGCATCGAGGACGTCGACGACCTCTGGCGCGACCTCGACCAGGCGCTCACAACGATCCTGTAGTCCAACTCCACCGAGGCGGACGTCCACGGGGTCGCATGTCGCCGTGCGCAGTGCGCTCGCGGGTCAGGCCGGCTTGTCCCAGACCACGGTCCAGGCAGCGGCTGAGATGACGAAGGGCGCTTCTGGCAAGAGCTCGCGGCACCGATCACGCAGCGCCGCCCGGCCGTCGATGTCGAGCGCTGCGACGTGAGACCCCGCGGGACCGACACCGAGCAGGAACGGGTCCCACCACTCCTCGAAGCTCGGGTGCTCCACGCGGACGACGAGCTTGCTGCTCTGGGCACCCGTCAGACCCGCGTCCGCGAACAGCTGCGCCAGGTGCCCCTCGGACACGCCGGGGAGCTGCGACTCGTCAGGCACCGAGGGGTCCAGATCCCGTGCGGCGCGCCAGAACACGGCGAGCGGACCTTCGCCGCCTGCGTGGTCCCACACGTTCGCTGCAACGACTCCACCGGAAGCTGTCACGCGGTCCATCTCCGCGAGCCCGGCTACCGGGTCGGACATGAAGTGCACCACCAGCTGCGCCAGTGCGCGATCGACGGACCCATCGGTGAAGGGCAGCTGCTCGGCCGACCCGAGCGTGACCTCGACACCGGGCAGCAGCTCCGGCATCGCCGCGACGAAGGACGGTGACGGGTCGATCGCGACGACCCGGTCGGCACCGAGCCGCTCGGCCAGCACCGCCGTCAGGGCACCGGCACCGCACCCCACGTCGAGCGCACTCTGCCCGCGGCGTACGTCGGCGAGGTCTGCGAACGCCACCGCCAACGGCTCGGAATAGCGCCCCATGAACCGCCCGTACGCCGCCATCGACACCTCGAAGCTCATCCCCCGACGCTAGCCCTCATCCTGACGGATGGGTGTTGACGCGGCGTTGACCGGTTGACGGCGATGGGGGCTAGCGGACGTCGGCCTCGGGCTTGAGCGCGCGACCCATGAAGCTCGCGAGCATCTCGCGCGGGTCGAGGCCGTGGTGCACGACCTGCACGACCTGCTCGGTGATGGGCAGGTCGACCCCGGTGTCCTGGGCGAGCGCGAGGATCGACGAGCAGCTCTTCACGCCCTCACAGGTCTGGGTCGCCTGGGCGGTGGCGTCCTCGATGCTGAGCCCACGGCCGAGCCGCTCGCCAAAGCTGCGGTTGCGCGAGAGCGGCGACTGGCAGGTGGCCACGAGGTCGCCGATGCCCGCGAGCCCGAGGAACGTCAGCGGTGAGGCACCGAGCGCGACCCCGAGCCGGGTCATCTCGGCCAGGCCACGGGTGATGAGCGCCGACTGCGCGTTCTCGCCGTAGTCCATCCCGACGGCCATGCCGTTGGCGAGCGCGATGACGTTCTTGACCGACCCGCCGATCTCGGTGCCGACGACGTCGGTGCTCCAGTACGGCCGGAAGTAGGCCGTGGTGCTGGCATCGGCCAGGCGCTCCGCGATCTCCGGGTCCGGGCACGCGACCGTCGTCGCGGCTGGCTGCCGCTCGGCGATCTCGCGAGCCAGGTTGGGCCCGGACACCACCGCGACGCGACCGGGGTCGATGCCGCTCACCTGCGCCGCGACCTGACTCATCCGCAAGGTCGTGCCGACCTCGATGCCCTTCATGAGCGAGACCAGGATCGCGTCGCGCGGCAGCACGTCAGCCCAGGCGGCGAGGTTGTCGCGCAGCGACTGCGCGGGCACGGCGAGCACGACCACCTCGGCATCGGTGAGCGCCTCGGCCGCATCGGCGGTGGCGCGCAACGACTCAGGCAGGCGGATGCCCGGGTGATAACGCGGGTTCTCGTGCGTCGTCGTGATCGTCTCGGCCAGGTCGGCGTGCCGACCCCAGAGGACGACCTCGTTGCCTGCGTCGGCGAGCACCATGGCGTACGCCGTACCCCACGACCCGCTTCCCATCACCGCGATGCGCATCAGGCCCCACGCTCTCCTTCGCCCTCGATGACCGGCGTCTCCGGGTCGGTCGCTGCTGCGTCCTGCGCGTCACGGTAGGACGTGAGGTCGAACCGTTCGACAGGAGCAGTCTCCCCCCTGATGCCCTCGAGGAGGGAGGTGATCGCCGCGATGAGCCGATCGGTCGCCTCGTGCAGCGTTGCCGTGTCGAGCGGCCTGCCCCGCAGGTCGTCGAGGTCGACCGGCGGACCAGCCGTCACGCGCATGGTCTTGCGCGGCAGGATCCGGAACTCCTTGCGATAGGGGCCGATCACCTCGTGGGCGCCCCACTGCGCGACCGGGATCAGCGGCGCACCCGTCGTGAGTGCGATCCGCGCGGCTCCGGTCTTGCCCGACATCGGCCAGAGCCCGGGATCACGGGTGATGGTGCCTTCGGGATAGACCACGACGCACTCCCCGCGCTCGACCGCGGCGATGGCAGCGCGCACGGCGACCGCGGCGTCGACGCTCTCGCGATAGACCGGGATCTGGCCGGCACCTCGGATGATCCGACCGATCACCGGGATCCGAAACACCGCTTCCTTACCGAGGAAGCGCGGTGGTCGTCCGTTGTCGTAGAAGTAGTGGGCGCTCTGCAGAGGGTCGAACCACGAGATGTGGTTGGGGCACACCACGATGCCCTCCTGCGTACCGTCGGGACGCACCTGAGCGCGCAGGTGCTCGGCGCCGTGCCAGTCGCGCTTGGTCCACACCAGGAGCCCGGGACGCAGCAGTGCGACGGCGAGGAGATACCAGAAGCCGAGCTTCCTGCCGCTGCGGACCTTGGCCACCGTGCTCCTCTGCTTGCTCCGACGAGGTCGCCCGATCCTTGCCTCCCGGGCCACGCGGGTCCAGCGCGACACCGCTGATGAGACAGGATGTCTCACATGGCACCCGCAGACGCGCTCGAGTGGGTCGTCGTGGCGCCGGTGAAGCGCCTCGACCGGGCGAAGACCCGGCTATCGACCCGTGCGGCGGGCGAGCGCAGGGATCTCGCCCTGGCCTTCGCCATCGACTCGGTGCGCGCCATCCTGGCCTCGCCGGCTGTCATCTCCGTGGTGGTCGTCACTGACGACGCCGACGTCCGCGCGGCCGTCGTCGCTCTCGGTGCGACCTGGTCGGAGGAAGGTCCCGAGCCGGGCCTCAACCCCGCGATAACCTACGCCGCCGCACAGGTGCGGCGCGAGCACCCCGAAGCCGGCGTCGCCGTCGTGGCGGCCGACCTGCCTGCCCTGCGTACCGAGGAGCTCAGCCGCGCACTCGCGGCCGCTGACGGCGTCGCCCGCGGGTTCGTGGCCGATGCCGCAGGCACGGGTACGACAACGCTCACGGCGCGACCGGGCGTCGACCTCGACCCGCGCTTCGGCCCTCGCTCGCGCGCGGCGCACGCGGCCTCCGGAGCGGTGGCTCTCGAGCCTGGCCCGGTGCCCGGTCTGCGGCGCGACGTCGACACCGAGGTCGACCTCTGGGACGCCGGGCGTCTCGGGCTGGGGCGCGCGAGCGCCGCAGCGGTCCACCTCGACGAGGCCTCGGACGCCACGGGAGCCGACGGTGCCTGACTGGGCCGAAGGGCCGCTGGCCACCGAGCTGTGGGCAACCGCTCGCGACCACGACCTCGCGACCTCCGCAGGCAGTGTCCTGCTCGACGACGGCAGGGCCCTGTCGTACACCGCCGCTGCCTTCACCGCCGGTGGCCTTCTGCAGCTGCGTTCGGGCCAGCGGGTGCGCCTGCGCCTCGATGCCCCGCTGCCGCACGGTCGGGTCACGGCGATCACTCTCGCGACCTTCGACCTCCCCTGAGGTCACCGGTCTCGGCAGCAAAGCCGCTGGGCGGGCCGCGATCTGCCGTGGGCACGAACGCCTTCCTCGGCGGCGGTCTCACCGACGTAGGCG
>JANMBJ010000221.1:0-4074 GCA_031360335.1 Candidatus Nanopelagicales bacterium
AGAGCGATGATGTCGACGATCGGCGCGAGCTCTTCGGGCAGCCCATGGTCGAGCAGCACGCTCGAGGTGCCGTAAGGCGTCGACGACGGTCCACCGAGCACCACGAGGTCGACGTGCCTGGCCCGCAGCCGCTCGAGGACCGGCCGCATCGCGATCGCGCCGACGCCCTCCGGCACCAAGGCGATCACCGGGTGCTCCTCGTCGATCATCGCCAGCGGACCGTGCAGCAGGTCCGCGCCGCTGAACGCGTGAGCGGCGACGTAAGACGTCTCCATCAGCTTGAGGGCACCTTCGCGCGCCGAGGGATAGGAGTAGCCACGTGCCGTCAGCACCATGCGATCGGTGAAGCGATAGCGCTCCGCGACACGCGCCACCTCGTCGTACGACGCCAGGACAGAGCGAGCAGCGGCCGGCACTGCATGTGCACCTGCGGCATCACCACCGGTCCAGGCGGTTACGAGGAGCCAGAGCGCGAGGAGCTCGGCGGTGTAGGACTTCGTGGCCGCGACGGCGTGCTCCGTTCCCGCACGCACGTCGATGTGCAGCTCAGCCGTGGTCGCGAGCGCCGAGCCTGGTGCGTTGGTCACGGCCAGCACCGTGGCGCCGCACTCCCGAGCGACGCTCGCGTACTCCACGAGATCGGGGGAGCCACCGCTCTGCGAGACCGCGACCACCAGGACGTCCGTGAGGTCGGGTCGTGCGGCGTAGGCCGTCGTGGTGGACGGAGACGCTAGCCCGCACGGGAGACCGAGCTTCACCTCGACGAGGTACTTGGCATATAGCGCCGCGTGGTCGCTCGTCCCTCGCGCGGCGAACAGCACGAAGCGCGGGGCGCGATGTCGGAGAATCGTTGCGACACCTCGGATCTCGGACATCGACTCGTCGAGCGCACGAGCAAGCAAAGACGGTTGCTCGTCGATCTCGTGGCGCATGACCGAGCCAGGAATCTCGGGGCTCATGGGTGCTCCTCACGTCGCCAGCGGGCACGGCATCGGTGGTCACGACCGGGTAACCGTGACGCGTCGCCATTGACGCGGGGCACCGGCACGATCTACGTTCTCCACAATCTAACAGGAACCTTTCCGATTAGAAGGGGTCTCATGACGAGAACGTCGCCGGCCCGGCCCGCGCTGCTCCGGACCCTCAACGACCGGACGGTGCTCGAGCTGCTGCTGTCGGACGGCGCCAGCTCGCGCACGGATCTGGCGGAGCGATCAGGGCTGTCGAAGCCGACGATCGCGGAGGTCTTGTCTCGGCTCGAGGAGGCGGGACTGATCGTCGATGCGGGGGAGACGTTCGGTCGGCGGGGGCCCAACGGTCGACTGCACGGTCCGGCCCTCCACCTCGTACGCGGCGCCGCCCTCACCGTGGAGCCCGGGCGCGTCACGTGCGACCTCGTGGATGCGCGGGGCACTGTCCTCGGCGGCGCCACGATGCGTCGCGGCGATATCCCACGTGGCGCCGGCGCCGTGACGCGAGCCCTCGTGGCGGAGGCGGCGTCAACAGCCGACGTGTCGCTCGAGACCATCGCCGAGATCGTGGTCGGCCTCCCTGGCTCCTACGACGCCAGTGCTGACCGGGTGCGCTACGCCGACCGCATCCCCGACTGGACCGCACCGCGGATCGCCGAGTCGGTCGCACGCGAGTTCGGTGACGGCACCGTCGTCACGCTCGACAACGACGTCAACCTCGCGCTGGTCGCTGAGCGCGCGACGGGAGCCGCGATCGGCTCCGCCGTCACCTCGCTGCTGTGGCTCGCGACGGGAATCGGGCTCGCAACCGACCTCGACGGCACGCTTTACCGCGGCGTCACCGGTGGTGCGGGCGAGATCGGCTACATCCCCGTGCCCGCACCCAAGGGCTCGATGGGAACCCCGGGAGCCACCTACCCCGACTTCCAGGACGTCGTGGGCAGCGCGGCTGTGCTGCGCCTCGCGCGTGACCTCGGCATCTCCGGTCGTACCGCTGCCGCGGTGGTCGAGCACGCAGCCGACTCGCACGCATCCGACCCGGCTGCCGGTGCGTTCCTCGACGAGCTGGCCCGACGCATCGCCCTGGGCCTTGCTGTCATCGTCGCCGTCCTCGACCCCGGTCTCGTCGTCATCGGCGGCGCTGTCGGACGGGCAGGGGGCACTGCGCTGGCGCAGCGGACGACGACGGCATTCCGAGCAGTGAGCCCGCTCGCCTGTCGTATCGTCGGCAGCACCGTGACGGGTGACCCGAGCATGGTCGGCGCGCACGCCGTCGCCACCGGCCGGGTCCGCGACCGGCTCCTCGACGCCGCCAACCGCGCCGCCGCCGCACCTGCTGCCTCCGAGCAGCCCCCCGCCCGCTCCCCCCGATCGATTCCGAGCTCGACCGTTCCCACGCCCCGCACCGCCGAGGAGGTCCACTGACATGCGCATCACACCAGGACGACGCCGTTCGACCGCACTGCTCGCCGCCGCAGCCGGGCTGTCACTGCTCGTCAGCGCCTGCGGCAGCTCGGACACGACTGTTGTCGCGCCGTCGTCGAGCGCTCCGACCAAGCTCACCGGCACGGTGACCTTCTGGCACTTCTTCACCGATCGCGAGGCGGCTGGCATCCAGAAGGCCGTCGACAAGTTCGTCGCTCTCAACCCCGGGGTCAAGGTCGAGGTGAAGAAGGGCCAGGACGACGACAAGACGATCCAGGCGATCGCGGCCGGACAGCCCATCGACGTCGTGCTGTCCTACTCCACCGACCAGATCGGCAAGTTCTGCTCGACCGGCGCGTGGCAGGACCTGTCGGCCTACATCTCGCGCGACGGCGTCGACATCAACCAGATCCCGTCGGTCGTACGCGACTACACGCAGTTCGACGGCAAGCGCTGTTCGATGCCGATGCTGTCGGACACCTACGGTCTGTACTACAACAGGAAGCTCCTCGCCGCGGCCGGCTACTCAGCTCCGCCGAAGACCATGACGGAGCTCACCGACATGGCCAAGAAGCTCACCTCGCTCGACGGCAAGGGCGCGATCCAGGTCGCCGGCTTCGTCCCGAGCTTCGGCTTCTACGAGAACGCTCCTGCGCACTTCGCACCGAGCTTCGGTGCCACCTGGTTCAACGCCGAGGGAAAGTCCAACATCGGCACCGACCCGGGCTGGGCGAAGATGATGACCTGGCAGAAGGGTCTCGTCGACTTCTACGGCTACGACAAGCTGACCCGGTTCACCGCTGGGCTGGGCCAGGAGTTCTCCGCCGACAATGCCTTCGAGAAGGGCAAGGTCGCGATGATGATCGACGGTGAGTACCGCAGTGCGTTCATCAAGGCCGAGACACCGTCGCTCGACTACGCCACCGCGCCGTTCCCGGTCGATGACGCCAAACCCGAGCTCTATGGATCCGGCTACGTCACGGGCAACGTGATCGGCATCGGTCGAGGCGCGCAGAACCCCGAGGCAGCCTGGGCACTGGTGAAGTTTCTCTCCACCGACACCGACACCGTGGTCGGCGTAGCCAACGCGATCAAGAACGTGCCGACCACGACACCGGCTCTCGAGTCGCCCAAGCTCGACAAGGACGCCAGCTATCAGACGTTCCTCGACGTCTTCGCCAACGCGAAGAGCTCCACGACGCCGACGACGGCCAGCGGTAAGGCCTATCAGGACACACTGGGCACCTTCACCGAACAGTGGCAGGCCGGCAAGGTGCCTGACCTCGCGGCGGCGCTCACGACCGTCGACACCCAGATCAACGACCAGCTGGCACTGGGCCAGGCCCCGTGACGCTCGTCGCGGAGACGCGCCCGGTCGGGACCGTGAACCCGGCCGTGCGCGGTCGTCGTCGCCGCCAGCGTCTGACGGTGCTCGCGTTCCTCACGCCCTGGCTTCTCGGGGTGACGATCTTCTTCGTCTATCCGCTGCTGGACACTCTCTACCTCAGCTTCACGCGCTACGACCTGCTGTCGTCGCCTAAGTGGGTGGGGTTCAGCAACTACGTGTTCATGGCGACCAAGGACCCACAGGTCAGGACCGCGGCCTACAACACGTTGTGGCTCGTCGTCATCCTGGTGCCGGGGCGGATGCTCTTCGGTCTTGCGGTGGCGTCGCTCG
>JANMBJ010000236.1:0-9879 GCA_031360335.1 Candidatus Nanopelagicales bacterium
GACGAAGATGACGTCGCCCGGGCTCTCGTCGCACCCGGCGAGCATCGAGCCGACCATCACCGACTCGGCACCGGCCACGAGCGCCTTCGCGATGTCGCCGGAATACTGCAGGCCGCCGTCGGCGATCACGGGCACGCCGGCCGGCTTCGCCGCGAGCGACGCCTGGTAGACGGCAGTGATCTGAGGGGCTCCCACACCGGTGACCACGCGGGTCGTGCAGATCGAGCCCGGCCCGACCCCGACCTTGACGGCATCGGCTCCGGCGTCGACGAACGCCTGCGCACCTGCGCGGGTGGCGACGTTGCCGCCGATGACCTGCACGTGCCTTGTCGCCGGGTCAGTCTTGAGCCGCTGCACCATGTCGAGCAGGAGACGTACGTGGCCGTGCGCGGTGTCGGCGACGAGCACGTCGACACCTGCCTCGATGAGGGTGGTGGCCCGATCCCACGCGTCGCCGAAGTACCCGATCGCGGCACCGACCATGAGCCGGCCGTCGCCGTCCTTGCTGGCGTTGGGGTACTGCTCGGACTTCACGAAGTCCTTCACCGTGATGAGCCCGGTCAGTCGCCCGTGGTCGTCGACGATCGGCAGGCGCTCGCGCTTGTGCTGACGCAGCAGCAGCGTCGCCTCGTCGCGTTCGATCCCGTCGTGACCCGTGATCAGCGGCATCGCGGTCATGACGTCGCTGACCAGCGTGGTCGCCCACTCCGCGACCGGGGTGAAGCGCAGGTCGCGGTTGGTCACGATGCCGAGCAGCACGTTGCCCTCGTCGACCACCGGGAGGCCGGAGACGCGATACTGCCCGCACCTCTCGTCGAGCTCCTCCAGTGTCGCCTTCGGGCCGATGGTGATCGGGTTGGAGATCATGCCGGTCTGCGTCCGCTTGACGAGGTCGACCTGGTAGGCCTGATCCTCGATCGAGAGGTTGCGGTGCAGGACCCCGAGACCGCCCTGGCGCGCCATCGCTATCGCCATCCTGGCCTCGGTCACGGTGTCCATCGCCGCCGACACCAGTGGCACGTGAAGCGAGATCTCCCGGGTCAGCCGCGATGTCGTGTCGACCTCGGCCGGCACGACATCGGTCTCCCCGGGGAGCAGCAGGACGTCGTCATAGGTCAGCCCGAGCGCAGCGAACTTGTCAGGGATCCCGATCTCGTCGGACACAGGGGGCCTTCCAGCAGCAGGGCGGTGAGGACGAGTTTAGCGGTGTCTGTGACGCCGAGACACCGGCCGCCGGCCGGGCTTCGGCCCGGTGCCTGACCTTCATCTCCCGACTCCGCGGCTGGGCTGGCTGCGCTTCCGGTCCACCATCACCACAAGCGGGGGCAGCCATGACGGACGACGAGCCGGGCGCCAGCCCGCCGCGCCAGTACGACGCCTTCGCGGAGGACTTCGCCCTGCATGCAGAGTCCAGCGCCTACAACGCCTTCTACGACCGCCCGGCGATGCTCACCCTGGCAGGCGATGTGGGGGGTCTGCGGGTCCTCGACGCCGGTTGCGGCCCCGGCCTGTACGCCGAGGAGCTCCTCGCGGGTGGCGCGCAGGTCACCGCGTTCGACGAGAGCGCCGAGATGGTGCACTTGGCCCGGCAGCGCCTCGGCGCTGACGCTGACGTACGCATCGCTCGACTGTCCGAGCCGCTGTCGTGGCTGCCCGACGACAGCCAGGATCTGGTGATCCTCGCCCTCGTGCTGCACCACCTCGACGACCGGGTCGGTGCACTGCGCGAGCTGCATCGCGTGCTCGCCCCCGGTGGGCGGCTCCTCCTCTCGACGACCCACCCGACCAGCGACTGGCTGCTCAAGGGCGGCAGCTATTTCGACACCGAGCACCACCGGCTACCCCGACGCGGACGGCACCCTCCTCGCCGAACGACACCGACGAGGCCAACCACCCCAACCACCCGACCCACCACCCCTGCACACCGCCGCCTAACCACCACCGACCCTCGACACCACCACCACCTGCGACCCGACACCCCACCAGCGATCGGGCCACAGGCATGTCCGGACGCACTCGGTCACAGCCCTGGTCTTCTGGACGTCGTAACCGGGACCCGCCCCACCTGACGCCCGCGACGCTGCCGGCGATGGATAGGCTGAACGGATCTTCGCCCAGCAGACCGAGCGGACACCGTCACTGCTCAGCCGGGCTCGCCGGCGTGGCGATGTGCGCGACGGACGGGCCGATACCTCAGCGCGCGAATCGTCGGTGGATGCCCGTGAGGACCACAAGAAGGGACAGACAGCGCCGCCGATGAGTAACCCGATGCGGAGCCTGTCAGGACGTCAACGCAGGAAGCCCCAGCGGAAGCCGAGTGCGACGGCCTGCGCGCGGTCTGCGGCAGCGAGCTTGCGGAACAGGCGTCGGGCGTGGGTCTTGACCGTGTCCTCGGAGAGGTAGAGCTCGCGGCCGATCTCGGCGTTGGACTTGCCGCGACTCATGCCGTCGAGCACCTGCTGCTCGCGCTCGGTGAGCGCGGGCGGGCTGCCGGCGGGGCGTACCCGGGCCGAACGAGAGGCGGGGGTGTCACGACCTGCGGCGAGCGCGAGCGAGACAGTGGCCGCGACCTCTTCGCGAGATGCGTCCTTGGCGACATACCCACGGGCACCGCCGGACACCGCGCGGGCGACCCCCTCGGGGTCCTCGCCCATGGTGAGCATGACGACTGCTGCGTCCGGGTGCGCGGCGACCAGACGTCGCGACGCCTCCACGCCGCCGATGCCGGGCATCCGCACGTCCATGAGCACAAGGTCGGGGCGCTCGATCGGGAAGCGCGCGAGCACCTCCTCGCCGCTGCCGGCCGCGGTGACACGCTCGATCCCGGGTACGGCGCCGACCGCACGTCGGATCGCCTCTCTGGCCAGGGGGGCGTCGTCGCACACGAGAACAGTGGTCATGGCAGAGCGCACGTCCTCCCAGTCAGGTGGCACCGCTCGTGCGACGCCTTCCCAGGAGTGTTCGGCAGTTCCGGCCCCGGACTTCAGTCCTGGCCCCGCCGGATGCCCCGGGCGTGCTCGCACCGCAGGTCAGACGCCGTACGACGCCTTCCGCCACGGCAGGACCCCGGTGCCCGAGCTCTGTGCTCGCAGCGAGGTTCCCCGCGCTCGCAGCACAGGGCTCGGGGTCGGTTCAGTCCTCGAGGAGGGCGGCGATGTCAGGACGCGCGAGCCAGTCGGCCGCGAACGGCCCCGGGAGGTCGTCGGCGATCTGCCGCACCACGTGCCGCGCCGAGGCGAGCGCCGCAGCCCCTTCGGCCGGGTACGCCGATGCCACCAGGGCTCCCAGCACCGCGCGCGCCGGCCAGACGAGCGGCACGGCACCGAGGCTCTCGGCCAACGTCGCGGAGCGCCGCAGGCTGGTCACGGCCTCTTCGAAGTCACCGGCCTGCACCTGGGAGACCCCGAGGAACAGCAGGCCCTTGGCCACGTGTCGCGGCGCGCCTGCTGCCTCGGCGCCGGCGATCGCGGCGGTCGCACGCAGCACCGCCTCGTCGGGGTGCTCACGCAACAGCGCGATCTCCGCGCGCACCCAGTCCAGGCGCACGCGCTGGCGCCACCAGTCAGACCGTCCGTCGGTGATCGCGACGGCATCGGCCAGCGCGGCGTCGGCAGCGCTGACGTCGTCGAGCCCCACGGCGTCCGCCGCCAGGCCGAGCAGGGCATCGAACCGCGCCTCGGCGGCATCGCCAGCCAGTTCGAGGGCGCGGTTGTCGATGGCCCGGCCTTCGGCGTGGCGGCCGAGCTGGCGCGAGACGCTGCCGAGCGTGGCCGCCGCGAGAGAGGCGAACAGCCGCCGGTCGGGCTCCTCCGGCGACGACACGGCCAGGGGCTCGAGCACGAGCATCGCCGAGCCATAGCGTCCCGAGGCTGACAGGCACACGCCGAGGAGCCAGGCAGCCGCCGTGGCCTCCGCGTCGCGACCGTGCGAGTGAGCGAGCTCCACTCCGCGCTGGAGCGGGGCGATCCCCGCAGTCGGCCGACCGTGGAACGCCGCCCGCTCGCCGGTGGCGAGCAGGTCGGTGAGGGTGTCGTCCACGTGTGCTCCGTCGCGGCGCGTGCGGTGATCATTGCGGTGAGCGGAGCGTATCGGCCGCGCTGCGGCGATGGCAGCGTGCACTGCCGGGCGGTTCGTACGGGTCGTCGCGAGCCGGCCGCCCTCAGGACGTGAGCGACGCTGCGTCACACGCCCACGGCGCGGCTGACTCGGGCGACGGCGTCGACGAGGTCGGTCACGTGCGGGATGCCCGGCGGCAGCTCACCCCAGCCCGGACCCGCGGCGAGCACGACGGGGGCGGGGCGCATCGCCGGCAGCTCGGCGAGCAGCTCGGCCGCGCCGGGACGCCCGACGTAGGACCACACGAGCACCACCGACGGTCCTGTCCGCCGGATCGACGCGACCAGCGCGTCGTGCGGCACGCGGGCACCGAGCACCCGCGCCGCGATCCGCCGTTCGGCCAGCGCCGCCGACACCGCAAAGAGCGGGAGCGAGTGCATCTCTTCGTCGGCACACGCGAGAAGTACCGGACGGGGGTTGACCGCGCCGCTCAAGCGCGCCACCACGCCTGACAGGGCCGACGTCACGGATTCGGAGAGAACGTGCTCGACCTCGACGCCCTGGCCGGTGTTCTGCCACTGCTGGCCGACACCGACCAGCACGGGCACGAGCAGGTTGTCCCACGTCCAGACGACTCCGCGGCGGTCGAGGCTGTCGCGGACGAGCTGCGTGCACGCTGTGCTGTCGAGGCTCATGGCCGCGCGCGCCAGGCCCCGGACCGACGGGGTGGCGGTGGGCAGGGCGATCACATGGCCACCACCGTGCGGGCCGGTGAGGTCGTCGAGCAGCGGCTCGAGCTCGGTGTCGACCGTGGTGTCGAATGCAGCCAGCTCGTCCGCGGTGGTGGCGCTCGCGGAGACGTCAGTGCTGAGCGCAGCCCGGGCGGCGTCCGCCGGGGCGGCACCCGCGTTGACGAGGCGCCGCATGAGGTCGAGCCGCGCGACGTCGACGGCGCCATAGCGGCGGTGGGTCCCGGCCGAGTGCTCGGTCGGACCGAGTCCATAACGGCGATCCCACGTGCGCAGGGTGGCCGGAGCGACGCCGAGCCGACGGGCGACCGCCGCGACTGTGAGACCCGGGCTCGGCAGGGGCGTGGCGCCCTCGCCCACGGCGTCGGCGGGCTCGGAGGACGTCATGGCTCCCTCAGTGTGTTGCCTGGTCAGGTCCCCCGCACGCTGAGACGCGCCGCAAGCGCGTCACAACCGCGCCATCGGAGGCGAGTGAACCGCGCCAGGGAGTCCATCGGCGGCCCATCCGAACTCGGCTCGGCTCCGAACAGACCACGCCGGCCGGCTCCCTCGATCCTCGTGAACCTGTGCGTCGACAGGGATGTTTGCCCCGAGCACGGTGGGGAAGCAAGCGCGGGCACGGCCTTCCACAGAGGTGATGACGTGATCCATGCCACGATATCTCGATCAGAGTTGACCAACCTATGAAGCGGTTGTACCTTCAGATCACTACCACAGGAGCGAGGCGGACGACATGGCTGATGTATCACGACTCCCCGGCCCCAATGCCGACATCTGGGACTGGCAGCTCGACGCCGCCTGCCGCGGCGAGGACAGCGACCTGTTCTTCCACCCCGAGGGCGAGCGCGGCCCGTCGCGTCTCTCGCGCGAGCTCGCCGCCAAGTCGGTCTGCTCGCGGTGCCCCGTGATGGTGCAGTGCGCAGCGCACGCACTGACCGTCCGAGAGCCGTACGGCGTCTGGGGCGGCATGTCCGAGGACGAGCGCGAGGCGATCTACCTGCGCCGTCGGATCCCCGCGATGCGCACGTCTGTCACTGCCACCGCCTGACCTCACGGCCGTCTGTCGGCTCGACACACCCTCCTCGTGTCGAGCCCGCCGGCCGTGAAGCTGCCGGACTCGCGCCTCCTCGCGTGAGTGACCAGGGCGGCAACGTCGAAGCCCCCGACTACATGCAGGCGGGGGCTTCGACGTTCACGGGCTAGTGGTTGTGACCACCGGGGCCGTGCGAGTGGCCGGCGTGGCCGGCGTCGTCGGACTCTTCCTTCTTCTCCACCACGAGTGCCTCGGTGGTGAGCAGGAGAGCGGCGATGGACGCGGCGTTGGCCAGAGCCGAACGCGTCACCTTGACCGGGTCGATGACGCCGGCTGCCATGAGGTCCTCGTAGACGTCGGTCGCGGCGTTGTAGCCGTGGCCGACCGGGAGCTCCTTGACACGGGCGACGACGACGTATCCCTGCTCGCCACCGTTCTCCGCGATCCAGCGCAGCGGCTCGGCGGTGGCACGACGGACGATGCCCACACCGGTCGCCTCGTCGCCCTCGAGCCCGAGGTTGCCCTCGAGCACGGAAGCGGCGTGGACGAGAGCGGAGCCGCCACCGGCGACGATGCCCTCCTCGATCGCGGCCCGCGTCGCGGACACAGCGTCCTCGATGCGGTGCTTCTTCTCCTTGAGCTCGACCTCGGTGTGCGCGCCGACCTTGATCACGCAGACACCACCGGCGAGCTTGGCGAGACGCTCGTTGAGCTTCTCCTTGTCCCAGTCGCTGTCGGTGTTCTCGATCTCGGTACGGATCTGTGCGACGCGGTCGGAGACGGCCTGGTGGTCGCCACCGCCCTCGACGACGGTCGAGTCGTCCTTGGTGACGACGATGCGACGCGCGGTGCCGAGCACCTCGAGGCCGACCTGGTCGAGCTTGAGCCCGACCTCGGGGGTCACGACCTGCGCACCGGTGAGGATGGCGAGGTCCTGGAGGATAGCCTTACGACGGTCACCGAACGCGGGCGCCTTGACGGCGACCGAGGAGAACGTGCCGCGGATGCGGTTGACGACCAGGGTCGACAGCGCCTCCCCGTCGACGTCCTCAGCGACGATGTAGAGGGGCTTGCCGGCCTGGACGACCTTCTCGAGCAACGGGAGCAGGTCGGAGACCGACGAGATCTTGTTCTGCACGATGAGGACGTAGGCGTCCTCGAGGACGGCCTCCATGCGCTCGGCGTCGGTGACGAAGTAGGGCGAGAGATAGCCCTTGTCGAACTGCATGCCCTCGGTGAAGTCGAGCTCGAGGGCGGTGCTGTTGGACTCCTCGACGGAGATGACGCCGTCCTTGCCGACCTTGTCGAACGCCTCGGCGATGAGCTCGCCGATCGCGCGGTCCTGCGAGGAGATGGTGGCGACGTCGGCGATCTCGGCCTTGCCGGAGACCTCGCGGGCCACCTCGAGAAGGCGGTCGCTCACGGCCTTGACGGCCTTGTCGATGCCGCGCTTGAGGTCCATCGGTGCGCCACCTGCGGTGACGACCTTGAGGCCCTCACGGACCATCGCCTGAGCGAGGACGGTCGCGGTGGTGGTGCCGTCACCGGCGACGTCGTTGGTCTTGGTGGCGACCTCCTTCGCGAGCTGGGCGCCGAGGTTCTCGTAGGAGTCCTCGAGCTCGATCTCACGGGCGATGGTCACGCCGTCGTTGGTGATCGTGGGGGCGCCCCACTTCTTGTCGATGACGACGTTGCGGCCCTTCGGGCCGAGCGTCACCTTGACGGCGTCGGCGAGCGCGTTGACGCCGCGCTCGAGGCTGCGACGCGCGTCCTCGTCGAACTCCAGAATCTTGGCCATGGGTGTGTGCCGTTCCTTCGTTGTCTGCGGGACGGGTCCGCCCCGGGGCCCGGGGGCCGCCGGGGCGGATCACGTTCTGTTCCGAGTGCGCCGTTCCCGACGCGGATGGTGCGGTCGAGCAGAGCAGCTAGCCGGGGCTAGCGGTACGTCGTACTACTTGACGACGACGGCGAGCACGTCGCGTGCCGACAGCAGGAGGTACTCCTGGCCGTCGTACTTGACCTCGGTGCCGCCGTACTTCGAGTAGATGACCTTGTCGCCGACCTGGATGTCGAGCGGCAGACGCTGCCCGTCCTCGAAGCGGCCGGGGCCGACAGCCAGGACTTCGCCCTCCTGGGGCTTCTCCTTGGCAGTGTCGGGAATGACGAGGCCGGACGCGGTGGTCTGCTCGGCCTCGACGGTCTTGACGAGGATGCGGTCCTCGAGCGGCTTGATGGTGACCGACACGGTCTGTCCTCCACCTAGAAAGAGTCATGGTGCATGGATGCGAGGTCCGGAGCGTCGTCGCGGGTGCCGCAACCGGTCCTCGGGCGTGGCACTCTCGAGGTGAGAGTGCCAACGGGTCCACCCTAGGAACCCATTGGCACTCGGTCAACCCGAGTGCCAGCCCACGGCCCGACCAAGCCGTCTGGCACGCTCAGCCACGTGGATCTCCAGACCGTCGCCGCCCTGGGCAGCCCGGCCGGTCGCACGCTGCTCGAGGCGGCCGCGGCGTACGACGACGACGCCCACGCCCGAGCCGCGGCAGGCGACGCGACCGCGGTCGACCCGCTCAAGTCCGTCACCCACCTGCGCCGCCAGCACCCCGACGCCGACCCGCGCCTCGTCGCCGAGGTCCTGACCCAGGTACGTCTGCGACGCCGCGGTCGCCCGCGCCTGGGCGACCTGGCCGCGTTCCTGGTCCTCACCGACGACGGCCTCGAGCAGGCGACCCGCACCGTCGTCGCCGACCTGCGGGCGCAGCGGTACGCCGCCGCCGGCACCACCCACGTCGCCGATCTCGGGTGCGGCCTGGGGCTCGATGCCGCGGCCTTCGCCCGAGCTGGGCTGCGAGTCACGGCCGTCGAGCGAGATCCGGTCACCGCAGCCCTCGCGACCCACAACGTCGCCGCCCTCGGGCTCGCGGACCTCGTCACGGTGGTGACCGGCGACGTCACGGACGACGCCCTGCTCGACTCTGCCCTCCGCGACGCCGACGCCGCCTACGTCGACCCCGCACGCCGTGACCCGTCCGCCCAGCGTGACGGTCGGTCCGTGCGCGTCACCAACCCTGAGCTCTGGTCGCCGCCCTGGTCCTGGGTCTCGCAGGTCGCTGCGCGAGTCCCTCGCACAGCTGCCAAGGTCGCGCCCGGGGTCCCGCACGAGCTGACACCTCCCGGCGGCTGCGCGACGTGGACCTCGGTCGACAGCCAGCTCGTCGAGGCTGAGATCGCCTGGCCGGAGCTGACACCATCCGGGACCCGTCGGCGGTCGATCGTCGTCTCCAGCAGGGCCGCTCGGCCGGCTGTCGCCGAGTCGGCCGCCGACCTCGTCGACGAGACCCCTCCACCCGCCGGTCCCGTCGGGCGGTGGCTCCTCGAGCCCGACGACGCCGTGATCCGCGCAGGTCTGGTCGCCCACGTCGTCGCGCAGGTCGACGGCCGGCTGCTCGACCCGCACGTCGCCTACGTCACCACCGATGCCGACATCGACGTGTCCCCGCTCGCCACCAGGTTCGAGGTCCACCACGCGATGCCCTACGACCTCGCGGACCTGCGCACCGACCTCGTCGTGCGCGGGGTCGGCCACGTCGTGGTCAAGAAGCGGGCCACGTCGCTCGACCCCGACGTCGTACGCGGAGAACTCAAGCTGCCCAAGGCATCCGGCTCGGCCGTCGTTATCCTGGCCCGCATCGGCGATGACCCGTGGGCCTACGTCTGCACACCGGCCTGACACCCGTCCCCGAACACCGCGGAGGGCCGCCCCGAGCGGACGACCCTCCGGCAGTGCTAGCCCTCGGTCACGGGATCGCGACCCCCTGGATCGCGACCGGTCCGTTCAGCGGGTTGAGCTCCGTGGCCTGATCGACCCCCGACGGCGTGATGACGTCGATGGCCTTGGGCACCGTGCTCGGGGCGACGGCGCAGAGCGGGTTGTTGGCCGCCACCGCCGCTGCCGTGCACAGCCCGAACTGATAGCCCTCGGCCGTCGCCTGGAACCCTCGTGCCTGGTCGGAGCTGAACCCATCCTGGCCCGCGAGCACC
>JANMBJ010000253.1:0-10974 GCA_031360335.1 Candidatus Nanopelagicales bacterium
CGCCGGCACCAAGGAGTTCGTGACTGCGCTTCAGCTCGACACCAAGCTCGACGGCATCCCCGCCTCGGTGCTCGGTGGCGCGCTCACCCAGGCCCGCGACGCCCGCCTCGCCATCCTCGACGTGATGATGGAGGCGATCGACCGTCCCGACGAGATGTCGCCGTTCGCGCCGCGGATCATCTCGATCCAGATCCCGGTCGACAAGATCGGAGAGGTCATCGGCCCGAAGGGCAAGATGATCAACCAGATCCAGGACGAGACCGGCGCCGAGATCACGATCCAGGACGACGGCACGATCTACATCGGTGCGACCGACGGCCCCAAGGCCGAGGCCGCGCGGGCGCAGATCAACGCCATCGCCAACCCGCACATGCCCGAGATCGGCGAGCGCTACCTCGGCACCGTCGTGAAGACGACGACCTTCGGCGCCTTCATCTCGCTCATGCCCGGCAAGGACGGCCTGCTGCACATCTCCAAGCTGCGCGGTCTCGCCGGTGGCAAGCGCGTCGAGAACGTCGACGACGTCGTGTCCATCGGCCAGAAGGTGCTCGTGGAGATCTCCGAGATCGACGCGCGCGGCAAGCTGTCGCTGTCGCCGGTCGAGGACGGCGACTCCGCCGACGCTGCTCCGTCCGACGAGACCGCCGACGTCGAGGCCTGATCCTCGACATGGCACCGTCACGCACCACCGCGCTGGGCACCCGGTCACACCGGGTGCCCAGCGCGCGTGACCAGAAGCCCGGCTCCACCCGGACCTTGCTCGACGAGGACGGCGCGCGCGTGCGCCGCACCGTCCTGCCCGGTGGCCTCAGGGTCGTGACCGAGAACCTTCCCGGCGTGCGCTCTGCGGCGTTCGGCATCTGGGTCGGTGTGGGCTCACGCGACGAGACGCCGGCGCAGGCCGGTGCTGCGCACTACCTCGAGCATCTGCTCTTCAAGGGCACCGAGCGTCGCTCCGCGCTCGACATCTCCGCCGCGATCGATGCGGTCGGCGGCGAGATGAATGCCTTCACCAGCAAGGAATACACCTGCTTCTACGCCCGGGTGCTCGACGTCGACCTGCCGCTCGCGGTCGACGTGGTCTCCGACCTCGTCACCTCAGCGCTGCTGCGCGCCAAGGATGTCGACGGTGAGCGTGACGTGATCCTCGAAGAGATCGCGATGCGCGACGACGACCCCGGTGATCTCGTGCACGAGGAGTTCGCCGACGCGATGTTCGGCAAGACACCGCTGGGTCGCCCGATCCTCGGCACGGTCGAGACGATCGAGTCGATCACCCCGCGTGCGATCCGCGCGTTCTACCACCGGCAGTACCGTCCCGAGAACATCGTCGTCTCGGCGACCGGCAACGTCGACCACGCCACCGTGGTTCGTATGGTGCGCAAGGCTTTCGGGCCGGCCGGCTTCCTCGAGGGCGACGCTGTCCCGGCGGCGCCTCGCGCCGGCGGGTTCCGCACCCGCGGGGCTGGCGACGTACGCGTGCTGACCAAGACCACCGAGCAGGCCAACATCGTCCTCGGTGTGCCTGGGATCGCTCGTGACGACGACCGGCGGTTCGCGCTCAGCGTGCTCAGCTCCGCCCTCGGCGGCGGCATGAGCAGCCGGCTGTTCCAGGAGGTCCGCGAGAAGCGCGGTCTGGCCTACTCCGTGTTCTCCTTCGCCTCGCATTATGCCGACACCGGCCCGTTCGGCGTCTACGCCGGGTGCATGCCGAAGAAGGTCGACGAGGTGCTCGCGGTCTGCCGCGACGAGCTCGTCAAGGTCGCGGCCTCGGGCCTCACCGACGAGGAGCTGCAGCGCGGCAAGGGTCAGATGCGTGGTGGCCTCGTCCTCGGCATGGAGGACACCGGGTCGCGCATGTCGCGCATCGGCAAGGCCGAGCTGCTCACAGGTGACCTGTGGTCGACCGCTGACGTGCTCGCCGCAATCGAGGCGGTCACGCTCGACGACGTCACGGCGATCGCCGACTCGCTGCTCGAGGTCACGCCGACCCTCGCCGTCATCGGGCCCTTCGATGCCGATCGGGACTTCTCGTCCGCCATCGCCTGAGCACGCCAGCACGGGCACCACTGACGAACGCAACCACCGCAGCCTGAGCACTCACTGCCTGAGGGAGCACCCATGAGCATCCGCGTCGCAGTTCTCGGTTCGGCCGGACGCATGGGTGCTGAGGTCGTACGCGCGGTCTCCGGAGCAGCTGACCTCGAGCTGGTCGCGGCGCTCGACCAGGGCGACGACCTGGCAGCGCTGACCTCGGCAGGCGCGCAGGTGGTCGTGGACTTCACTGCCCCTGACGCCGTGCTCGGCAACCTCGAGCATGTCATCGGTCATGGCATCCACGCCGTCGTCGGCACCACCGGCTTCGACGACGCGGGCCTCGAGCAGGTGCGCACCTGGCTTGACGCATCGCCCGCCACCGGTGTGCTCGTCGCACCTAACTTCGGCATCGGCGCGGTGCTCATGATGCGCTTCGCCGCGCAGGCGGCCGCGTTCTTCGAGTCGGTCGAGATCATCGAGCTACACCACCCCACGAAGATCGATGCGCCGTCTGGCACCTCGGCCCACACGGCCCGGCTCATCGCCGAGGCTCGTCGCGCGGCAGGACTCGGTGCGCAGCCGGATGCGACCGCGAGCGGTCTCGACGGCGCCCGCGGAGCGGTCGTCGACGGCATCCCGATCCACTCGCTGCGGGTGCGTGGCCTCGTCGCCCACCAGGAGGTCCTCCTCGGTCACGAGGGGGAGACCCTCACGATCCGGCACGACTCCAGCGACCGCGTCTCGTTCATGCCCGGAGTGCTTCTCGGCGTACGCAAGATCGCAGACCACCCCGGTCTCACCGTCGGCCTCGACGACTACCTCGACCTCGACTGAACCACCGTCGGTCCCGTCTTGCTGGCGCACGTGCTGCCGACCACGAGCGCTGAGCAGCACTTACGCCAGCGAGGTGGGTCCGGGTGTGTCCCGGGCGTCGAGGATGACGTTGGTGGTGACCATCGCGGCCGCGGCGATGCCGGCGACGAGGATCGGCTGTGGTGACCAGGTCGCCAGCAGGAGCACGGGCACTCCGAGGAGCGTGAAGCCGCGTCCACCGGCATCCTCCTGCGGGCGCAGGTGCAGGACGTACGTCGTGACCACGTAGATCGAGACGGGCACCGTCACACACGCTGCAGCCATCGCGCGGCTGATCTCGAGGTCGCCGACCGCCTGGTCGACCGCGACCGCGATGCCCGCACCCGTGGCAGCAGCGGCCGCGAAGATGAGGAGGTGGCCGTAGCCCCACTGGAACGCCACGCGGCTGCTGGTGAGCAGGTCCTCGGCCGGTCGCGCGAAGTACTTCCACCACATGGAGAACACGAGCAGCAGGCCACCGAGCGCGATGCCCCAGACCTGACCGAGCTTCTCGGAGTCACCGACGGCGATTCCGAGCGCGCCCGAGCCCGACAGCACCGACTCACCGAGCACGATGAGCGTGAAGCAGCCATAGCGCTCGGCGATGTGGCCCGGGTGCCACGACGTCGTCCCCGCCCGCTCGCCGATCACCGGCACGGTGAGCTCGCAGAGGATGAGCACGGCGAACAGCGGCATTCGCACCGATTCCGGCACGAGCAGCAGCGCCACCCACCCCAGCTGGCAGAGCGTGACGCCGAGCGCCATCCGCAGCGCTGTACGACGGTGCGGTGGGTCGTCGTGCGCGACGCGCAGCCACAGGAGCACCAGCGAGGTGCGCATGACGCAGTAGCCGATCGTCACGACGAGGAAGTCGCGCTCCTCGAACGCCGACCTCACACCGGCCGCCAGGATGAGCGCACCGCCGATGATGACGAAGATCGAGATCCGGTAGAGCACGTCGTCGGAGTCGTAGGCCGAGGCGAACCAGGTGACGTTCATCCAGGCCCACCAGATGGCGAAGAACACCATGAGGTAGGAGACGACGTCCGTCGCCAGGTGGTCGGGGTGTGCCTCGCCATGGTGCAGCTCGGACGCAGCAGCGGCCACCGCGACGACGAAGCACAGGTCGAAGAACAGCTCGAGGGGCGTCGAGGACCGGTGCGGCTCGTCTCGGTCGCGGGCGACGAGGGGGGTGCGCCAGAGGATCGTCGAGGCGCTCACGTGGCCCAGCCCAGCGACCGGACACCGGCCGCGACGCCGGCGGCCACGATGACCACGACGAGGAACGGTGCACGCAGGAGCAGCGCGACGATCGCGGCGCAGAGCCCGGCGAACCTCGCGTCGACCTGCAGCGACTGCCCCGACGCGAACGTCTGCACGGCGACGAGCGCCATGAGCAGCGCGATCGGGAGCGCGTCGGAGATCTCGTGCACCAGCGGTCGGTCGAGGAAGCGCTGGGGCACCGACTGCCCGGCGAGCTTGGCGGCGAAGCATCCCAGCGTGGCGAGGACGACGGCGTACCACTCGGGGCTCATGCGGCCGCCTTCTGTCGCGCGGCAAGGACTCCCGCGATCACGGCGACGACGGCGGTGACGAGCACCGGAACCCCGGGACGCAGGAACGGTGTCAGCACGAGCGCCACTGCTGCGGCGCTGAGCCCGATGGTCCACGAGCGGCGGTCGCGCAGTCGCGGCCACACGAGAGCGATGAAGCCGGCGGGGATCGCCGCGTCGAGGCCCCACACCCGCGGGTCGCCGAGTGCACCGGCGCCCAGTGCCCCGGCGAGTGTCGCGAGGTTCCAGCAGACGAACACCGACAGGCCGGTCGACCAGAACGCCAGGCGAGACGCGCGGCCGTCATCGTGCTCGACCGACCTGCTCACCGCCATCGCGGTCGACTCGTCGATCGTGAGCTGCGCGGCGACCACCCGTCGCAGCCCGGTCACCCGGAGCACCGGCGCCATGGTCAGCCCGTAGAAGGCATTGCGGACGCCGAGCAGCACGCTGGTCGCGACTGCCGAAGCGCCGCCGCCGCCGGCGATGAGCACGCCCACGACGGCAAACTGCGAGCCGCCGGTGAACATGAAGACCGAGAGCACCTGCGTCTGCAGGACCGTGAGCCCGCCGGTGACCGAGATGGCGCCGAACGAGACGCCGTAGGCCGCGGTCGCGAGCCCGACCCCGATCGCGTTGACCAGGATGCCTCGCCGTTCGACGTGCCAGTGAACGCCGGGATCGCTTCCCGTCAGGCTCATCGCGGCTCTGTGGGGATGCCGTCGTCGTAGGGCCCGACGTGGTCGGCGAGCCAGTTCACGAGAGGTGTCATCGCGCGCCACGTCGTGCGCACCTTCGTCAGGGCAGCACGCGTGCTGACCCACTCGGGCATGCCGAACTGCTTCTCCACGGTGACGTTGCGGTGACGCAGCAGGTCGAGGTGCGGGTGGTCGTCGGCGACTCCGCGCGGCTTGGTCTTCATCACGTCGCCACCGAGCTCGAGGCCGGCCTTGCGCGCCGCGGCGAGCGACTTCTCCAGCTCGACGACCACGGCGGAGTCGACTGCGTCGCGATATCGGGCCAGCTGCTTGGGTGCCGAGGAATACCAACCGCCGGCGACCATGAGGCCGCTCGCGGAGACCTGGACGTACCACCCCATGCCGTCCTCGACCCCGACGAACGCACCCTGGTGGTCCTTGTACGGCGTCTTCTCCTTCGAGAAGCGCACATCGCGATACGGCCGAAAGACCTTGCCCTGACCGAACTCGCCCTCGAGCTCGGTCAGCAGGTCAAGAAACGGCTGCTTCACCGCGACGTCGTAGGTGTCCCTGTGCGCGGTCCACCACGTCTTGCTGTTGTCGACCGCCAACGCCTCGTAGAAGTCGAACCCGGCCATCGGAAACCCAGAGAACTTCGACACCGTCACCAGCGCACCCTAGTGCGGGCGTTGACCTAGAGGGTGGTGGCCCAGCGGGTCTGGGCGACGGCCTTGGTCTCGGGGCCGGTGTCGAGGGTGCGCTCCGCTCCGTCTGCCTCGAAGCCGGCGGAGCGGAGGAACGACGCGCGCGGTCGGTCGACCGCCACGACCCAGGTGGTGAGCTCGGTGACGCCGGACGACCGGGCGATGTCGACCGCGGCCGCGAGGAGTCGCGACCCGTGGCCACGTCGCTGGTGATCGGGGTGAACGACGAGGTCGACGAGCTCGGAGCGATCGTCGGCACCGCTCACGTCGGGGTCCGAGGCTGGCTCCACCAGAACGTGTCCGACGACGGTCTCGCCCTCGAGCGCGACCAGGACGAGGTGCCGCGACGTCGGCAGCGAGGTGAGCGTCGTGCGCCATTCCGCGACCAGGTCGTCGACCGTCACCCCGTCGAGCGCACCGGTCGGGAGCAGCTCGGCGTAGGGGCCCTGCCACGAGGCGAGGGTGACGGCGGCGACCGCTGCGGCGTCGTCGGGTCGAGCGGGTCGTACGGAGGTGTCGGCCGAGCGATCTGGAGAGCTCATGACGACATCTTCCCCGCTACCGTGACAACTATGAGAGTCGTGGTCGTCGGGGCGGGTGCCTGGGGGCTTCCGGCAGCTGCCGAGCTGGCTCGTCGGGGCCACGACGTCACCCTCGTCGACCGGCACGGCACGGCGCATCAGCTCGGCTCGTCGTCCGGCCCCACCCGCCTGTGGCGCCTCAGCCACCCCGATCGGCTCCGGGTCCGGCTGGCCCGGCGCTCGCTCGAGGCGTGGCACCGGCTCGAGACGGCGTCGGGGATCACCGCCATCCTCGAGCGCGGTCTGATGTGGCGCGACGACGTCACCTCGGCGCTCGTCGCCGAGGCGCTCACGGCGGAGGACGTGCCGCACACCGTCGTCGACCCAGCCGACGTCGGCTCTTTCTTCCCGGGCCTGCGCCCCGACGGCCGGGTCGGCATCTGGCAGGAGACGGCAGGACCGGTGCTGGCCCGTGCAGCGCTCGACGCGCAGGCCGCCCTGTTCGCGATGGCCCATGGCGAGCTGGTCTGCGGTCCGGTGATCCGCGAGATCGACACCACGGCTGACGGGGTGCTCCTCACCGCCGAGGGCGGGCGTACCTTCCAGGCCGACGTCGTCGTGCTCGCACCGGGGCCCGGCGCAGGCGCGCTCCTCGACCAGCTCGGGGTGCACCTCACTCTGCGCCCGGTGCTCGAGCAGGTCTGCCACGTCGGTCATGCGCCGGTCACCGACGACCTGCCGTGCCTCTATGACGGCCCGCAGGGTGACGAGCCCGGGATGTATGCGATGCCCACGCCCGGACGGGGTTACAAGCTGGGCGTCGACCTGCCGCTGCGCGACTGGCAGGAGTACGACGTCGACCGCGTGCCGGACGCCGGCGTCTCGGCTCTGATCTCCGAGCGCGTGGTCCGCAACTTCAGCGACCTCGATCCCACCGTGCTCGATGCGCAGGTCTGCTCGTGGACCGACTCCCCGGACGGCAGGTTCGTGATCGATACCCTGGCGGAGGGGCGGATCGTGCTGGCGTGCGGCGACTCGGGGGAGGGCTTCAAGTTCTCCGCGCTCATGGGACTCGTGCTGGCCGACCTCGCCGAGGGCCGTCCCGAGGACCCCGACATCGCGCCGTTCGGCCTGCATCGCTTCGCCGGCGGCGAGCCGGTACGCCGGCCGCACGTCCTGGGCAGATAACCTCGCAAGCGACCAGACCGCACCACTCGCAGGAGCACCCATGACCGACGGTCCCGCCGCCGAGATCACCTTCCGCAGCGACGTCACCGTCGAGCTCGTCAAGTCCTCCGCGTCCGACGCCGACGTGCTGTTCGCCGCCCGGGTGTCGACCAGGGGCGAGCAGTCGCTCGAGGACGTCGACGGTGACACCAGCCGCTCGGCCGGCCTCGTCAACTACCTCATGCGCGATCGGCACGGCAGCCCCTTCGAGCACACCTCCTTCACGTTCTTCGTCCGCGCGCCGATCTTCATGTGGCGCGAGCACATGCGGCACCGCGTCGCGTCGTACAACGAGGAGTCGGGTCGCTATCGCGAGCTCGAGCCGGTCTTCTACGTCCCTGGTCCGGAGCGCAACCTCGTGCAGCAGGGCAAGCCCGGTGCCTACGAGTTCGTGGCGGGCACCCCGGCGCAGTACGCCATCGTCGACGCCGCCGTGCGCGCCTCGTGCACCCAGGCCTACGCCGCCTACCAGGAGATGCTCGCCGCCGGCGTCGCTCGCGAGGTGGCCCGCATCGTCCTGCCGGTGACGATCTACTCCTCGGCGTACGTCACGATGAACGCTCGGGCGCTGATGAACTTCCTGTCGCTGCGCACCAAGCGCGAGGGCAGCCACTTTCCGTCGTTCCCCCAGCGCGAGATCGAGATGGTCGCGGAGAAGTACGAGACCGAGTTCGAGCGCCTCATGCCCATCACCTACGCCGCCTTCCAGAGCAACGGCCGAGTTGCGCCGTGATCTCTACCGGCTGCGATCCACGCCGGAGACTCAGATCTTGGAGCCGGAGACAAACACGTTAGTCTGGAGGTCATGTCTCGTACGTCTACTCCTCAGCGGCCCTTCGGGCGGATGCTGACGGCCATGGTCACTCCGTTCCACGGCGACGGCACGCTCGACCCGCAGGCGGCTGCGGCGCTCGCGGTGGAGCTCGTGGACCTCGGGAACGACGGGATCGTCGTCAACGGGACCACCGGGGAGTCGCCGACAACCACCGGCGAGGAGAAGGACCGCCTGCTGCGGGCCGTCCTTGACGCGGTGGGCGACCGGGCGCACGTCGTCGCTGGTGTCGGCACCTTCGACACGCGCCACACCATCGAGTCCGCGCGCGCGGCGGAGAAGGCGGGCGCGCACGGTTTGCTCGTCGTGACGCCGTACTACAACAAGCCTCCGCAGGACGGCCTGCGTGCCCACTTCACCGCCGTCGCCGACGCGACCGGCCTCCCGGTGATGCTCTACGACATCCCCGGTCGTACCGGCGTCGCCATCTCGACGGAGTCGCTGCTGCGCCTGGCGGAGCACCCCCAGATCGTCGCCAACAAGGACGCCAAGGGTGACCTGTTCGGCGCCCAGCAGGTGATGTCGCGCTGCGAGCTCGTCTACTACTCCGGCGACGACGCGATGAACCTCCCGCTGCTCGCGATCGGTGCCGTCGGTGCCGTGAGCGTGACGGGTCACCTCGTGGCCGACCGCATCTCCGCGATGGTGCTGGCGCACGAGTCGGGCGATGTCGATCTCGCCCGTGAGCTCAACGACGAACTCGTCCCGGTGACCGAGGCGATCATGACGCGTACCCAAGGAGTGATCGCCGTGAAGGCAGCGCTGGAGCACCAAGGACGACCAGGCGGCGGTGCGCTGCGGATGCCGTTGCTGCCGATGTCCTCGGCCGACCGCAAGATCCTCGTCCAGACCCTCGCCGACGGCGGAGTGCCCGGGTTCGAGTCGGTCGCATGAGCCACGCGCACCCCGAGCTCGGCCCGCCCCCGGAGCTCGCCGCCAATGCCCTGCGGATCATCCCGCTCGGTGGCCTCGGCGACATCGGTCGCAACATGACGGTGTTCGAGCACGCCGGGCGGCTGCTCATCGTCGACTGCGGGGTGCTCTTCCCGGAGGACGCGCAGCCCGGTGTCGACCTGATCCTCCCGGACTACGACCACATCCGGGATCGCCGCGACGAGGTCGAGGCGATCGTCTTGACCCATGCGCACGAGGACCACATCGGCGCGGTGCCCTACCTCCTGCGCGAGCGCCAGGACATCCCGGTCTATGGCTCGCGACTCACCCTCGCCCTGCTCGAGTCCAAGCTGCGCGAGCACCGCATCAAGGGCACGACCGTCGAGGTCAAGGAGGGTGACGTCTCCCAGGCGGGGCCGTTCTCCCTCGAGTACGTCGCGGTCAACCACTCCATCCCCGACGCACTTGCGGTGTTCATCGCGACGCCCGCCGGCACCGTGCTGCACACCGGTGACTTCAAGATGGACCAGCTCCCGCTCGACGGCCGGATCACCGACCTGCGTGCGTTCGCCCGTCTCGGCGAGCGCGGCGTCGACGTCTTCCTCACCGACTCGACCAACGCCGAGGTCGCCGGGTTCGTCGCGAGCGAGCGCGACATCGAGCCCGCGCTCGACCGGGTCTTCAACAACGCCGGCGGCCGCATCGTGGTGGCGTCCTTCGCCTCCCACATCCACCGCATCCAGCAGATCATCGACATCGCGCAGCGCCACAACCGCAAGGTTGCGTTCTTCGGGCGCTCGATGGTGCGCAACATGGCCGTGGCCCGCGAGCTCGGCTACCTCACCGCGACCGACGAGCTGCTCGTCACCCCGGAGCAGCTCTCGCAGCTCCCCGACGACCAGGTCGTGCTCGTGTGCACCGGTTCGCAGGGCGAGCCGATGGCCGCACTCTCGCGCATCGCCAACAACGACCACCAGATCAAGGTCGGCCCCGGTGACACCGTCGTGCTGGCCTCCTCGCTCATCCCCGGCAACGAGAACGCCGTGAGCCGCGTCATCAACGGCCTCACGCGCCTCGGGGCCAAGGTCGTGCACAAGGGCAATGCGATGGTGCACGTCAGCGGCCACGCCGCCGCCGGTGAGCTCCTCTACTGCTACAACATCGTCAAGCCGCGCAACGTCATGCCCGTGCACGGCGAGCCGCGCCACCTCAAGGCCAACGCCGAGCTGGCGCTCGCGACCGGGGTGCCCGCCGAGCGGATCATGCTCACCCTCGACGGTGGTGTCATCGACCTCGTCGACGGCAAGGCGACCGTCGTCGGCGCGGTCCCGTGCGGCTATGTCTACGTCGACGGCGCCAGCGTCGGTGACCTCACCGAGTCCTCGCTGAAGGACCGCCGGGTCCTGGGCACCGAGGGCTTCATCACCTGCTTCGTCGTCATCGACTCCGTCGACCGCAAGGTGACGGCCGGCCCGGAGATCCAGGCGCGCGGCTTCGTCGAGGACGACGCCGTGTTCGACGACATCATCCCCAAGCTCAAGCAGTCGGTCGAGGACGCCCTGCGCAACGGCACCACCGACCAGTTCGCCCTGCAGCAGCTCGTCCGCCGTCAGCTCGGCCGCTGGGTCAACGACCAGCACCGCAGGCGCCCGATGA
>JANMBJ010000357.1:0-6485 GCA_031360335.1 Candidatus Nanopelagicales bacterium
ACTCGCACCAGACCTCGACCGCGCCGTCGACCCGAGCGCGCGCGAGTCCGAGGGACGCGATGTCGCGCGTGCTCGGAGCGAGCCAGGTGTCGATGACCGCACCGTCCGGGCAGGTCGCGAGGACAGTCCAGCCGATCTCGCCGGCGGCGGCACCGAGCCGTCGTGACTCCGCCCGGTCGGCATAGCCGACGACGTCGAGGAGCGTCTCCTTGATGGCGTCCTTGGCGAGGAGCGGGAGCCCGAGCGAGCTGGCCAGATCCGCTGCCATCGTGGACTTGCCGGAGCCGGGAGGTCCATTGACGATCACCGCGATCCGCACGGGGTCAGTATGCCGTTTCGAAGTCAGCGACGCGGGTCCGGACGGCGATGGCTGGTCACGCGCCGTGGCCGGCGTAGGTGACCCGACGGTCGCCTGGTCGCGGGTCTCGGCGATCAGCCGGACGCGGAGGGCGAAGGCTCTCAGCAGAGGCCGAGCACGCGCGACATCGCGTCCCTCGGACTCGCGCGCGCTCGGGTCGACGGCGCGGTCGAGGTCTGGTGCGAGTGCCCACCAGACCTCACGCGACAGCGCTATGCCAGCCGCACCCGCCATCCCGGGCACTTCGACGCGGCTCTGCTCGACGACCTCGACGACCTCGACGACCTCGACGACGTGATCGCCACAGCGGAGCCGCTGGCGATCACCCCGGTGGTCCGCGTGCGTACTGACGTCGAGGTCGACATCGTCGACGTCGTACGCCGGATCCGGGAGTCCCTGCCTGGCGAGGTCGGGCGGGCACCGACAGACTGACCGCATGCGCTGTCTGGTCACCGGAGCCACCGGATATATCGGCGGACGACTCGTCCCTGAGCTGCTGGCAGCGGGCCACGACGTCGTCGTGCTCGCTCGTCACCCCGAGCGGCTCTCGGACCGCAGCTGGATCGACAAGGTCGAGGTCGTCGCCGGAGATGCTGGCGATCCCGACGTCCTCCACGCCGCGCTGCGCGACGTCGACGTCGCCTACTACCTGCTGCACTCGATGCTGAGCGGCGCCGGCTTCCACGACCTCGAGCGGCAGATCGCGCGGACGTTCGCCGCGGTCGCACGTGACGAGAAGATCGGCCGCATCGTCTATCTCGGTGCGCTGCAGCCCGACGTGCCCGCCGCCCAGCTGAGCGAGCACTTCCGCAGCCGTGGCGAGGTGGGCGAGATCCTGCGTCTCACCGGAGTGCCCACGGTCGAGCTGCGGGCCGCCGTCATCATCGGCAGCGGGTCGGCGAGCTTCGAGATGGTCCGCTATCTCACCGAGCGACTGCCCGTGATGGTCACTCCCGCCTGGGTGCGCACCCCGACGCAGCCCATCGCGATCCGCGACGTCCTCTACTACCTCGTACGCTGCGCCGATCTGCCGCCGGAGGTCAGTCGCGCGTTCGACATCGGCGGCCCGGACGTCATCACCTACGAGCTGATGATGCACGGCTACGCGCACGCCGCAGGTCTGCGCAAACGGCTGGTCTTCCGGATGCCGCTCGGGACCCCGAAGCTCTCGGCCCACTGGGTCGGGCTCATCACGCCGGTGCCCCGCGCCGTGGCGGCACCGCTCGTCGAGAGCGTGACGATGCGGACGGTGTGCCGCGAGCACGACATCGCTGACTACATCCCCGACCCGCCCCAGGGCCTCGTGCCCTACGAGCGAGCTGTGACGTTAGCGCTCTCGAAGGTGCGCGAGGCCGACGTGAACACGGCGTGGTCGAGCTCGAGCCTTCCCGGAGCACCCAGCGACCCGCTGCCGTCGGATCCTGACTGGGCAGGCGGGTCGCTCTACGAGGACACCCGCGAAGCGATCGTCCATGCGACGCCCGAGTCGCTCTGGCGCGTCGTCGAAGGGATGGGTGGCGATCGTGGCTACTACTCCTTCCCTCTCGCCTGGGAGGTGCGCGGCTGGATCGACCGCCGCATGGGTGGGGTGGGTCTGCAGCGTGGGCGACGTGACCCCGACAAGCTGAGAGTCGGTGACCCGCTTGACTTCTGGCGGGTCGAGGAACGCATCCCCGGTGAGCTGCTGCGACTGCGTGGCGAGTTCCGGATGCCCGGTCTCGCCTGGCTCGAGCTCAGCATCCGCGACGCCGGCACGAGCGGTGGCCGCCCGATGACGGTCTACACCCAGCGCGCTCTCTTCCACCCTCAGGGACTGGCCGGGCACGCCTACTGGAAGAGCATGCTGCCGTTCCACGGCGTGATCTTCGGATCGATGCTGCGCAACATCCGCGACAACGCCGAGCAGCTCGAGCGCGCGACCTCACTCGCTCTCGCCCCCGGCGCGGCGACGACCGACGCACCCACGCCTGAGGAGCTCAGGCCTTCTGCGTGAAGGCACCGACCGAGCCGAACGTCCCCCGGTTGGGGAACACCTGCGAGAGGTCGGCGACCGGCTGTCGGCAGCGGTTGGTCAGCGCCTCGGCCAGCACATCGCGATAGTCGGTGGTGCCGGCGAGATCGCCGTCGTCGAGCTTGTCGGGTGCGAGCCCGGGCCACGAGCCGTGAACCTGTCCTCCCGCGGCTCCGCCACCGAACGTCATCATGACGTTGCCGTGGCCGTGGTCGACCCCACGATCGCCGTTCTCCTCGACCCGGCGACCGAACTCCGAGAGCGTCACCATCGAGAGGTTGGCCATCCCGCTGGGGCCCAGATCGGTGAGGAAGGCCTCGATGCAGACCGCCCACTCCGAGATGCGGTCGTGGAACCGGCCCTGGCCGACCGTGCCGAGATCGGCGTGCATGTCCCAGTCGTCGTAGTCGAGGCACACGACCTGCAGCCCGACCTGCGCCCTGATGAGGCGCGCGACATCCATGAGCGCAGCCGACAGGTCGCTGGTGGCATAGGTGCCGTTGACGACGGTGTGCGGATAGACCGCACCGTTGCTGGCGGTGTAGCCGGCGGCCTTGAGCGAGCGGGTCGTGGAGATGGCACCGAGAACGGCGTCCGCCGAGCCGGCGAGCGACGGGATGCCCGCGTGCAGGGTCTGCAGCGCGCGTGCCCACCGGTCGCCCTCGGCCTTGATCTGGGCCGGGGTGTCACCCCAGACGCCGGCGAGCTCGAAGTCGTCGATACGCCCGAACGCCAGCTCGTCGTAGGGCCCGGCGAGCGACAGCGGAGCGAGCGAGTCACCGAGGGCAACGCCCTGGAAGACCCCCGCCGACTGGCGCAGGCCGAGGGTGCGGTCGAGCCAGCCGGTCCGCAACGAGGACCCCGGCGCCGCCCGCTCCATCTCAGCGGTGGCGGCGAAGTGCGAACGCGTCGGGTCGGGCGCCCCGACCGCATGGACTGCACCGAACGTGCCGGCGTCCCACCACGGCTTCAGCGGCGCGAGGTCAGGGTGCAGACCCCAGAACGGGTCCCCGGTCGGCAGCGCCTGGCTCTGCGGCACACCGATCGTCGGGCGGGCCGCGGAGTACGCCGGATCACCGAGCGGGACGACGGCCGACAACCCGTCGAATCCGCCGCGCATCGACAGCACGACCAGGACGTCACCGTCGTAGGACGGGGACGCTGCGAAGGCCATCCGAGTGGTCAGGGCAGCGGAGCTGAGCCCGACCATCGTGGCCGCCGTGGCACCGACGGTCGTGCGCAGGAAGGAGCGTCGGCTGATGAGGCGACGGCGACCCATCTCGTCGGTCTGGCGGTCGCACTCGGCGCAACCCCGGGGAATCGGCATGGTCCGGCCTATCGCATCTGGTGGTTGGGAGTGTCAAGGA
Organism: Candidatus Nanopelagicales bacterium; assembly: GCA_031360335.1. Classification (GTDB taxonomy): domain Bacteria; phylum Actinomycetota; class Actinomycetes; order S36-B12; family CAIYMF01; genus Longivirga. The sequence continues at coordinate 3,737 of JANMBJ010000357.1, forward strand.
CGAGGGCGAGCATTCGCTCGATGTCCCACGTGACCCACTGGTCGGTGGTGTGCACCCGGTCGGTCGGTCGCTTGCCGAGGAAGGTCAGCACCGCCGCGGTGTGCACAGCGGGGAGCGCCGAGCCGGTCAGTCGAGCCGCGAGCGCGTTGACGAGAGCCAGATAGGTCGTCGTCGAGCGCAGCGGTGGCAGGAGCGACGTCGCGCTCGGCTTGTAGATCTGCGTGCTGTTGGGCCACCAGCCGGCAGCGAGACCGAGGTGCATGTTCCACCGTGCCAGCAGCCCGCCGCCGGCGGTCCAGGACGTCGCGACATCGGGATAGCCGTCTGGTTGCGGCCACGCCAGCGGCGCGTGCTGCAGCCGGTCGCTCATCCAGTAGAGCGCCTCCGGGCCCGCGCGGCGCACCGGTGTCGGGTGGCGGTTGGACAGCAGGCCGTAGCCGAGGGTGCGCAGCGTGGCGACCATGTCCTCGTAGGGCCGACGTACCTTGCGGAACGGCGATGCGGCGAACTCCGCCGAGGTGAAGAGGACTCGCAGCACCGGCACGATGTCGGTGTCGTACTTGAGGTATGCGGCGGCCAGGCGGGACACCAGGGCCGGCGGCGGGTTGTCGGAGACGAAGTGCACGGCGAGCTTGGTCGCGATGCGGCGCGCTGTCGCCGGGTGGTGCGCGAGGTAGGAGAGGTAGGCGTTGACCACTGCTCGCCCGTCGGCTGCCGTGTTGGGGTGGGTGAACCCGAGGACGGTGACGCGGCCGGTCCAGTGGATCGACGGGTCGTAGACGAACTCACCGTATCGGGGCAGCGACTCGTCCCACTGCAGGGTGTAGCCGGTCATGATCCGCGCTGAGGCAAGCACCTCGGCCTCGGTGTAGCGCGCCCCGATCCCGACCGTGTGCAGCTCGAGCAGCTCGCGCCCGTAGTTCTCGTTGGGAGCGTCCTTGGTCGAGTCCGCCTGGTTGAGGTAGTTGAGCATCGCCGGGTGCGCTGCACTCGCGGCGAGCAGGTGACTGAACTTCCCGAGCGCGTTTGCCCGGATGACGTCGTGGTCATAGGACTGACGGCTGTCCCACACACCGTCGGACGGGTTGGCGACGTTGAGGTGGTTGCTCCAGAACTCGACCATCAGCTCGTTGAGCTGCCGAGAGCTCCAGGTCGCCATCGCGATGGTGTATTCCGACAGCGGGATCATGACGTCCCAGCCGAACCGGCTGATGTGCCCGGCCTTGACCTGCTGGTAGACCTGCGCGATCGACCAGCCGGCCTCGGGGTAGAGCGCACGGATCGTCACCGCGGCGGGGTCGGCGATGGTCGACGGCTTGAGCTGTTGCTCGAGCCAGGCCCGGGTGCCCATCTTCGTGACCCGGGCGACGTCCACCGGCGTCTGGCCGTACGTCGCCCGACGCAGCAGATGGAGAACCTGGGTGCGGTTGGGAGCAGTCACCGGGAGCGGGCCGGCGCGCACGACGTCTGCTGCCGTCACGACCGGCGACGCAGGAGCAGCAGTCGCGGACCCGGTCACCAGGTCGAGAGCCGGAAGCGCTCCGGCCGCAGCGGCAGTGGAGAGGCCGAGGAGCGCACGGCGCGACACCGAAGGCGCGGGAGCAGGCGTCTGGTCCGACGTGGGGGGAGCCGTCATAGAGCGACTATCGCCCGATTCCCGGTGGCCCTTGACGGTCTCAACGGGTGATCAGGGCAGAATGGCCGGATGCCGGACACCGAGCCCACGCCGTTCGACCAGATGGGTGGCGCGGCGTTCTTCACCTCTCTCGTGCACCATTTCTATGCAGGTGTCGCCAGCGATCCCGTTCTTCGCCCGATGTACCCCGAGACCGACCTCGAACCCGCGGAGCGACGGCTGCGACTGTTCCTCACGCAGTACTGGGGCGGTCCCACGACCTACGGCGACGAGCGCGGCCACCCCCGGCTCCGGTTGCGTCACGCGCCCTTCGCGATCGACGACGACGCCCGCGACCACTGGGTCGCGCACATGCGCTCCGCCCTCGACGAGACGATGCGCGAGCAGAGTCTCGACCCGGCGTGGGAGCAGCAGCTCTGGCGCTACCTCGTGGGTGCGGCGATCGCGATGGTCAACACCGATCCGCCTGCTTCCGCTGACTCACCTCGTGCCGACACGTCACCGCCGACGTCAGCCGCGACAGACTCCCCCACCACCATCGCGACCATCCAGGAGACGCCTCGATGACGACCGCCGACCTTCCTGTCCGTGAGGGCAACGCCGGGATCCCGCCCCGAGAGACACGCGACTGGTGGCGCGACGCGGTCGTCTACCAGATCTATCCGCGCTCGTTCTCCGACTCCGACGGCGACGGTCTCGGCGACCTGCCCGGTATCCGCGCGCGTCTCCCCTACCTGCGCGACCTCGGGGTCGACGCGATCTGGCTGTCGCCGTTCTATCCCTCGCCGCTGCTCGACGGCGGCTACGACGTCGCCGACCCTCGCGACGTCGACTCCCGTCTCGGATCGGTCGCCGACCTGCGCGGCATCGTCGAGGACAGCCACGCGCTCGGGCTGCGGGTCTTCGTCGACGTGGTGCCCAACCACTTCTCGTGGGACCACCAGTGGTTCAAAGAGGCTCTCGCCACGGCGAAGAACACCATGGCGCAGCGTTCTTCCAAGACGCCGCGTTCGGATCCCTCGAGGCCAAACGCCACGGGAATCTCTACCTCACCGGCGCGCCGGATTCCGCCGCGGTCGACGCGATGAAGGCCAAGGGCGTCGCTCTCATTAT
>JANMBJ010000255.1:0-5112 GCA_031360335.1 Candidatus Nanopelagicales bacterium
TGCCGTTGCCGCCGAGGTTGTACTCATACGTCTCGACGTTGCCGTCGCCGTACTTCTCGACGGCCTGCGCCTGGGTGAGCCCGACCGAGGCGACCTCGGGCTCGCAGTAGGTGACGCGCGGGATGCCCATCTCGTCGATCACGCGGGGGGCGAGGCCGGCAATCTCCTCGGCGACGAAGATCCCCTGGGCGAAGCCGCGGTGCGCGAGCTGCAGGCCGGGGACGATGTCGCCGACGGCGAAGACGCCGGGGATGGTGGTGCGCAGCCGCTCGTCGGTGAGGACGAAGCCGCGATCCATCGCCACGCCGACCTCCTCGAAGCCCATGCCCGTGGCGTTGGGGCCACGACCGACGGCGACGAGCAGCAGGTCGGCCTCGAGGGTGGTGCCGTCCTCGAGGGAGACGACAACACCGGTGTCGGACTGGGTGACGCCAGCGAAGCGCACCCCGACCTTGGCCGTGATCCCGCGTTTGCGGAACGCCCGGTCGAGCGCCTTCGAGCACGCCTCGTCCTCGTTGGGTACGAGGCGGGGGAGCGCCTCGACGATGGTGACGTCGGCGCCGAAGGACTTCCACACCGATGCGAACTCCACGCCGATGACACCGCCGCCGAGCACGATCACCTTGGCCGGTACGAAGTCGAGGTCGAGAGCCTCGTAGGAGGTGATCACCCGGCCGCCGATCTCGAGGCCGGGAAGGCTGCGGGCATAGGAGCCGGTGGCGAGGATGACGGCCTTCGCCGCGGTGTAGGTCGTGCCGTCGACGTCGACGGTGGTCGGCGATGTCAGGCGACCCGTGCCGGTGACGAGGGTGATGTCGCGGGACTTCACCAGCCCCTGCAAGCCCTTGTAGAGCCGGGCGACGACACCGTCGCGGTAGGCGTTGACCTGGGGTACATCGATGCCCTCGAGCGTGGCTTTGACACCGAACTGCTCGGACTCGCGTGCTGAGTCCGCGACCTCGGCAGCGTGGAGCAGCGCCTTGGTCGGGATGCAGCCGTAGTGCAGGCAGGTGCCGCCGAGCTTGTCCTTCTCGATGAGAGCCACCGAGAGGCCGAGCTGCGCGCCGCGCAGGGCCGCGGCATAGCCGCCGGAGCCGCCACCGAGGATGACGAGGTCGAACTGGGTCCCGGACACGGGCGCTCCTCGTAGGTGCGTGTGGTCGGACGGTGCGCACGACCCAGGGGCCTGACGGCACACGCGCCCCGTGATCGGGACGCGTCGACCATCCTTTCACTCCCGTGACCGCGACGTGACCACGGGTGACCTGCTCGTAGCGAACAGCGACCTCTGCCCCTCCCCCGCCCAGGTCCGCGAGTAACCGCCCGAATCCTCAGTTTCGGGCCGCAGAATCGACGATTGCGGCAGTAGCTCGCGGACCTGGTGGTGGGCTGGTCAGGCTTGGTGGGCGATGAGGTCCTCAGCGAGCGCGATGAGGGTGCGTACGGAGACACCGGTGCCGCCGCGCGGTGTGTAGGCCCAGGCGGAGAGCGAGTTGTACGACGGACCGGCGATGTCGAGGTGCGCCCAGCTCTGGCCCGGCTTCACAAACTCCTTGAGGAAGATCGACGCCGACAGCATGCCGCCGTGCGAGCGCCCGACGAGGCCGATGTTGGTGAGGTCGGCGACGAGGCTGTCGAAGTTCGCGCGCAGCTCTTCGGGCTGCGGCATCGGCCACGTGTTCTCACCGGCGCGGTTCCCGGCCACGTGTATCGCCGTACGCAGGTCGTCGTCGTTGGCCATGATCCCGGTGGTCCTGATGCCCAGGGCCACGACGGCGGCACCGGTGAGGGTCGCGATGTCGATGAGGATGTCGGGCTTGTCCTCCTGTGCGCGGACCAGGCCGTCGGCAAGGACGAGTCGACCCTCGGCGTCGGTGTCGAGCACCTCGACGGTCGTGCCGCCGTAGGTGCGCAGGACGTCGCCCGGCTTCTGGGCGGAGCCGCTGGGCATGTTCTCGGCGAGGCAGAGGTAGCTCGTGATGTTGATCGCAAGGCCGAGCTTGGCGGCGGTGACGATCGTGCCGAGCGCGGCTGCGGCGCCGCCCATGTCGCCCTTCATCTCGTGCATGCTCAGCGAGGGCTTGATCGAGATGCCGCCGGTGTCGAAGGTGATGCCCTTGCCGACCAGCGAGAGGTGCTGGGTCGCACCGTCGGGGCGGTAGGCGAGGCGGACGAGGCGGGGCGGGTTCACCGAGCCGCGGCCGACGCCGAGGATGCCGCCGTAGCCGCCCGCTGCCAAGGCCTTCTCGTCGAGGATCTCGATCTCGATCGGCAGGCCGCCGGACACCTCCGTGGCCACCCGGGCGAAATCGACCGGGGTGAGGTCCTGCGACGGTGCGTTGACCAGGTCGCGGGCGAGGTTGACGCCGCTGGCGATGGCCTTGGCGTGGACGCTCGCGGCCACGGTCGCCGCGTCCTTCGCATCGGCGACGGCGACCGTGATGCGGTCGACACCCGACTTGTGCGACGACTTGCTCGTGACCTTGTACTCGTCATAGGAGTAGGCGCCGAGCAGTGCGCCTTCGGAGACAGCAGTGAGGGCACCGGGCGTCTCGACCGGGAGGGCGACTGCCGCTCGGCGGTGACCGGCGAGGGACCGCAGCGCGGTGCCAGCGGCACGACGCAGCGTCTCGTCGTCGTACGGCCCCGACCCCAGACCCACGGCCAGGACGACGGGGGCGGTGGAGATGCCGGTGCCGGGCACAGTGACGACGTCGCCGACCTTGCCGGTGGCACCGAGTGCGGTGAGCGACTCCTCGAGGCGACGCTTGGGGGCTGCTTTGAAGGACGCGGCCGGGCCGACGAGCACGGCACCCTTGCGGCGGCCGCCCGCGGGAGCGGTGCCGATGACGAGAACGTCTGCGGTCAGGGTCGTGGCATCGGCCGACGACAGGGCCAAGGTCGTCACGGGGACTCCTCATGAGAGCGGAAGATGATGCTCGCAACCTACCCGCCCGCTGGGGGCCCGGCCTCCGCGACCGGGAAGGTGGGCTGAGCCCCGACTCGACGACACGCCCCGCACGACGTTGCCCGGTAGGTTCGGCCCATGAGCGACGTGGTCTCCCTGCAGTCACCCCTCCACAGCCGGCACGAGGCGCTCGGCGCCAAGTTCGGCGACTTCGGTGGCTGGTCCATGCCCCTGGAGTACTCCGGCGGCGGTGTCGTGGCTGAGCACACGGCGGTGCGCGAGCGGGTCGGCATCTTCGACGTGTCCCACCTCGGCAAGGCGTCCGTCACGGGCGCGGGTGCCGCAGCGTTTCTCGACACCGTCCTCACCAACGCGCTGACGCGGATCGCACCGGGCAAGGCGCAGTACACCCTGCTCTGCGCGGAGACGGGCGGCGTGCTCGACGACCTCATCGCCTACCTGCGCAGCGACGACGACGTCTTCCTCATCCCCAACGCGGCGAACACCCCTGAGGTCGTCCGGATCCTGAAGTCCGTTGCCCCAGAAGGCATCCACGTCGTCGACCAGCATCGAGACTACGCAGTCCTTGCTGTGCAGGGCCCCCAGTCGGCGGCCCTTCTCGATGCTCTGCACCTGCCGTCAGACCTCGACTACATGTCGTTCGTGACCGCCGAGATCGGTGGGGTCGAGATCACCGTCTGCCGCACCGGCTACACCGGTGAGCACGGCTATGAGCTCGTGGTGCCGTGGGACCACGCGGGCCGGGTCTGGGACGATCTGCTCACCAACGGCGCGCAGCTCGGGGTGCTGCCGTGCGGCCTCGGGGCCCGCGACACGCTCCGTACGGAGATGGGCTACCCCCTGCACGGCCAGGATCTCTCGCTCGACATCACGCCGGTGCAGGCCAAGGCGGGCTGGGCGGTCGGCTGGGCGAAGCCGGCGTTCCACGGCCGCGAGGCGCTTCTCGCCGAGAAGGAGTCCGGCCCGTCGCGTCGTACGGTCGGCCTCGTGTCGCTCGAGCGCGCGATCCCGCGTCAGCACATGGCCGTGACGAGCCACGACGGTGCGCTGCTGGGTGAGATCACCAGCGGCACCTTCTCACCGACGCGCAAGGTCGGTATCGCCCTGGCGCTGCTCGCGACATCGGCCGGTCTCGTCGACGGCGACGAGGTGCTCGTCGATGTACGCGGCCGCAGCGCGCGCTTCGCCGTGACGACACCGCCGTTCATCGACCGCTCCACCCGCTGACGTCGGGCGACGACGGGAAGCGTCTTCTGATCCCGGTGCGGTTCGTCAGGGCGCGGTCGTCGTGGTCGCGGTGCTCGGGCCGTTCGCGGCGATCGAGTCGTGCCAGGCGATCGAGGCGAACGAGCCGAGTGAGATCACCAGGCCGGCGAACAGCGCGATCCAGGCGGCGGTCATCGCCCGCTGCTCCTTGCGTGCGGCGCGTGCGGCGGAGGAGACGGCACCGGCCTGAGCTGCGGCTGCGGCGGTCTCCGCACGGGCCTCGTCGGCGGTGAGCCCGATGAGCTCGGCGTCGAGGTCGAACTGCTCGGCCTGCCCCTCGAGGGCGCTGAAGTCGGACGTCGTGTCGGTGCTGGAAGTCATGAGACGAGCCTGACCTGACCCGCTCTCGTCCACCTGACGAAACCTTGTGATCTCGTTCACGAAGTCGGCGCGAGCGCCGTGATCCGGGCCACAGCCGGCCTCCGTGTCTCGAACTGCGAGACGCCGACGGCTGCCCTCTGCTCCACCGCTAGACGCCAGTCAGCCCGGTCATCAGGGCGACGGCGACGAGGGTCGCGGTGGTGGTCACCTCGACGACGGCTCCGAGCACGTCGCCGGTGATGCCGCCGAAGCGTGCGACGCAGCGGCGCAGGAGCAGTGCGCCGGCAGCGAGGCCCAGAACGGCGGCGGAGGCGAGTGCGACGCTGCGGCGTGGGTCGGTGTCACCGCCGAGGCGGCCGAGGAGGACTGCGCCCACGATCACGACGACCGTCACGGTTGCAGCGCCGAGGCGCGGCACGGTGCCCGCGACGGTGGCACCCAGACCCTCGGGTCGAGCCGACGGCACTCCTGCGGTGCAGCACCAGGTGGCGCCCAGACGGCCGGTCGCGACGGCCAGCACGAGGGCAGCCGTGCCGACACCGGCGGACAGGCACACGGCCAGTGCCATCACCTGGAGCAGCAGCACGAGCACGAGG
>JANMBJ010000259.1:0-2156 GCA_031360335.1 Candidatus Nanopelagicales bacterium
GAATCGCTCAGAGCCTCTAGACGGAGGCCAGCGCCGCAAGGGCGGAGCTCAGCGGCGCCCAACGCACTTGCACCCCGAAACCATGCGTTCGACCCGAGCGATAGCGGCAGGGGCGGCGTCCTGCTGCCGTCGTCAGCCCGAAGAGGCGTGGAAGATCGTGAACGCGAACAGTGCTGCGCATCCCAGAGCAGCAATCAGCAGGACGGCCTCAACGAGTCGCGCCGGCCAGCCGCTCTCCGCGACGGCGACGATCACCGTTGCGCTTCCGGATCCTTGAGTGGTGTCTGCGTTGGCATTCCCGATCGCAAGCAGCCCGACGACCCAGAACGGAAGGGCTGCCAACGTCCCGACGATGAGGACCCGTGACTCCGCCCGGGTGGGTCGCGCGACTGATGTGACCCCGTTCTCCGCCTGAGACATGCCGGGCATCATGCCTGTTGGCTCGTCAGAAGGCGAAGCAGAACGGTTCCCCTCTGTGTCAAGAAGCGGCTTTCGTGGGGCGTTTGGTGGGCGTAGCCTCGGTCGCGAACCCGGGTTGTGGCTCGTCCGAAGTGTTGGCTTTGGGGATCTGGTCAACCGCGCTGGCTGTGAGTGTCGCCCCCATCTGCCCTCCCGGGTTCGCTCTTGCCTGGTCCTCGAGCAGGACCCGGAACACGATGTCGGACAGTTGCCGTTTCAGGCAGCGCAGGGCGCCCATGTGGCCCTTCTGGGCGGCGAGCTTGCGTTCGTAGTAGGCCTTGCCGCGGGGGTCGTGGCGTTTGTTGGCCATCGCGGCGATGTGCAGCGCGGAGTTCAACCGGCGATTGCCGGCCCGCGACAAACGGTGTCGCACGATCTCGCCGCTGGAGGCCTCGATCGGTGCGGTCCCGGTGTAGGTCGCGAAGTGGTTGCTGGTCGCGAACCGGGACACGTTGCCGACCTCACCGATGATGGTCGCGGCGGTGACTGCGGCGATCCCGACGATCTCGGTCAGGTGCGTCCCGGTCGCAGCGACGGCCTCGCTGAGCCGTGCCTCCATGGCCTTGATCTTGCGGTCCAGGACCACGACGTCGTCGATGAGGTCGACCGCGAGCTGGCGGCGGGTCTTGCCGACGGCATCACGCGGGCGCACGCTGGCGACCAGTGCCTTGGCCTGGGCGACGGTGAGCTGCTTGGGAGCCCCGGAAGCGATGAGCTGCATGAGGATCTGGTGCAGCCGGTTCATCGCCTGGGTCCGTGAGCGGACCAGGTCGCGGCGCCGCTCGGACATCAACTTCAACGCAACCGTCTCATCATCGAGACGGACCTCGCGCAGCCCCGGGCTGCGCAGTCCGACTACCGCGACAGCGTGCGCGTCCGCAGGATCGTTCTTACGACCATGACCGGTGTCCATCGCACGGACCCGCGTCGAGAGCTTCGCCGGCACGTCGAGGACCCGCTCACCATCAGAGACCAGGCGCTGCGCGAGATGCAGACCGACACCGGTCGCGCCCTCGATCACCCAGACCCGATCCGGCCACCTCCGCGCCAGCGCACGCATCTCCCGATACCCGACCGTCGAGTTGTCGAACCGGCCCGTCGCCAACGTCTTCTCCGAAGCGTTGATCACCTCGATCGTGTTCGACCGCTTCGCCGGATCCACACCGATCAGCACTGCACCCATCCCGCACTCCACTCATCGAAGGGGAGACGGGAGGGCATGCCTACCTCGGGCGACGCAGACCCCTCTTGAGCCACTTCCCGTCCAACGGTGGCCGGTAGGACGCACTCCGTTCTAGAGCCACACGAATCACTCCGCGAGCAGGCACTTCGAGAGCGACCCACCGACCACCTAACCCCCAGCCTGGCCCGGCTGGAAGCTGACCGCAGTCAACAGGTAGGCACGTCGGCTCGTTTCGTCCCGCCCCACCTACCCGGCTGAGGATGGCCCACCCGACCAGCCTGAGAACCATCTCGAGCGCCGTCGAGGTCGCAGCCGATCCCCGGCAGGCAAGGGTCCGTTCATCCGCAGCGTGCGCCTCCAGTGGTTGTGGCACCGCGGGAACCTCTGGGGGCTACCTTGCTGTGACCGGACCACAGTGACGGCCAATCGACCGTGACTTACCTCCGGTCAAGGAGTGCGCCATGTACGGACGAGTAGTCACTTACACCCACAGCGAGGACCGCGATGCCTTGGA
>JANMBJ010000265.1:0-17884 GCA_031360335.1 Candidatus Nanopelagicales bacterium
CCTCGGCCTCAGCCACGATGGCCTCACGAGCGGCGAGGGCGGCAGCCTTGGCGACGGCGCGCAGCTCGGCCGCCGCGGCGCGACGCTCCACGACGAGCGCGTCGAGGGCGTCCACCCGTGCTGTGAGCGAGGCGAGGTCACCGACCATGGAGGGCGACACGAGCGACTCACGAGCCCGCTTCACGACGACGCCGGCCTGCTCGGGAGCAGCCTTGCCCTCCGCGAGCCGGCGTGCAGCGAGGTCGACCTCGACGGAGAGGTCGTCGTACTTGCGGACGAAGAAGGCCAGGCCCTCGGTGGGCGTGCCGGCGGCCCACTGGCCGACTGGCTGCTCGGTGCCGTCGGCCAGCGTCACGTGCACCAAGCCGTCGTCGTCGACGCGGCCGAACGTGTGCGAGTCGGTGGGAGCGGGCACCGGTGCCTCGTCGGCGTCGAGCTCGGGCCCGGTGCTCGCGGCGGCCGGAGGCGCCGTCGCGGCCGTGTCGGGTCCGGTAGCGACCGGTCGCGGCGGAGCCGGGCGGGTCAGGCCCGCGAGGGCCGCCGGGCTCGGTCGCGGCCCAGGGCGGGGGGCCGGGCTGTCGGTGGCGCCTGCGAGCGCGGGAGCCACTGCCACAGCTGGCTCCGCGGGAGCTGGCACCCCGGTCGTCGGGGATGCGCTCGCCGCGGCGTCCTCGTCAGCGGCCGCGACATCAACGGCCACAGCAGTTGTGGGCTCCGGTACGGGGACCTCGTCCTGGACAGCCTCGACGCTCTCGGCCGCGGGCTCGGCGACCGCGTGCTCGATGACCGCGGGCTCGACGACTCCGGGCTCGGCGACCGCGTGCTCGATGACCGCGGGCTCGGCGACTCCGGGCTCGACGACCGCCGGCTCGAAGACCTCGGGCTCGGCGACCTCGGGCTTGACGGCCGCGGGCTCGACGACCTGGGGCACCACGGCCTCGGGAACGGCGGTCTGAGCCTCGACGGGCGCAGCGACCACGGGCTCAGCGACGATGGGCTCAGCGACCAGCGCCTCCGCAACCACGGGCTCAGGCACCACGGGCTCCGTCACGGCGGGCTCAGCCGCGACGGTGTCGGCGGACACTGCGGCGGCCACAGCTGACGGCGGATCAGGTGTCTCGGCGGCGGGCGGCGTCGCCCCGGATGCGCTGCCTGACTGGGTCAGTACGACGAGCACTGCTGCCAGGTCGTCGCTGCCGCCTGCCGCGGCCAGCGTGGACGCTGCGGCCGGAGCCGGCGGCGCCGCCACTGCCGCATCAGCAGCCGGGACATCCGTCGGATCGGAGAGGGCGTCGGTGCCCGTGGTGTCGCTCATGTCCTGGTTCACTCCTCAGCCGGCCTGCGTCGCGCGGGTCGATGCCTTCGTGATGACGATTGCCTGGTTGGGGGCTCCGTCGCCCGCGCCAGTCTTCTCTCCTGCAGCCGCGACGCGGGTGACCACGTCGAGACCGGACACCACCTTGCCCCAGATCGTGTAGTTAGGCCCGAGGGTTGTGTCCTTGTAGACGATGAAGAACTGGCTGCCACCCGTGCCGGCGCCGGCGTTGGCCATCGCCACGGTGCCCGCGGGGTAGTTGTTGGCACCGTCCTTGGGGAGGTTCTCGTCCGGGATCGAATAGCCCGGGCCCCCCTGACCGTTGTTGGTGGGGCTGCCGCACTGGAGCACGAAGATGCCCTTGGTCGTGAGCCGGAAGCAGTCCGAGTCGGTATAGAACGCCTGGGCGGCCAGGAATGCCATCGACTGCGCCGTCTTGGGCGCGGCCGCTGGGTCCATCTGCAGGACGATCTCGCCGCAGTTGGTCGTCAGGGACAGGAAGGTCGGCGTGTCGGTGGGCACTGCTGTGCCGCCAGGAGCCGGCCAGGTCGCGGTCTTGGTCGTCGGGGCGGGCGCGGTGGCGCATCCCTTGACCGGCGCCGGCGACGTCGTCGTCGTCGGGGGGGGGGTGGCGGTGGCGCGGCCGCCGGATCCATCTGCAGGACGATCTCGCCGCAGTTGGTGGTCAGGGACAGGAAGGTCGGCGTGTCAGTGGGCAGCGAGGTGCCGCCCGGAGCCGGCCACGTCGCGGTCTTGGTCGTGGCGGCGGGCGCGGTGGTGCACCCCTTGACGGGTGCCGTGGACGCCGACCCGCTGGGGGAGGCGCTGGCGCTGCCGCTCGCCGATGCTGAGGCCGATGCGTCGGCCGACGCCGAGACCGACGGCGACGCGGCCGGTGCCGAGTTCCCTCGTGAGGACAGGACGATCACGGCGACGGCTCCGAGCACCACGACGAGGCCGGCCACGACGGCGATCACCCGGTTGCGCTGCCTGCGCTCCGCCTCACGCTCGATCCGACGCTGCTGCTGACGCTCGTACTTGTCGCGTGCCAGTTCGCGCTCACGCTTGTTGCTGCTCGACACGCTCCGAGGCTCCCGTCTCGTTCGCGGTGACACTGTGCTGACGTGACACTCCGCACCCGGCCCGAGTGTAGGGACGACTACCAGGGCGACCGCCAGTGGGGCGGCGGGTAGGCTCTGCGTGCCGGTGGTGATCACCTCGGCGAGCCCGTGCCCTACTGCCTGGAGGCCTCCGCCCGTGCTCGTCGTCGGCTTCCCTGCGGGCCCCTGGGGCACCAACTGCTACGTCATCGCCCCTCAGGCCGGTGAGCAGTGCGTGATCGTCGATCCGGGCAAGGACTCCGTCGCGGGCATCGAGGAGGCCGTGCGCGAGCACGGTCTCTCTCCCGTGGCCGTGCTGCTCACCCACGGTCACATCGACCACGTCTGGTCCGTCGTCCCTGTCTGCGGCGCTCGCGGCATCCCTGCCTACCTCCACCCGGACGACCGAGGCATGCTCAGCGACCCGATGTCAGGCATCAGCGAGCAGACCCGCCAGGCGCTCGCGTCCATGACCGGTGACCGCCTGCCCGCGAGCGAGCCCGACGACCTGCGACCGCTCAGCGACGGCGTGGTGCTCGAGCTGGCCGGCCTGCGTCTCGTCGTCGAGCACGCGCCGGGCCACACCCGCGGCTCGGTGATGTTCCGCCGTGAGGGAGAGCTCGGAGTGCCCCCGCTGCTGCTCTCGGGCGACGTGCTCTTCGAGGGCTCGATCGGGCGCACCGACCTGCCCGGCGGCGACCACGCGGCCATGCTGCGCAGCCTCTCGACCAAGGTGCTGCCGCTCGACGACGAGACCGTCGTGCTGCCCGGGCACGGCGAGACCACCACCGTGGGTCGCGAGCGGATCGCCAACCCCTACCTCACGGCGCTCGCCGAGGCCTCGCCCGTTCCGCGCCGAGGACTGTGATGAGCCGACCCGCCGCGCTGTCCGGGTTTCCCGAGTGGCTGCCGTCCGAGCGCATCGTCGAGCTCGCGATCCTCGACACGGTGCGTCGCGTGTTCGAGCTGCACGGCTTCTCGTCGTTGGAGACCCGTGCGGTCGAGCCGCTCGAGCAGATGCTGCGCAAGGGCGAGATCGACAAGGAGGTCTACGTCCTGCGGCGGCTGCACGCCGAGAGCGACGAGGGAGACGCCGGTCTCGCGCTGCACTTCGACCTCACCGTTCCGTTCGCGCGCTACGTGCTGCAGAACGCCGGGCATCTGGAGTTCCCGTTCCGCCGCTATCAGATCCAGAAGGCGTGGCGCGGCGAGCGACCCCAGGAGGGGCGCTATCGCGAGTTCACCCAGGCCGATATCGACGTCGTCGGCCGCGACACCCTCGCCTTCCACCACGAGGTCGAGGTCGCGCTGGTCATGGCGCAGGTCTTCCGTGAGCTGCCGTGCCCGCAGGCGGTCATCCTGGTCAACAACCGCAAGCTCGCCGAGGGCTTCTTCCTCGGCGCGGGTGCCAACGATGCCGCTGCCGCCATGCGGGCGATCGACAAGCTCGACAAGATCGGGCCGCGGAAGGTCGCGGCGCTCCTCGAGTCCGAGGCCGGGCTGTCGGCCGGAGGTGCTCAGCAGTGCCTGGACATGGCCGCCATCCGCAGCGAGGACACCTCGTTCGTCGACCGGGTGCGCGCTCTCGGAGTCGAGCACCCGTTGCTCGACGAGGGGCTCGCGGCCCTCGCAGCGGTCGTCGGCGCGGCCCACGAACGCATGCCGGGGGCGCTCGTCGCCGACCTGAAGATCGCACGTGGTCTCGACTACTACACCGGCACTGTCTATGAGACCCAGCTCGTCGGCTTCGAGTCCTTCGGCTCGGTCTGCTCCGGCGGTCGCTACGACTCCCTCGCCAGCGACGGCAAGACCACCTATCCCGGTGTCGGCATCTCCCTCGGCGTGAGCCGGCTCATGGGTGTGCTCGTCGGTCGTGGGCTCGTCACCTCGAGCCGTTCGGTGCCCACCTGCGTGCTGGTCGCGGTGAGCGACGAGGAGTCCCGGCGTACGTCTGACGACATCGCGGCGGCGTTGCGCGCCCGCGGGATCAGCACCGAGGTCGCGCCCAAGGCCGACAAGTTCGGCAAGCAGATCCGTCACGCCGACCGTCGCGGGATTCCCTACGTCTGGTTCCTCGACGCCGACGGCGTCCACTCCGTCAAAGACATCCGCAGCGGCGACCAGGAGACGGCCGACCCGGCCACCTGGAGCCCACCGCAGGAGGACCTTCAGCCGAGCGTCCGCCTGGCCAGCCCCGAGAACGAGGAGAACCACCCGTGATCCGCACGCATACCGCCGGAAGCCTCCGGTCGGAGCACGTCGGTCAGACCGTCACCCTCGCCGGCTGGGTCGCGCGTCGCCGTGATCACGGCGGAGTCGCCTTCCTCGACCTTCGTGACGCGTCCGGGGTGGTGCAGGTCGTGGTCCGCGACGCCGAGGTGGCGCACCCGCTGCGCAGCGAGTTCTGCGTCACAGTCACCGGCATCGTCTTGGCGCGCCCCGAGGGCAATGCCAACGCCGACCTCCCGACCGGTGAGATCGAGGTCGTCACGGAGCAGCTCGAGGTTCTCAGCACCTCCGCGCCGCTGCCGTTCCCGATCGACGAGCACGTCGAGGTCGGCGAGGAGGCGCGGCTGCGCCATCGCTATCTCGACCTGCGTCGCCCGGCGCCGGCAGCGGCGATCCGGCTGCGCAGCCAGGTCAGCCGGGCAGCCCGCGACGTGCTCTACGCCCACGACTTCGTCGAGATCGAGACCCCGACCCTCACCCGCTCGACACCGGAGGGTGCTCGGGACTTCCTGGTGCCCGCGCGCCTGCGTCCTGGTTCCTGGTACGCCCTCCCGCAGAGCCCTCAGCTGTTCAAGCAGCTGCTCATGGTCGCGGGCATGGAGCGCTACTTCCAGATCGCGCGGTGCTATCGCGACGAGGACTTCCGGGCGGACCGTCAGCCGGAGTTCACCCAGCTCGACATCGAGATGAGCTTCGTCGACCAGGACGACGTCATCGCGATCGGCGAGGCGATCGTGAGGTCGCTGTGGAGGCTCATCGGCCACGAGATCGCCACGCCCATCCCGCGGATGACCTATTCCGAGTCGATGGCTCGCTTTGGCAACGACAAGCCCGACCTGCGCTTCGGCCACGAGCTCGTCGAGTGCACCGACTGCTTCATCGACACCCCATTCCGCGTCTTCCAGGCTCCCTATGTCGGTGCCGTGGTGATGCCCGGTGGCGCGTCCCAGCCGCGCAAGGCCCTCGACGCGTGGCAGGAGTGGGCCAAGCAGCGCGGTGCCCGCGGTCTGGCCTACGTCCTCGTCGGTGACGACGGTGAGCTCGGCGGCCCGGTGGCCAAGAACCTCAGCGACACCGAGCGAGCGGGCCTGGCCGAGCGCGTCGGTGCCAAGCCTGGCGACTGCGTGTTCTTCGCCGCTGGCGAGACCACCCCGTCGCGGGCGCTGCTCGGTGCCGCGCGCCTCGAGATCGGCAAGCGCTGCGGCCTCATCGACTCCTCGGCCTGGGAGTTCGTCTGGATCGTCGACGCCCCGCTCTTCGAGCCGTCGTCGAAGGCGACCGACAGCGGCGACGTGGCCGTGGGCAGCGGAGCCTGGACTGCGGTGCACCACGCGTTCACCTCGCCCAAGCCCGAGTGGATCGACACCTTCGAGCAGGACCCGGGTGCGGCGCTCGCCTACGCCTACGACCTCGTGTGCAACGGCAACGAGATCGGCGGCGGGTCGATCCGTATCCACAGCCGCGACGTGCAGCAGCGGGTCTTCGCGATGATGGGTCTCTCCGCCGAGGAGCAGCAGGAGAAGTTCGGCTTCCTGCTCGACGCCTTCGCCTTCGGCCCGCCGCCGCACGGCGGCATCGCGTTCGGGTGGGATCGCATCTGCGCGCTGCTGTCGCGCATGGACTCGATCCGCGAGGTGATCGCGTTCCCGAAGACAGGCGGCGGCTATGACCCGCTGACCGCTGCGCCGACCCCCATCACCGCGGCTCAGCGCAAGGAAGCCGGCGTCGATGCCGTGGCACCGGTTGCAGGTGACTCGGTGGCCGAGATCCCGACCGCCGACGGCTGATCCGGCGGGTCGACCCGTTCCGCTCGCCGGGCGACACTCGGCCGTCACACGGGCCGATCCGAGCTCCTGGTCGCATACTGAGGGCTTGGCCCGGGGTCGTACCTCGATCGATGGTCCGTGGCCCGGCTGCCCGAGGAGAGCCAGCGTGTCCCGTTCTCGGCGTCCCCTCGTTGCGCTCGTCGGAGCCGCGCTCGGCGCTGCACTCGTCTCGGGATGCGCCGCTCCCGTCTTCCGCTACGCCACGGAGAAGCCGGCCGGTGCACTGGCGGGCACCGTCTATTTCAAGGTCCCCTACACCTGGACCGCGTTCCCGACCGGCTCGATCACGACCGCGCAGCAGCCCTGGGCGACCGCCGGTGACCCGCAGCTGCTCCTGCAGGCCACCAGCTGGCAGGAGGCCTACGACTCCGCGCCCCAGCCGTCGTTGTCGCACGTGTTCGGGCGCACGGCCCCCGACCAGCCGGTCGTCTACGCCAGCCTCCGCAGCCTGTACACGGAGGAGCAGCCAGGAGCCACGGCAGCCGGGCTGCGCGACCTGCTGGTGCCCGTGTCGACGTTGGGCAAGGCGGTCAGGGTCACCACCGACGACATCCTGAGTCAGGGGAGGGTCGACGGCGTGCACGTGGTGTTCTCCTACACCTCGGCTCCAGGACAGCCCGAAGAGACCATCGACCAGACGGCCTATCTGTCCGACGGTACAGATGCGGTGTATCTGCTCGTGGTGCGCTGCACGACCGCCTGCTACACCGCGCACCGCGCCGAGATCGACTCCGTGACCTCGTCGTACACCATCCAGGAGGACCGCAGTGGCTGACGACATGACGTCCGGGCCGGGTGCCCCCACCGGCCTGCCCGAGCCCGAGGTCGGCCCGGTGGTGTCGCCGCTGCACGGACGCCGCGACAACCCCGACGAGCTGACCCGCAAGCCGTTGGTGTTCTGGGACCGGGTGAAGATCCTGGTGTTCCTCGTCGTGGCCATCAACGTCCTGATCTGGGCGGAGCTCTCGAGCAACCCGCTCATGGGCTATTCCGAGGCGGAACGCACGGTCGCGCAGACCGGTCTCGGCCAGATCCTGCTCGCGCTGGTGATGATCGAGGCGCTGCGCCAGATCCACTTCATGCTCGCCGAGCACGTGGCGCCCTATCACCAGGCGTGGCTGCGGATGTTCGCGCGCACGGAGCGGATGACCGGGCGCTACAGCGCCTGGACCCGCTTCCGCATCGCTCGGGTGCTCAAGTGGGTGGTGGGTCTCACCATCGTGTCGATGGTGCTCGCGGCCATCTTCGGCACCTCGCCGATCCTCGCGCTCTTCCAGGTGCCTGCGTGGTTCATCGGGCAGCTGCCGATGATCCTGCAGCTGGTCATCTATCTGTTCATCGCGGTCGCGCAGTTCGGCCTCATCTTCTGGTTCCTCTCCCGCGGTGGGGTCGACGTCTATTTCCCCGATGACGTGAAGACACGCTTCGACGATGTCTGGGGGCAGGACAAGGTCGTCGAGCGAGTGCGGGAGAACATCGTCTTCATGGAGAACCCGGAGGAGATCGAGGCCAAGGGCGGCTATGTCCCCGGCGGGATCCTGCTCTGGGGTCCGCCCGGCACCGGCAAGACGCTCCTCGCCGAGGCAGTTGCCGGCGAGACCGGCAAGCCCTACGTCTTTGTCGATCCGGGCGCCTTCATCAACATGTTCATGGGCGTCGGGGTCCTCAAGGTCAAGGGGCTCTTCCGCAAGCTGCGCAAGCTGTCGCTGCGCTATGGCGGCGTCATCGTCTTCTTCGACGAGGCCGACACCCTGGGCAGCCGCGGCGGCGCGGTGAGCCAGGCGAGACGCGCCGAGCTGATGGGGGAGCGCACGCCGTGGGACGCACTCAACGGCGCCACGTGCAACGGACGGCACTACGTCTCCACGCAGGCGCAGCACTACCTCGCGGCTGCCGACCTCGCCGACCGGCAGCTCTTCGTCCCGACGGGTGGCAACGGCGGTGGCGGTGGTGGCGGTATGGGCACCCTGCAGGCGCTGCTCACGGAGCTGTCCGGTCTGAAGAAGCCGCGAGGCTTCGTCAACCGTGTCGTACGACGGACTCTCGGCATGCGGCCGAAGCCGCCGCCGAAGTACCGCATCCTCGTGATGATGGCTACCAACATGCCCGACGCGCTCGACCCGGCGCTGTTGCGGCCGGGTCGCATCGACCGGATCTACCGGATGGGCTACCCGAGCAAGGACGGCCGTGTCGTGACGTACAAGAACTACCTCGACAAGGTGAGGCACGAGGTCACCGACGAGCAGATCGACACGCTCGCAACCATCTCGCCCTACTCCACCGGCGCCACGATCAAGGACTCGGTCAACGAGGCGCTCGTCATCGCGATCCGCGACGGTCGCGACGCAGTGCGCTATTCCGATCTCATCAAGGCGAAGTCGCTCAAGGAGCACGGCATCCCCGACGGCTTCAACTACGTCGACCGCGAACGGCACTCGCTGGCGATCCACGAGGCATGCCACGCAGTCGTGATGTATCGGCTGCAGCATCAGAGCGTGATCGACACGGCCACCATCGAGCGTCGCGGCGACATCGGCGGCTTCGTGGCGCCCATCCCGATCGAGGAGCGCTTCGTCGAGTGGCGCAGCGAGATCGACGTCGACGTCATGACGTTCCTGGCTTCCCTGGCCGGCGAGCGGCTCTTCTACGACGGCGACCACACACAGGGGGTCGGTGGTGACATGGCGTCGGCCACCGGCATCGTCACCCGGGCGTTCCTCTCGCACGCGATGGGCCCGACCCTGCGCGCGTTCAACGGTGGCATGCTCGCTCGCTCCGGCCTCATGACCGGGGGAGTGCCGCTCGTCGAGGGTGTTCCGTTCGAGGGTGAGACGGCGACCGCCATCGAGGCCAAGCTTCGCGAGCTCTATGACCGTACGGTCGAGGTCCTCGAGGCCAACCGTCGTGAGGTGCTCGCGGTCACGCACGCGCTCGAGGCGCACAAGACGCTCTCGGGCGAGGACGTCGCAGCCGTGATCGAAGGCACCCGCGGGCCGCTCGTCGACGGCACCGGCTATCTCGAGACCGACTTCATCGCGAGCCTCGAGGACTACCACCGACAGGCAGTGCAGGCGCACAAGGTCGTCCACGAGCGCCCACCGTCGCTCCCCACCCACCCCGAACCCCTGGCCGCATCACGCATCACCAGCAGCTGAACGTCCTCGAGTTACATCCCCAATCCGTACTTTCCGCGCCCCAAAATGCGGATTCGGGCAGTAACTCGGGTCCTTACTCGGGCGGGTTTTGGGTGAGGGGGCCGGAGGTCTGGCCGCGTACGCAGTGGAAGCCGAGGGCGGTGTAGACGCGGCGGGCGGCGTCGTTGTCGGCGTACATCCCCAGGCTGACGGCAGGTCTTCCGGCGGCGAGGGCATCGGCGGTTACCTGTCCGCAGAGCGCCTTGGCGAGCGAACGGCCCCGGCGGTCCGGGTGCGTCGCCACGTCGTTGAGGTGGGCGGCGCCCGACCTGTGCAGGGTCTCGGCGAGGAGCGCCGCCAGGCCACCGGTGTCGGGCAGTCCGCCCTCGGGATCCTCGATCGCCGCCCAGCGCGTCACGCGCGGGTCTCCGGGGCTGATGGGAGCCGAGGGCGAGGCGAGCCCGAGCAGCAGCGGGATGCGCGGGTCGCTCTCGTGGAGGTCGACGACGCTGAGCGCGTCGGCATACGCCGTCACCACCGGCGCAGGCGCGACATCGGTCCACCAGAAGTCCCACTGCCAGGCCTCAGGTGACCTGAGCTCCGCCGGCAGCAGCTCACGTCCGCCTCGGCTCACGGTCACTCCGGTCACCGGGTCTCCGGCGGCGGCTGACTCCGCCGCCAGGTCGACGAGCAGGCGCACGGCGACAGCGATGTCGTCCGACGAGCCCGGATCCGCGGCGAGCGAGGTGATCCAGGTGACCGCGCGGTGCGGGTGCAGGCTCACGAACGCGGCGCCCCGTCCCGGCTCGGCCCGGACACGGGACAGCCCGCCAGGGTCGATCTCGAATCGCACGAAGGCATCGTCGTCGAGGGCCGACAGCAGTTCCGCGTGGAGCTCGCGCTGGTGGTC
The DNA here is from genome assembly GCA_031360335.1 of Candidatus Nanopelagicales bacterium. Lineage (GTDB taxonomy): Bacteria > Actinomycetota > Actinomycetes > S36-B12 > CAIYMF01 > Longivirga. The sequence goes on from JANMBJ010000265.1 coordinate 10,515, forward strand.
GTCCGGTGCAGGTGTCACACGACCAACCCTGGCAGACGTCATGTGCCAGCCCTCCGGCGCACTGGTGCCGTGCGTAGCAGTCGCACGTGCACAGAAACAGCGTTAGTCGGGTGCATGTACGACTGATACGTGGCAGGTCCACACAGGGTGAGGGGGGGGCGCGAGCCACAGGGGAGTCGGAGGGCAGCGGCGGAGGGCGAGCGGGGCAGGCTCGGCTACGGGAGGGTGAGACGTCACCGACCCGTAGGCTGACACGGTGAGCGCGAGCCTGTTCGACGACGGTGTGGCGCCGACGCGCGCGTCTGCGCCTCTCGCGGTCCGGATGCGCCCGCGCAACCTCGACGAGCTCGTCGGCCAGCAGCACCTGCTCCGCGCCGGGAGCCCGCTCAGGCGGCTCATCTCCGCGGCCCACGACGGCGGTCCGGGGCCGACCAGCCTCATCCTCTGGGGACCCCCAGGCACGGGGAAGACCACGCTCGCCTCGCTCGTCAGCACGTCGACGGGGCGCCGGTTCGTGCAGCTGTCGGCGGTGACCGCGGGCGTCAAGGATGTCCGCGAGGTGATCGAACGCGCCCGGGACTCGCTCGGCATGCACGGCACCGGGACTGTGCTGTTCATCGACGAGGTCCACCGCTTCTCCAAGACGCAGCAGGACGCCCTCCTGCCCGCGGTCGAGAACGGCTGGGTCACGCTCGTCGCCGCCACGACGGAGAACCCGTCGTTCTCGGTGATCTCGCCCTTGCTCTCACGCTCGATCGTCCTCACGCTCTCGTCGCTCGCCGACGACGACATCCTCGACCTGCTGCACCGTGCGGTCGCCGATCCGCGTGGCCTCGCCGGCACGGTGGAGCTCTCCGCCGAGGCCGAGCAGCACCTGCTGCGGATTGCCGGCGGCGACGCCCGTCGAGCGCTCACCAGCCTCGAGGCGGCAGCGGGAGCGGCTCTCGACTCGGGCACCCACCAGGTCGACCTCACCGCCGTCGAGCGCGCCGTCGACAAGGCTGCGCCCCGCTATGACCGCGACGGCGACCAGCACTACGACGTGATCAGCGCCTTCATCAAGAGCATGCGCGGATCCGACGTCGACGCGTCTCTGCACTACCTCGCCCGTATGCTCGAGGCGGGGGAGGACCCGCGCTTCATCGCTCGGCGCCTCGTCATCCTGGCGAGCGAGGACATCGGTCTCGCCGATCCGTCGGCGCTGCAGACCGCGACCGCGGCGGCCAGCGCCATCGCGCTCATCGGCCTCCCCGAGGGGCGTCTTACCCTGGCGCAGGCCACGATCGCCCTCGCCCTGGCACCGAAGTCCAACGCTGTCACCCTCGCGATCGGCGCGGCGGAGGCCGACGTGAGAGGTGGCCTGATCGGCCCGGTCCCGGCACATCTGCGCGACAGCCACTATGCGCGAGCGAAAGACCACGGGCACGGGGTCGGCTACGTCTATCCCCACGACCTGCCCGGCGCCGTGGCTCCGCAACAGTACGCACCTGACCAGGCCGAGGGCCGCCGCTACTACGTCCCCACCCGCTACGGCGCTGAGGCGAGATACGCCGATGTCCTCGACAGGCTGCGCGTCGCTCTGGGGCGCGAGCTGGCCCCGGCGACGGACAGCGCGGTGACCGACAACGTCCCCGCCTCGCCCGAGGTCGCGCAGGTAAGGTCGGAGCCCGACCGCGACGATGCAGCCGCTCCCGCGATGACGAGCAACGAGACCGAGGTGGACTGACCGTGCGACGCATGTTCTGGCTCGGTGTCGGTGCCGCTGCGGGCTACTACGCCGCACGCAAGGGCTCGGTCCTCGTCGAGGAGGCACGTGAGCGAGGTGTTGTCGGCAACGTCACCCTCGTCGCCGCGACTGCAGGCAAGGCAGCCACAGCCGCATCGCGGGCCACGCTCGCGGTGGGCGAGGCCGTCGGCTCGAGAACTCGGTCGCTGACCGAGGATCGAGACTCCGCGGCCGACTCAGCGCCCCGCGCCGCACCGACCAGCACGACACCGACCAGCACGAGCAGCCGAGAGGTTCGACCCTGATGGACTCCGCCGAGATCCGCAGCAGGTTCCTGCGCTTCTACACCGACCGCGGCCACACCTCCGTGCCGTCGGCCTCGTTGCTGCTCGACGACCCGACCCTGCTGTTCGTCAATGCCGGCATGGTGCCGTTCAAGCCCTACTTCCTCGGCGAGGCACCAGCACCGTGGCCCACGGCCACCTCCGTGCAGAAGTGCGTGCGCACCCTCGACATCGAGGAGGTCGGCAAGACGACACGACACGCCTCCTTCTTCCAGATGGCGGGCAACTTCAGCTTTGGTGACTACTTCAAGGAAGGCGCCATCCCGCTGGCCTGGGAGCTGTTGACGAGCTCGGTCGCCGACGGCGGATTTGGGTTTCCGGAGCACAGGCTCTGGGCCACGGTCTATGACAGCGACGACGAGGCTCTCGAGATCTGGCACAAGGTGGTGGGGCTTCCCCTCGACCGCATCCAGCGACGCGACGCCGCCGACAACTACTGGTCGATGGGCGTACCCGGGCCAGGTGGCCCGTGCTCGGAGATCTACTACGACCGCGGCCCGGAGCACGGCCGCGAGGGTGGACCGGTCGCTGACGAGGACCGCTATCTCGAGGTGTGGAACCTCGTCTTCATGCAGCACGAGCTCTCGGCTGTGCGCTCCAAGACGGACTTCGACATCGCCGGCGACCTCCCGGCCAAGAACATCGACACGGGCATGGGTCTCGAGCGCATGGCTGCGCTGCTCCAGGGCGTCGAGAACATCTACGAGATCGACACCACCCGTCACATCCTCGACCGTGCGAGTGAGCTCTCCGGTGCGACCTATGGCGCCGACCACGTCGACGACGTGCGCCTGCGCGTGGTCGCCGACCACGCGCGCACCGTCGCCTTCTTGATCCAGGACGGTGTGCTTCCGGGCAACGAGGGTCGCGGCTATGTCCTGCGCCGCATCCTGCGCCGTGTCGTACGTAACATGCGCCTGCTCGGAGCCGGGGATCCCGTGATGGGCGAGCTCATCGCGGCATCGGTCACCGCGATGGGGCCGCAGTATCCCGAGCTGGTTACCGACGCCGGCCGTCTCGCGAGCATCGCGGAGACGGAGGAGTCGCTGTTCGAGCAGACCCTGCGCACGGGCACGACGATCTTCGACACGGCTGTCGCCGAAGTGCGGAAGGCCGGCGGCACGACCCTGCCTGGCGGCCAGGCGTTCGCGCTGCACGACACCTATGGCTTCCCCATCGACCTCACCTTGGAGATGGCGGCGGAGAAGGGGATCGAGGTCGACAGCGATGGCTTCCGTCGCCTCATGACCGAGCAGCGCGACCGGGCCAAGGCCAACGCTCGTGCGCGCAAGTCCGGCCTCGTCAGCTCGACGGTCTACCGCGACATCATGAACGCCGCGGGCATCACGGCCTTCACCGGCTATGACGAGGTGGCGTCCGAAGGCACGATCAAGGGCCTCCTCGTCGACGGCGTCGACGTCGCGCAGGCACGCGAGGGCGACTCTGTCGAGGTCGTGCTGGACCGCACGTCGTTCTATGCCGAGGGCGGCGGCCAGCTCGCGGATGCGGGTCGCATCACGTTGGGCAACGGCGCGATCCTCGAGATCGACGACGTTCAGCAGCCGGTGCCTGGTCTCTACGTCCACCGCGGTCGGGTGCTGGTCGGAGAGGCCACCGTCGGTCAGGACGCCGTCGGTGCCGTGGACCTTGAACGCCGTCGCGCAATCTCGCGCGCCCACACCGCAACTCACCTCGTGCACAAGGCTTTCCGCGAAGCGCTGGGGGAGACGGCGACCCAGATGGGCTCGGAGAACTCCCCAGGTCGATTCCGCTTCGACTTCCCGCTCGCTTCCGCCGTCCCAGCGTCGGTGATGGCCGACGTCGAGGACCGGGTCAACGGTGTGCTGGCCGACGACCTCGCCGTGCACGCGCAGTACATGACCCAGGACGAGGCCCGCGCGGCGGGTGCGATGGCGCTGTTCGGTGAAAAGTACGGCGACCGGGTCCGCGTCGTGTCGGTGGGTGACTGGGCTCGTGAGCTCTGCGGCGGCACCCACGCACAGCGTTGCGGTCAGGTGGGGCTGGTGAAGTTCCTCAGCGAGGGCTCGATCGGAGCCGGCGTCCGCCGCGTCGAGGCGATCGTCGGTGTCGACGCCTACCGGTTCCTCGCGCGCGAGCACCTGCTCCTCGCGCAGCTCTCCGAGATCGTCAAGGCCCGTCCGGAGGAGCTGCCCGAGCGCATCGACGCGGCGCTGGCCCGTCTCAAGAGCGCCGAGCGCGAGATCGCCACCATGCGCTCCGCCTCGCTGCTGGCCGACATAGACGGCGTCATCGGCCTCGCGCACGAGTACGGCGACGTCCGCATGTGGACCTTCACGGCACCCGAGGGCACCGATGCGGCCGCCCTGCGCGAGCTCGTCAGAACGGGTCGTGACAAGGCGCGGCACGAGATCCCGTCCGTCGTGCTCGGCGCGGCCGTGCTCGACGGCAAGGTCTCCCTCGTCGCGGCCACCAACGACGCCGGTCGTGCGGCCGGGCAGTCGGCCAACCGGGTTCTGCAAGCGGCGCTGGCCGTCGTCGGTGGCCGCGGCGGCGGCAAGGACGACATGGCCCAGGGCGGCGGCACCGACGTGACGCAGGTCGAGCAGGCGCTGGCCGCAGCGCACGCGGTCGTGCGTGGCACGCCCGCGTGACGTCGCCCACAACCGGCGGATTTCGCCGCGGCGTCCGGATCGGTGTCGACGTCGGCTCCGTCCGAGTCGGCGTGGCCCGAACAGATCCCGACGGCATGCTCGCCGTCCCCGTCGCGACCCTTGCGCGCCCGAAGTCGGTCGCCGCCCCGCGCAGCGACCTGCTGGCCCTCGTCGACCTCGTCGCCGACTATGAGCCGCTCGAGGTCGTGGTCGGGCTCCCGCTCGGCCTCGACGGCACCGAGGGGCTGGCCGCTGAGGCCGTACGCATCTACTCCGCCGACCTGCGGGCGGCGCTGGGCCGCCGCGGGCTCGACGTACCGATCCGGCTCGTCGACGAGCGCCTCACCACGGCGGCGGCCACGCGGGGCCTCCGGGCGGCTGGTCGCGACGCGCGGAGCGGTCGTGCTGTGATCGACCAGGCAGCTGCTGTCATCATCGTCCAGCACGCACTGGACTCCGAGCGGTCGACGGGCACGCCGCCGGGGACTCTGCTCGAGCACGCGACCGCACCCGGAGAGGACCGCTCATGAGCCAGCTGGGCCTGGGCATGGCCCACGACGACGCACCCACCGGCCGAGCGGCACGGCCCGGCGGCGCGGGTCGAGGACCGTTGCTGGTCGCCGTGGCAGCGCTCGTGGTGGTCGCACTCGGGGTGTTCTTCGGCGTCAGGTCGCTCTCGGGCGGCACCGCGGACGACTACTCCGGCGACGGCACCGGGTCGGTGTCGATCGTGGTCGCCAAGGGCGACACGCTCCGCGCGATCGGCCGCACGCTGACCGATGCCGGCGTGGTCGCCAGCGCAGATGTCTTCGTCAACGTGGCCGAGTCGGACTCCCGGGCACAGAGCATCGCGCCGGGCACCTACCGGCTGCACGCGGGCATGAGCGCCGACGCGGCGGTCACGATGCTGCTCGATCCCTCCTCACGCCAGGTGCTCAAGCTCGCCGTGCCGGAGGGCTGGCGGCTGGAGAAGACCGTCGCCGCGGCGGTCAAGGCCACCGGCATCCCCGAGGACCAGCTCAAGGAGAGCCTGTCGCGAGCCGGATCGCTCGGTCTCCCGGCCTACGCCGAGGGTGATCCCGAGGGCTTCCTGTTTCCGGCGACGTATGAGTTCCAGCCCGGCGTGACGCCGGACGCGGTCGTCACCGCGATGCTCAAGCGGTTCGGCCAGGCGGCCACCGACGCCGATCTCGCCGCCTCCGCCAAGGCGCTCGGTCGCAGCCCTCTCGAGGTTCTCACCGTCGCGAGCATCCTCGAGATCGAGGGCAGCCCGGATGACAACGACAAGGTCGCGCGGGTGCTCTACAACCGGCTCAAGGCCGGCATGCCGCTGCAGCTGGACTCGACGGTCAACTACGCCCTGGGCACCGCCAACCTGCACCTGACCGCAGACCAGCTCAAGACCGACTCGCCTTACAACACCTACCGCAACAAGGGACTTCCACCCGGTCCGATCAACTCGCCGGGCGATGCGGCGATCCAGGCGGCTATCGCACCGGCCACCGGGACCTGGCTCTACTTCGTCACCACTGACCCGGCGACGCAGACGACGGAGTTCGCCACGACCTACGCCGACTTCCTCAAGCTCAAGAAGAAGTTCCAGGCGAATGCCGGCTGAGGCCGGGCGGCACGCTGCCGTCCTCGGCCACCCGATCGAGCACTCGCTGTCACCGGTGCTGCACCGAGCCGCCTACCGCGAGCTCGGTCTGTCCTGGACGTATGACCGCCGTGATGTGACCGCCGAGGATCTGCCGGCCTTCCTCGAGGGTCTCGACCATTCGTGGGCCGGGCTCTCGCTCACGATGCCCCTGAAGGCGGCCGTGCTCTCGTTGCTCGACGAGGTCGACGACCTGGCACTCGCGACGGGTGCCGCCAACACCGTGGTGCTGGTGGACGGCCGTCGCCTCGGTTTCAACACCGACGTCGAAGGTGTTGCGGCTGCGCTCGACGAGCGGGATGCCGGTCGGCGCAGCGCCACCGTGCTCGGCGCCGGCGCCACTGCCCGGTCGGCCGTCGCCGCACTCGCGCGTCGTGGCGCTCCCGGTGTCACCGCCTACGTCCGTCGCCCCGAGTCGGCCGGCGACCTGCGGGCCACCGCCGCTGCCTGCGCGCTCGATCTCGAGGTTCTGCCCTGGGCGCTCGCAGCTGACGGCCTCGGTGCCGACGTGGTCGTGAGCAGCGTTCCGCGCGGCGCGGCCGACGACCTGGCCGCACACGTGCCCGAGCACACCGGCACGTTGCTCGACGTGGTCTATGACCCGTGGCCAACCCCGCTGGCGACCGCGTGGAGCGATCACGGGGGACAGGTGGCGTCCGGCCTCGATCTCCTGCTGCACCAGGCGGTCGGACAGGTGCGCCTGATGACGGGTCGGACCCCGTCGCTCGCTGTGCTCCGGCGGGCACTCGAGGCCGCAGCAGCGGCGCGCTGAGCAGACGCCCGACACCGTCGCTGACCCCCTCGGGTGGTCCGACGCCGGACTCCTGAGAGTCGGTCCTCAAGCCGGGCGGTCTCTCGGCCGATGGGGACTGGGTGGCGGTTGTTCGACCCCCATGTCCGCGATGCGCCGAGGTGCCGTATGTCTGATCACCCGTCCAGTCGTGCCGCGCGACTCGACCGTGCCCTCAGCGACCTGCTCACCCAGGCCCCGGAGCTCGAAGCGGCCGCCG
>JANMBJ010000277.1:0-6084 GCA_031360335.1 Candidatus Nanopelagicales bacterium
GACGAGCAAGTCGATGTCGGAGTCCGGTCGCGCGTCCCCGCGGGCAGCAGACCCGAAGACACGCACGTTGCGGATGCCGTACCCAGCGGCAGCCTTGCGGATCTCGGCCTGCCGGGTGCGGACCTCCGCGAGCACCGCGCCACCGGCAGGGGGAGCGGAGTGCAGGACGGCATCGAGGCTGAACCCGGCCGCACGGACGATCTTGTCCAAGGTCCGTACGGAAGGGGACTTCGCACCAGACTCGTACGCGGCCAGGGTTGGCTGGGACGTGCCGGCAGCGCGAGCAAGCGCCGCCTGGGTCAAGCCGGCCCTGGCGCGCGCGTCCCTGACGATCGCTGCTGCATCCATCACCAAGTCACTATATCCGTACAGATATGATTCGTCCAGGGCTCACCACCACTCAAGCAGCAATTCCGTCGGCGTCGTCCTGCGCGAGAACAGTGGACTCCACCGCGGCCACGCGCGCGATATCGGGCCGTCAAGGTCGACGAGCACGCGAGATCCAGGCTGATGGGTCTGCATGTCGACGCCACTGCCTGACGCGCCAACGGCGCCCCCGCGGGGCACCCTTCAGTCGGCTGGCGGTGGCGGTGGGAGCCGTCGTAGAGCTGGCGGCCTTCGGCCGCGTCGGACTCCTCCCAAATCCCGCAGCGTCCTTCATCAAACGAATGAGACCCCCGGGAAAGGCACCCGGGGGTCTCATTCGTTTGGCGGTGGCGGTGGGATTTGAACCCACGGAGAGTCTCCCCTCACACGCTTTCGAGGCGTGCTCCTTCGGCCGCTCGGACACGCCACCGCCGAGGAATGTACAGGGGGTGGAGCCGCTGTCGAAAATCGCAGCCCCCGCGTGGAGCAGGACGGCGCGGAACGGTCGGGTCAGGGGTCTCGACGACGGGAGGCGAAGAACTCGTCGAGCAGGGCGCTGCACTCGTCGGCGAGCACGCCGGAGACCACTTCCGGGCGGTGGTTGAGCCGGCGATCGCGTACGACGTCCCAAAGCGAACCGGCCGCGCCGTAGTCGGGGTTCCAGGCGCCGAAGACGACTCGGTCGACTCGTGCGAGCCACGCGGCGCCGGCACACATCGGGCACGGCTCGAGTGTCACTGCGAGGGTGCACCCGTCGAGCCGCCACGTCCCGAGCGCAGCACCCGCGGCCCGCAACGCGACGACCTCGGCGTGCGCCGTGGGGTCATGGGTCGCCTCGCGCTCGTTGCGCCCGACCCCCATCACCGCGCCGGAGGCGTCGAGCACGACAGCACCGATCGGCACCTCGCCCGAGGCTCCGGCGAGACGAGCTTCGTCGAGGGCACGGCGTACCGCCTCGACGTCGTCCGGACGCACCTGCATTCCGAGATCATCCCGCACCCGGACCAGCCGACGGCGAGCGCGCGGGGTGGGTCGGTGCTGCGGTCAGTCGGGGAGCTGTTCGAGGGTGGCGTCGAAGAGCTCGCCGAAACCGATCCGCGCGGCGATCGACGCGAGCTGCTCGTCGGGCCACATCTCGGCGTCCTCGAGCAGGAGCTCGATGTCGACGGGGCCGACACCGAAGTCCTCGACGACACGCAGGTCGCCGCCGGGCTGGATGTCGTCGCTCTCGTCCTCCTCCGGCGACGGGATGCCGAGGCGGTCGAGGGCGTCGTTGCCGAGCGGCCACTCCTCCGCGGCATAGACGTCGGAGAGGAGCAGATGGACGTCCTCGCCGAGGACGCGTACGAGCAGGAAGAACTCCTCGGCCACCGACACGAGACCGAGCACCCCGCCCTCGCCGGGCTGGGCGCGGAGCGCATTGACCAGGACCTCGAGCGACTCGCCCGTACGAGGAGGCAGCAGCTCGACCTGCCAGAGCCCGTCCTCGCGCCAGGCCGCGACGGCGAAGTCGACAGCAGCGTCGTCCACGTCGTCCTCCTCGCAGCGCGCATCGGCGACACCTGGTGGCGACGCCGCCCCAGACTGTCAGACATGGTCACGGGAGGTGACTCGAATGCACCGCTAGCCGGTCCGACCGAGGCAGCGCGCGACAGCCGCGAGCACGTCACGACGCGGAGGTGGACCGCGACTCCCCACCCGAGGCCGTGAGCGCCTAGCCTTCGGGCCATGTCCGACAGCCTGCGCATCCACGTCGCCGACCACCCTCTGGTCGCCCACAAGCTCACGACCCTGCGCGACTCGCGCACCGACTCACCGACGTTCCGTCGCCTCGCCGACGAGCTCGTGACGCTGCTGGCCTACGAGGCCACCCGCGACATCCGCGTCGAGCGCGTCGCCGTGACCACGCCGGTGTCGCCAGCGATGGGGGTGAAGCTCGCCGACCCGCGGCCCCTGGTCGTACCCATCCTGCGAGCCGGTCTCGGCATGCTCGACGGCATGGTCCGTCTCCTGCCCACGGCCGAGGTGGGCTTCCTCGGCATGGTGCGCGACGAGGAGACCCTCGAGGTCTCGACGTACGCCGATCGCATGCCGCACGACATCTCCGGCCGCCAGGTGTTCGCCCTCGACCCGATGCTCGCGACCGGCGGCACCCTCGTCGACGCGATCAACCTGCTCCTGGAGCGCGGCGCCACCGACGTCACCGCCATCTGTCTGCTCGCCGCACCGGAGGGCCTCGAGCGCCTGCGTCAGGCCTTCGACGGGCGCGATGTGAGCGTCACCGTCGTCACCGCCGGCCTCGACGAGCGCCTCAACGAGAAGGGCTACATCGTCCCCGGCCTCGGCGACGCCGGAGACCGCCTCTACGGCGTCGTCTGAGTCCCTCCCCGAGTAACAGGTCTAACGGTCGCTAAGCCGGCCCGTTCAGCGACCGTTAGACCTGTTACTCGCGAGCAGGTGGGGGCGTGGCCTGTGGATGGCGCGCACGCGTCGTGGCCCGAACGCTCCAGGGTGTCGCGATGCGCTATCGCGGGGAGTCCCTCGTACGGCTAGACACGCTCATCGGTGCTCTCGGACCAGGGCCCTGGGCGCTCGGCGATGTCGAGGGCGAGGGGTGGACACGCGCTCAGATTCGCGCCGCGATCGCCGGGGGTCGTCTGATCCGTCCTCGACGAGGTGTTCTGGCAGCAGGGGCCACGGCAGCGCCCGCAGCAGCAGCCCGGTCCGTCGAGGGACGACGGGCGGCCGGCTTGTCCCGAGCCGGGCGCTCGGCGTCAGATCTCGTCGCGGTGACAGCCGCCCTCAGGACGACCACCGCGCGCGCGGCAGCAAGCTTCCAGTCGGCCGCCGGGGTGCACGACCAGTGGACGCCGCGGGATTCACCGCATGCCCACCTCACGGCACCCGGTCTGCCCGACGCTCTCGTCAACGGTGTTCGTATCCACGGTTCGCGCCTCCCGCCCGAGCTGGTGACCGTGGTCGACGGCATCCCGGTGACGACCATCGCCCGCACCGCGGTCGACCTTGCGCGCGGGACGACGTTCGCCGAAGCGCTCGAGGCGCTCGACGGCGGCGCGAGGCTGATCTGCACTCGTACCTTCGCCGTCACCAAGCGAGCGCTGCGGGATCCACGACAGCGGGCTATGTGGGCACCTCCTGCCCGCGACCTGTTGGCGGTGGCCTACGACTCGGTGCGGACCTGGCCCGGGACGGTGGTCGTCCGCGAGGCGCTCGAGCACGTCGACCCGGGGTCCGAGTCACCTCTCGAGAGTCGGTCCCGGGCCGCGATGCTCGAGGCCGAGCTGCCGATCCCGGAGGTCGGCTACCGGGTCCTGGGTGCGTCCGGCGAGGTCTACTACGCCGACTTCGCCTGGCCCGGGCTGCGAGTGCTCGGCGAAGCCGACGGGATCGGGAAGTACGGCGATGACCCCGCGGAGGTACGCCGCCGGCTCAGGGCCGAGCGCCGGCGCCAGCGTGACCTCGAGGACGCCGGCTGGATCGTCGTGCGGTGGGACTCCTCCGAGTCGCCAGCCACCGTGATCGCGCGCCTCAAGCGCGTCCTCCACGAAGCAGCCCAGCGGGGCCCCTCCTCCCCGAGTAACAGGTCGAATGGTCGCTAAGCAGGCCGAGTTACCGACCATTCGACCTGTTACTCGGGGAACATGGGAGGACGGCTAGCCCCGTGGGCGGGTCAGGGTGGGGTCCTGCCAGGATCGGCGCATGACCACCGATGACCTCGTCGCGCGTGATCTGGCGAGCGTCTGGCATCCGTTCACCCAGCACTCGCGCTGGGCGGAGGACCGCCCGCTGGTGATCGACCGGGCCGAGGGGATGCACCTCATCGACACCGACGGCATGCGCTACCTCGACGGGTGCTCGAGCCTGTGGGTCAACGTCCACGGGCACCGGGTGCCCGAGATCGACGACGCGATACGTCGCCAGCTCGACCGCGTCGCGCACTCGACCTACCTCGGCCTCACGCACGAGCCCGGAATCGAGCTCGCCGAGAAGCTGCTCGCGACAGCTCCGCGCAGCGACGACCGCCAGCTCACGAAGGTCTTCTACGCCGGTGACGGCGCGAGCGCGGTCGAGGCCGCGATCAAGATGGCGTTCCAGGCCAAGGCGCAGCAGGGCGAGGACCGCCCGCTCTATCTGCACGTCGCCGAGGGCTACCACGGCGACACCCTCGGTGCGGTCAGCGTCGGCGGGATCGAGCTCTTCCACCACACCTACCGCCCGATCCTGCTCGACACCGTGATGGTGTCGAGCCCGGGCATCCGCGAGCCGGGTCAGACGGCGTACGACCGGGCCGTCGCGGTGGTCGCAGAGACGCGTGCGGTGCTCGCCGAGCAGGGTCACCGAGTGTGCGCGATCGTCGTCGAGCCGATGGTGCAGGCCGCAGCGGGGATCCTCACCCACGACGCCGAGTTCCTGTGCGGGATGCGCGCGCTGGCCGACGAGCACGGCGCCTACCTGGTCGCCGACGAGGTCGCTGCCGGAATCGGGCGCACCGGGCTCATGTGGGCCGTCGAGCACGCCGACGTCGTGCCCGACCTGCTCACCTGCGGGAAGGGACTGACCGCCGGCTATCTCCCGCTCTCGGCCGTGCTGGCGACCGAGGAGGTCTACTCCGCGTTCCTCGGCACACCGACCAGCGGCCGCACGTTCTTCCACGGCCACAGCTACACCGCCAACCCGCTGTGTGCCGCGGCGGCCATCGCCAACCTCGACCTCATGGCAGCGCGTGGCACGGTCGCCCACGCGGCCCACGTCGGCGAGCGCATCGCCACGCTCACCGCAGGTCTCGCCGCCTACGACGGCGTCCTCGAGATCCGGCGCATGGGCACGATGACCGGCATCGAGGTGCGCAGCGTCGGCGAGCGCACCGGATTCGCCGTGTGCCAGAAGGCACGAGAGCACGGGGTGCTCATCCGCCCGCTCGGCGACGTCGTGGTGCTCATGCCCCCGCTCGCCATCGGTGACGACGACCTCGAGCACCTCGTACGCACGACCGAGGCCGCCATCCGCGAGGTCGTCGGATGACCGCGCTCTCCGACCCCACCCACCCCACCGCTCAGACTTATCGTGTGGCTGCCACCGACCCCGGGAAACAGCCACACGATCAGTCTGAGCAGGGGGTTGTGGCCGCGCGTGATCCGTTGGCGCGGCTGCAGGAGATCGCGGTACGTCGCTCGGCTGCCGGCCTTCGGCGCACGCTGACGCCGCGACAGGCAGACGACGCGGTGCTGGATCTCGCGAGCAACGACTATCTCGGCCTCACGCGCGACCCGCGCGTGATCGAGGGTGCTATCGCTGCGGCGCGCACCTGGGGTGGCGGCGCAACCGGGTCTCGGCTCGTCAGCGGATCGACGCAGGCTCATCACGACCTCGAGCAGGCACTTGCCGACCAGGTCGGCGCCGAGGCCGGCCTGGTGCACTCCAGCGGCTACCTCGCAAACCTCGCGGCGATCACCTCGCTCGCCGGACCCGGCGATCTGATCGTGAGCGACGCGCAGAACCACGCCTCGATCATCGACGCGTGCCAGCTCAGCCGCGCCGACGTGCTCGTGGTGCCGACCTGCTCTCCCGCGGCTGTCGACGCCACGCTCGGCGCCCGCACGCAGGCGCACGCGGTCGTTGTCACCGACGCGGTCTTCTCGGTCGACGGAGCCCTCGCGCCGTTGGTCGAGCTCGCCGAGGTCTGCGCGCGCCACGGCG
>JANMBJ010000304.1:0-3203 GCA_031360335.1 Candidatus Nanopelagicales bacterium
GTGGATCGATGTGCGGGAGAGCGACCTCGGGGGTCGGCACCACGACGATCCACACCCGCTTCTTGCCGACGAGCCGCAGCGGCCAGCGCGCGGGCCACATCAGGGAGAAGTGCCGGCCGTACTTCGCACGGTGGGCTCTGACTCCCGCACGGAACTCGCTGCGGTCGAGGACCTCGGCCATGCCGGCGACGTACGACTCACCGGGGAGAAGTGCGCCGGGGCCATCGCACGCCGCGATCGCGACGAGCGGGTTGAGCCCGATACGCCGGACCTTCCACGAGTCACCGAACGTCGACACGAACAGTCGCACCCCGTCTCCGCTCACCCAGACCGGAGTGTGGGCCGCAGAGCCGTCGGCGCGGAAGGACACGAGGTCGATGAACGGCTCGCCGCCGAGGCGACGCGCCAGGTCGTCCGCATCAGGGGCCATGCCGTGACTCTGCCACGGGTCCCGAGTCGACACGGCGCACGACCGGCTCCCGCAAACCGGAGCCGCGCCACCAGGCCGCCGTCACGCCCGGCGAGCGCGGGCGTGGTGGCCTAGGGTTCGCGACATGGATGACGCCGCCGAGGGCCCCACCGCGCCCGCGCCGTCCCGCGAGGCGCGTCCGGCGCTCGACAAGAAGAAGACGATCATCGGTGCCCTCGTGGGCGTCATCGCCCTCGTCGTCATCTTCGTCAAGGTGATCCCGCAGATCGGGTCCTACGCCGACGCGCTCACCGCCATCAAGGCCATGTCGGGCTTCGACATCGCTCTCATCGTCATCGCGGTGCTCGTCTACAACGCGGTCTACGGCCTGCCCTTCATGGCGGCGACACCCGGTCTTGCCTACCCCCGGTCGTTCCAGCTCAACCAGGGCGCCTTCGCGATCAGCAACGGCATCCCTGCCGGTGGTGCCTTCGGTCTCGGTGTGCAGTACGCCATGCTCGCCTCCTTTGACGTCCCCGCGACGGTGGCAACTGCCGCGATCGGAGCTGTCGGGGTCTGGAGCATCTTCGTCACGCTCGGCCTCCCGGTCTTCGGGCTGCTCGCGATGTGGGCGTCGGGCATGGCCGACGTCGGTGCCTATGTCTACATCGGGCTCATCGGGTTCGGCGTGCTCGTTGCGATGATCGTGGTCTTCGCACTGGTGATGCGGAGCGAAAAGCTGGCGATCCGGATAGGTGAGCTCGCAACCACGCTCGCCGCACCAGCGATGCACCGCTTCCGCGCTGGCGAGGAGTTCGACGGCGTCTCCGTCGTGCTCACGTTCCGCAGCGACACCGTCGGTCTCGTACGCCAGCGCTGGGGCGCCATCACCGCGGCGCAGCTTGCCGTGTCGGTCACGCAGTTCCTCATCTTCTTCGCAGCCCTGCGAGGGGTCGAGGGCGCCTCGACGGAGACCTCGATCCTCGTGGCATTCGGCGCTTTCGCGGTCTCGCAGATCGGCATCATGATCCCGATCACGCCCGGCGGTCTCGGCACGGTCGACGCCTTGATGATCCAGCTGCTGATCTCGATGGGCGTCGACACGGGGTCGGCGACGGCGGCAACCCTCGTGTGGCGCGCGGCGTCCTTCGTGCCGCAGATCGCGATCGGGGTCCTCTGCCTCGTGACCTGGAGCCGTCGCGCGGCACGCACTTTCGCCGGTCGGGCGCAGGGTGCCGTTCCAGCAGGCTAGACCGCGAACGAACGGCCGTGGCTCATCGGGTTCGTTGCGCCGAGGTCATGTCTCGACCCTACGGCCGGTCCCGGGACAGCCGCCCCCCGAGAGGCCCCGGACGGACGATGCCTGCGGCGACGCTGAGCCTTCGATCCTCTGCACAGCCCCACGTCCACAGATGCGTCAGCTGTTCAGCCCACCCCGCACCGACGAACCTCATCACGGTCGGTCCACGCCAGCGACAGGCCGAGCGTCTCGGCCACCAGCGCGAAGACCTGCTCGCGCTCGACAAGGAAGCCGTCGTGACCGTACGGCGACAGAACCGTGCGCAAGCCGGCGACGCAGCCAGGGGCAAGGTCGGCGATCAGCTGCTGCTGCTCGATCGGATAGAGCCGGTCGCTGTCGATGCCACCCACGACGAGCGCCACCTCGATACCGCTCAGCGCCGCCTCGACACCACCGCGACCGCGCCCGATGTCCCAGGTGGTCATGGCGTCCGTCAGCGCGACATAGGACCCGGCGTCGAATCGGTGCACCAGCTTGTCGGCCTGGTGGTCGAGGTAGGACTCGACGGCATAGCGCCCGTCGGTCAACGGGTCCTCGCCCGCCTGCGCATCGTTGCCGAACCGCTCCTGCAGCTCGAACTCCGAGCGGTAGGTGAGGTGCGCGATACGCCGGGCAACGCCGAGCCCGGCCGTCGGACCATCACCCGGTTCGGCGTCGAGATAGTCACCACCGCGCCAACGCGGATCCGAGGTGATCGCGAGGGTCTGCACCGACTGCGTCGCGATCTGGTCCGCGCTCGCGACGGCACCAACCGCCAGCACGAGCGCCGACGCGACCCGGTCGGGCGAGCCGGCAGCCCACTCCAGCGCACGCATGCCGCCCATGGACCCGCCGATGACCGAGGCCCACCGGTGGATCCCGAGCGCGTCGGCGAGCAGCCGTTCGACCGCCACCTGGTCGCCGACCGTGATGCGCGGGAAACGCGAGCCGTAGGCACGTCCGTCACTCGCCGGCGACGACGGGCCGGTCGTGCCCTGGCAGCCCCCGAGCACGTTGGGTGCGACGACGTACCACTCGTCGGTGTCCAGAGGTGCACCCGGACCGATCAGGCCGTCCCACCATCCCGGTGTCGGGTGACCGGGTCCGATGGGACCGGTGACGTGCGAGTCACCGGTCAGCGCGTGCAGGACCAGCACGGCATTCGAGGCGTCCGCTACCAACGTGCCCCACGTCTCGTACGCGACGGTGACCTCGTCGAGGTGACCGCCGAGCTCGAGGTCGATCCCACCGGCGGAGACGAACCGTCGGGAGCCGACCGGGTCTCCCTCCCGCCAGGAACCGCTGGCGGGAGGGAGAGCACGACGTGGAGGCATCAGTGTTCAGACGCCCTTGGCAGCGCGGAAGCCGGCGTCGAGGTCGGCAAGGATGTCCTCGAGACCTTCGATGCCGACCGCAAGACGCACGAGGCCCGGCGTCACCCCGGCCGACAGCCGCTCGTCCGGCGAGAGCTGCGAGTGGGTCGTCGATGCCGGGTGGATCACGAGCGAGCGCACG
>JANMBJ010000309.1:0-5809 GCA_031360335.1 Candidatus Nanopelagicales bacterium
CGCCCGGGCGCGGTCGACGTCGCCGGCGGTGAGGGCGCCGATGAGCTCGGTCAGGTCCACAGGGCTGTCGTCATGCTTGGTCGACAGTCCGCAGTCGCGGTTGTCGTAGCGGATCACGTGACGGCCGGCCGCAGCCAGCAGCCGGCAGAACTCGGCGTCCCAGCCGAGGAGCTGGGTGCCGAACCCCATCACCAGCAGGACCGCCGGATCTTTCGGGTCCCCGAACGTGTCGTACTCCAGCTCGATGCCGCTGCTCGTCGTGACGCGCACAGCGTCCTCCCCCTTCTCGTCCTTCATCAGACATGTCTTAACGTACATGTCTGATACGACATGTCAAAATGGACATGAAGAGCTATCCTTCTGCCATGTCTCTGCGCCATGCGGTCCTCGGACTGCTCGCCCGTCGCCCGTCGACCGGCTATGAGCTGACCCGGACCTTCGACCGGTCCCTGCGGACGTCCTGGAATGCGAGCCACAGCCAGATCTACCCCGAGCTCGCCAAGCTGGAGGCGGCTGACCTCGTGGAGATCGTCGGACGTGGCGCCCGGCGCAGCAAGACCTATGCGATCACGACCGCCGGCCGCGCCGAGCTGCGTCGCTGGCTGGTCGAGGCCACACCCGACCGGTCGCAACGCAACGAGAGCGGCCTGAGGCTGTTCCTCACCCCACTCCTGGACCCATCCGACAGGCGCGCCACCTACCAGAGAGATCTCGCCCAGGTCGAGCAGGAACTCGCCGGGCTGGCCGAACTGCGGACCGCCGCTGGCAGCGCAGCCGACCAGGAGGTGTTCGCACCCCAGATCGAGCTCGGCATCCGCATCGACCTCGTTCTGAAGGACTGGTTGCGAGAACAGCTCGCGGCAGCCGCCACCGACTACCCGGACAGCCCGAAAGGTTCGCAGCGATGACGGTACGCACCTACCGGGTTCAGGCGACCGGTCAGTTCGCAGACCTCACCCCAGCCCTCAAGCGCCAACTGCTCGACGAGCAGGCAGACCACGACGTGCTCATCTCCGCGTTCACACCCGCGGGGACGTTCAGCTACACGCCGTCCCTGACCCGCTTCACCCTGCGATACCTCCTCGAGGTCGAGGACGACTCGGCGGCACAGGCCGATGCTGCGGCGCTCGTCGAAGGCGAGCTCCTGGCCGCTGACTTCCTCGAGTCACGCGGCCTCACTCACAAGCCGCTCACCGTCTCAGCCGTCTGCCTGCAGGACGTGAAGGTCAAGCGCCGCGGCTGAAGCAGCTTCTCCAACGGCGGCGCTGTGACTGACGCTGCTCTCTGCCCCCGCTGGTTTCGGCCAAGACCAGATCTGGCGCATGGACTGGGAACGACCGCCTGCCCCGGACGTCGATGTGCCCGGTCCGCCGTCGGCGTACCGGGCACATCACGATCGGATGAGCTACCGGGCGAGCGGCGTACCGGTCCGGACCCACGAGACGACCTCGCGGATGGCCGCGGTCGTCGACGCGGCCGGGGTCTGGTCTGCGACGAGGCTCTCGTGCGTGGCTCCGTCGACGACGCGGTGGACCGAGTTGGTCGACAGGCGAGCCAGCTTGTCCTGCTTCGCGAACCAGTCCTCGGCGCTGCCGCTGCCCGCGGTGACTACGTACAGAGGGGTGTCACCGAGGGTGCCGAGCTCGGCGGCTTCCTGCATCGAGGCGTTCCCCTGCACGTACTCGTCGATCGACGACCGCAGCGTGGCCGGCGTCGAGATGCTGGCCCGTACCTCCTCGAGCGCCGGTGAGGGCAGCGTGCCGTAGGAGACCATGGCGTAGAGCCGACCGAGTCCGACGCGCGACACCACCGAGACGAGAGCGGAGGCGCGAACCAGGACGTCGTTGCGGACGGTGGGCGGGACCGTGCCAGGCGCCGGCGACGTGGGCATGGTGGAGTCGATGAGCACCATGCCGGCGACGTCGGCCGGGTAGTGGGCGGCGTAGGCCATCACGTAGAGACCGCCGAAGGAGTGGCCGGCGAGCACGTACGGACCAGGGACGTGAGCGGCGTGCAACAGCGTATGCAGGTCGGCGGCGACGCGGGTGCCGTCCTGGGGCGCGTCGGACTCCTCGCTCCAGCCGCGGCCGGGGCGGTCGTAGACGCACACACGGGTGTCACGGGCCACGGCGGGCGCGATCCACGCCATCGTCGACGCCATGTCGCCCGCACCCGGCTCGAGCACCACTGTCGGCGAGCCGGTGCCCGTGCAGTTGAGGTGCATGCCGTGCCCGTCGACGTCGATGACCTGGCCGGCCATCGGGTAGTTGCTCGCGTCGTAGGCCTCGAGGACCGTCTCGACCCCGCCCCCGACCGACGCCACGGCGAGGAGCGCGAACAACGGGTAGAGCAGGATGCGTGCGCCGGCGCTGCGCAGGTGGCGACGCACCTGTACGAACATCCAGATCACCACCGCGAGCAGCGCGGGCGGCCAGACCCAGGACAGGACGCCCTGGGCCGTGGAGCCGAACCCGATCAGGAGCAGTCCGCCCAGCCCCATGAACGCGGCCGGCAACGCCGCCCATCGCTGCGGCTGATCCGTGTACCGCGTCGAGAGGACGGCGAGCATGGCCCAGCCGAGTGCGAAGCCGACCAGGATCGCGCCCGTCGCGCCGGCTTCGCTGGCCGGGACGAACGGGACGACGACGAGGAGCAGGCCGCCGATCAGGCCGGTGGCCAACGAGCCGGCGACGATCCTGCCGACGCGACCCCTGGGGGCGGTGGCGGGGGCGGTGGGGTCGGATCCCTGCGGTGTTTCGGTGAATGTGGACTGCCGGACTGTGTGGTTCATGGCTCCTGCTCTCCGTGATGTGGGTGTGGTGGGCGGTCGCGTTGACGCGGACGGGTGGGCGCTCTTCGGTGTCAGGGGCGCAGCTCGTAGCCGGCGGCCTTCACGGCCGCCGCGACATCGACCCGGTCGACGGGCCGCTGCGCAGTGACAGTGACCGTGCCGGTGGCGACGTCGATGTGGACCTCGACAACGCCGGGAAGCCGTGCGATCTGGTCCGCGACGGCGTCGTGGCATCGCTGGCAGGTCATGCCGTCGACATGGAAGGTGGTCGCGCCTACGAAGGTGCGAGGCGTGTCGTTCAGCACGAGGGGCCTCCCGGTGGCTGGTGGTGTTCCTGACCCCATGACCTTGCGGGGTCACCTCGCCTGGTCGCGCCGGTGAAACCGCCGGGGTTGCCCTCGACCCGGCTACTCTCGGCGGGTGCTTGCCGGCCGGGATCGCGAGCGTGTCGCAGTCCGGGAGCTGTTGGACCAGGCGCGGCACTCACGCGGATCCGCCCTGGTTCTGCACGGTCTGCCGGGCGTGGGAAAGTCCACGCTGCTCGCGGGCGCGGTTGCCGACGCCGACGGGTTCACGGTGCTGCAGACCTCGGGGATCGAGTCGGAGTCCCCGCTCGCGTTCGCCGCCCTGCAGCGCCTGCTGCGCCCGGTGCTGCGGCTCGCGGGACGGCTGCCGACCACTCAGGCACGCGCGTTGCGCCGGGCGTTCGGCGAGGAGGAGGGCGAGGTCGACCGCTTCCTGGTCTTCCTCGCCGCGTTGAGCCTGCTGGCGGAGGCCGCGGAGGACAGACCTGTGCTGGCGGTCATCGACGACGCGCACTGGCTCGACGAGGCTTCCGCCGCGGCCCTGCTGTTCGTGGCGCGCCGGCTGCAGGCCGAGCGGGTGGCTCTGCTGTTCGCCGCCCGAGACGGCGACGTTCGCCGCTTCGACGCCGGAGAACTGCCGAATCTCACGCTGGGCGAGCTCGACGCGACCGACGCCGGCGCTCTGCTCACGGCAGTCGCAGGAGCGCCGGTCCCGGCTGAGGTGCTCGACCGGCTCCTGGCCGGCACCGGCGGCAACCCGCTCGCCCTCGTCGAGCTCGCGAGCGCGCTCTCGGCCGATCAGCTCAGCGGGCAGGCACCGCTTCCGGGGCAGCTGCCGTTGACTGAGGGGGTGGAGCGCGTCTTCCTCGACCGGGTCAGGCGACTTCCTTTGGGCGCGCAGTCCTTCCTGCTGGTCGCCGCGGCCGACGACTCCGGCCGGTCCACGGTCGTGCGGCAGGCCGCTCTCGCCTTCGATGCCTCGACCGAGGACATCGCCGCTGCTGAGGATTCCGGCCTCGTCAGCCTCCTCGACGGCGTCGTGACGCTCCGGCACCCCGTGGTGCGCTCCGCCATCTACGGCGCGGCCACGGGCAGCCAACGAAGGGCTGTGCACCGGGCGTTGGCCGAGGCACTGGTCGACAGCGGAGACCTCGACCGGCGCGCGTGGCACCGGGCGGCGGCAGCGGAGGAGCCCGACGAGTCCGTCGTCGTCGACCTCGACCGGGTCGCGGAGCGGGCCAGCCAGCGTGGCGGCCTCGAAGCCGCCTCGGCCGCGTGGGAGCGTGCAGCCGAGCTCACCGTAAGCGCGGGGCCGCGAGCATCCCGGCTGTTGGCGGCCGCCGGTGCCGCGTGGGCGGGCGCCCAACCAGGGCGCGCCCGCGCCCTGGCCGAGGCCGCCCGCGCGGCGACGGACGACGTCGTGGTGCGCGCCGACATCGACCGGCTCCGCGCCCGGATCGAGTGGAACATCGGTTCAGGCCCGGTGGGCCACCGGATCCTGTTGCAGGCTTCGCGTGACGTCGCCCCGGCGGACTTCGCCCGGGCCACGGTGATGGCGCGCATGGCGGCCGCCGCCGCGACGTTCGGCGCCGACTCGGGCATCGACATCGACCCCACCGACTTCGTCCCCGACCTCGACGTCACGCCGCAAGGTGCAGAACGCTCCTCGGCCCTGCTGCTGCTCGGCTTCGTCGACATCGCCCGAGGGAGCCTGGGTGAGGCCGCCCGCGCGTTCCGGCTGTCGTTCGCCGAGGATGCGACCGGTGGCGACGTCGACCTCGTGCCGAACCTCGGTCTCGCCGCGTTGTACATCGGCGAGGACGACGTCGCACTCGACGAGTACGGCCGGTTCGTGGCCCGTGCGCGGGAGGCCGGGGCGCCGGTGACCATCCTCTACGGACTGGCCCGCAAGGCCGCGGCCGAGATCTCCACCGGCGACTGGCGCACGGCCGCCGCCAGCTCGGCCGAGGGGCTGGACCTCGCCCGCGGGACCGGGCAGGACCCGCTCGGCAGCCTGCCGCTGGCGTGGCTCACCCTGCTGGCCGCGCTACGCGGAGACGACGACGAGTTCGCGAGCCACGTCACCGAGTTCGAGCGGCCGAACCGAGGCCGCGACGTCGGCCTGACCAGCGTCGTCAGCCGTGACGTGATGCTGTGGGCGCGCGGCATTGTGGCAGCCGACGCACCGGACGCAGCCCTGCACCATCTCGAGCAGATCAGTCACGCGATGGTGAAGAACATGTCGGCGCTCGACCGTGTGGAGGCAGCCGCGCGCGCCGGTCGGGCAGACCTGGTGTCTGAGTGGGCTGACGAGCTCGCAACCCTGGCCGACCTCACCGGGGCACCGTGGGCGCGGGCATCCGCCGATCACGCACACGCCTTGCTGTCTGACGGGGCCGAGGCTGAGGCGTTGTTCGATCGCGCGCTCGACGCGCACGCACGTTCCCCGCGTCGGGCTGACCGGGCGCGCACCCAGCTGGCGTACGGGGAGTTCCTGCGGCGCTCGCGGCGTCGCGTCGACGCGCGCGCGCACCTCCGAGCCGCCCTCGACACCTTCGACGACCTCGGCGCCACTCGCTGGGCGACCCGGGCCCGACACGAGCTCAGAGCGTCCGGTGAGACCTCGCGCAAGCGTGACCCGGCTACGACGGTCGATCTCACGCCACAGGAACGGCACGTCGCCGAGCTCGTACGTCAGGGTCTGAGCAACCGC
>JANMBJ010000314.1:0-1868 GCA_031360335.1 Candidatus Nanopelagicales bacterium
CCCACAGCCAAGGTTCGGAGCATACGGTCATGCAGTCACCCGCGGCCCTCCGGGCGACGGCAGCCCCCGCTGTGGCGGCGCCTGCGACCGGTGGCACCGAGGTCGTGCGCCATGACATCCAGGCGCTGCGAGCACTTGCCGTGGCGAGCGTGGTGCTGTTCCACCTGTGGCCGCAACGGCTTCCCGGTGGCTACGTCGGCGTCGACGTCTTCTTCGTCATCAGCGGCTATCTCATCACCGGCCACCTGCTCCGGGAGATCGACCGCACCGGGTCGATCCAGCTGCCGAGGTTCTGGGCGAAGCGGGCCAAGCGACTCCTCCCGGCCTCGCTGACCGTGCTCCTCGTCACGGCCGTCGCGACGATCCTCATCGTTCCTGCGAGCCGCTGGTCGCAGTTCCTCGGTGAGACGATCACGTCGACCTGGTACGTCGAGAACTGGGCACTGGCCAGCAAGGCCGTGGACTATCTCGCGGCCGATGCCCCACCGTCGCCCATGCAGCACTTCTGGTCGCTGAGCGTCGAGGAGCAGTTCTACATCGCCACCCCGATCCTGCTCGTGACGGTCGTTCTCCTCGCGGCCAGGTTCGGCGCGACGTGGCGTCGCCCGGTGGTGCTGGCGCTCGGTGCCGTCACGCTGGGCAGCTTCGTCTACGGCGTGTGGCTCACCGCCACGTCGGCCCCGACCGCGTACTTCTCCACCTTCACCCGCGCGTGGGAGTTCGCCTGCGGCGCCCTGGTGGCCCTCGTGCCGGGGATGCCGCGCGGACGTTCGACGAGAGTATTCGCCTGGTCCGGCATCGCGGTCGTGGTCGCCACCTGCCTGCTCTACACGCCACGGATGGCGTTCCCCGGCTACGCCGCGGCGCTGCCGGTGCTGGCGACCGCCCTCGTCATCCTGGCGCGTGACGTCCACGGTCGCGGCTCCGTCGGACAGGTGGGCGCCCTCGCCGTGCCCGCGTTCCTGGGGCGGACGTCGTACTCGATCTACCTCTGGCACTGGCCGCTGATCGTGCTGGTGCCGTTCGCGACCGGGGTCGCACTCGGCGGCCGCACCAAGGTCCTCATCATCGCGGTGAGCCTGCTGCTCGCCTACGGCCTGACCAGGTTCGTGGAGGAGCCGGTGCGCTTCTCGCCACGCCTGCTCGGCGGGTCGAGGTCACCGCGAGCGGTGGGCGCAGTGTCGGCGGCCGCGATGATCCTGGTGACCGCGGTCGCGGGCTATGGCCTCTCGGTGCAGTCGCGCCGGTCCGACGACCTCGCGAAGGTCTCGACCGCGGTGATCGACTCGCGACCGTCGTGCCTCGGTGCGGCGGCCATGGCGCCCCACGCCATCGGCTGTCCGGACCCGGCGCTGGCCGACGTGCTCGTCCCCGATCCGTCGATCGCTGCCCAGGACGACGGGAATCGTTCGGACTGCTGGTCGGGCATCTCCGAGTCCGTGCTGCGCGTGTGCAGCCTCGGCCCCAAATCGGGCTACACCAAGTCGCTGATCGCAGTCGGCGACTCGCACAACAACGCCCTGCTGGCGGCCTACGAGTCGATCGCCCGCGACCACAACTGGCGGATCGATGTCGCAGGCCACAACGGCTGCTACTGGACGACCGGTCGTCAGGTGAAAGCGACGGATGCCCTCACCGCGGCCTGTGCCACCTGGGTCGCGAACCTCGTGGGCTATCTCAACGCACACCCTGCCTACGACGCTGTCCTGACGACTTACGGCTTCGGTCGAAACTCGGTCGCCGCCGACCCTGGAAGCACCGTGCACGACACGACCGTGCGGCGGATCCGGGAGGCGTGGGCGCCCGTCATCGCCCGCGGCGCCCCCGTGCTCGCCATCAACGACGTTCCGCGGATGCCACCGGACATC
>JANMBJ010000347.1:0-4201 GCA_031360335.1 Candidatus Nanopelagicales bacterium
CCTCGGGTGTTGTCGTGCGCGGGTGGTACGACGTCGCCGCCCTGCGAGCCGACGCCGACATCGTGCTGTGGATGCACGCCGAGTCGAGCGACGACCTGCAGGACGCCTACCACCGGGTGCGCAAGACAGCGCTCGGCGCCACACTCGAGCCGGTCTGGTCGCAGATGGCGCTGCACCGTCCAGCGGAGTTCAACAAGTCGCACGTGCCGGCCTTCCTCGGCGATGAGAACGCCAAGGACTACGTCTGCATCTATCCGTTCGTGCGGTCCTACGAGTGGTATCTGCTCCCCGACGAGGAGCGCCGCGAGCTCCTCGTCGAGCACGGGCAGATGGGTCGCGACTATCCCGACGTGCGGGCCAACACCGTGGCATCGTTCGCCCTCGGTGACTACGAGTGGATCCTCGCCTTCGAGGCCGACGAGCTCTATCGCATCGTCGACCTGATGCGGCACCTGCGTGCGTCGCGCGCCCGCCTGCACGTCCGCGAGGAGATCCCCTTCTACACCGGCCGCCGCAGATCCCTCTCGGACCTGATCACCGACCTCCCCTAACACCGCACGCACGCGCCGACCCACGGAATTTCGTGACCTCTCAGGGCACAATGCCCTGGAGGGGACCCGCTGACCTCACGTCGCGCTCATGCTCCCGCGATCGCAGCAACTCGCGTGACCACCCGGCCATGTCGGGGCCAGACTGCACGCATGACGGGCCCGGTGACACCACGCGCTGTCGGCTCCCGCGCCGACTTCGACGTCGTGCCCACTGCGCTGCGCACCTGGCTTGAGGGGACGCTCGGCGCACGCGTCGAGAGCGCCGCGACCCAGATCGGCGGGATGTCGCCCGGCCCGGCCGCGCGGCTGCTGCTCGACAGCGGTGAGCGGGTCTTCGTCAAGGCCGTCGGCGCATCGCTCAACGCCTTCACCCCGCGGCTGTTCCGGCGCGAGGTCGAGATCCTGCGCCAGCTCCCCAGCGTCGACTACCGACCGGCCATGCTGGCGTCGTACGACGACGGCGAGTGGGTCGCGATCGTGCTCGAGGACGTCGACGGCCGCCACCCCGACCTCGACGACCCTGCCGACCTTGCTGCGGCGAGGACCGTGGTGCGACGCCAGACCGCCGAGCTCACGCCCAACCCCGTCGCCACCGACGAGCCCGACCTCACCGAGACGGCTCGGCGGTGGTCCGACGAGATCCACGCCGCGTCGTCGGAGTCCCGCTCGCTGCTGCCGGTGTGGTGGCGCGACCACGAGCGTGAGCTGCTCGAACGCGTCGCCTCGCTCGAGGATCAGGTGCCCGCAGAGTGCCTGTGCCACCTGGACATCCGCGACGACAACCTGCTCGTGCGTCGTGACGGATCAGCTGTCGTCTTCGACTGGGGCATGGCCCGACCTGGCCCCACGTGGGTCGACGAGGTGCTGCTCGACCTCCACGTGGTGCACCACGCGTCGTTCGACGACAGGGTCGATGAGCTGCCGTCGTACGCCGGTGGCACGCAGACCGGTGAGCAGCGCAGCGCCGCGGTGACGGACTTCGTGCTGACTCTGGCCGTGTCGCTCGCCCTGCTCGCGCAGGGCAACTCGCACGGTCTGCCGCACCTCACCGAGTTCCGACGCCGCGAGTCGGAGCGCCTGCTCGTCGGCGCCGAGCGACGGCTGGGTCTCGCCGGCTCCTAGTCGACCGGGTCGAGCTTGATGCTCACGCTGTTGATGCAATAGCGGAGGTCGGTGGGCGTGCCGAGGCCCTCGCCGGAGAACACGTGACCGAGATGGCTGCCGCAGGTCGCACAGCGGACCTCGACGCGGCGCATGCCCATCGAGACGTCTTCGATCTCGATGATCGAGTCGCCGGCAAGTGCGGAGTAGAACGACGGCCACCCGCAGTGCGAGTCGAACTTCGTGTCGCTCGTGAACAGGTGCGCGCCGCAGGCGCGGCACGAGTAGGTGCCGCGCGTCTTCGTGTCGGTGTACTCGCCGGTGAAGGCCCGCTCGGTGCCTGCCTCGCGCAGCACGTGATACTCCGCGGGCGACAGCTCGGCACGCCACTCGTCGTCGGACTTCACCGTGACGTACGCCGTGCCGTCGGGCTTGGTGGCAGGAAGGGATCCAGAACGCATCATGGGAATGACGCTACGTCGTAGGCGGTCGGTCAGCCAGCGCATGCCATGACGTTCCCCTTACGTCGACCGACGCGCATCTTGGGATGGTGCTAGGCGCTCGACGCGGCCGTGATGGTGCGCGTCGCCAGCAGGCCGCCGAACAGCACGACCCCGACCCCGGCGAACACGTCGATGACCCGCAGCGCTGTCGGGTTGAGCCGGCTGCCGAGGGCTGACATCGCGACGGCGAGGAGGAGATGCGACAGCAACGACCCCAGCGCAGTGCCCAGGACGAACGCCGCGGCCTTGCCCGCATCGCCGGCGATGTCGCTCACCGCGGCGCCGGAGAACACGGCCGCCCACGTGAGGATCGTGAGCGGGTTGCTCGCCGTCGCCAACAGCGCGGTGCGGTACGCCGCTCCGGGTGTGACGACCTCGAGGTCGGACTCTGCGCCGAGGCGCACTCGGAACGCGTCGTAGAGAGTGCGCAGACCCAGGTGGACGAGCACGACGGCTCCGGTGATCCCCAGGGCGACGCGCAGAGGGGCAGCCTGAAGGACCACGGACGCCCCGAGGGCGCCGAGCACGGCGTACCCCAGATCCACCGTCGCGGCGCCGGCGCCGATGGCCGCACCGGGGGCGAAGCCGAAGCGCGCAGACGTGCGCGCACAGAGGAGGAAGATCGGGCCGACCTGAAGTGCCACGAGCATCCCGATGCCGAGGCCGGTCAGCAGCGCCCCGATCATGAGCGGAGTCCGACATCGGCACGCGTGGTCATGGGCACATAGTGCCGTGTGCACCGGTCGCGTCGCATCGCAGTTGTGAGGCCGGCCGGAGGGTAGCGTCGGGGGATGGCGAAGTCCTTCGGCGACCCGATCGAGCTCAGCGTCGGCGAGCACACGGTGACGGTGACCAATCCCGAGAAGCCGTACTTCCCCGAGGTCGG
Source organism: Candidatus Nanopelagicales bacterium (assembly GCA_031360335.1). GTDB lineage: Bacteria > Actinomycetota > Actinomycetes > S36-B12 > CAIYMF01 > Longivirga. Next base: position 3,042 of record JANMBJ010000347.1, read on the forward strand.
CGTCAGCAAGCTCGAGGTCGTGCAGCACTACATCACCTGTGGCGAGGGCATCCTCCGCGCGCTGCGCGAACGTCCGACCACGCTCGAGCGCTGGCCCGGGGGAGTCGTCGAGGGCGCGCGGATCTCGACGCGCGAGGGGTTCAAGGGCGAGGCGTTCTACCAGAAGCGTGTGCCGCAGGGTGCTCCTGCCTATGTCGAGACGGCGCACATCACCTTCCCGTCGGGACGCACGGCCGACGAGATCGCACCCACCAACCTCGCGGTCATCGCCTACGCCGCGCAGCTCGGCACCATCACGTTCCACCCGTGGCCGGTGCGACGATCCGATGTCGACCGTCCCGACGAGCTGCGCCTCGACCTCGACCCCGGGCCGGGCACCGACTTCCGCGACGCCGTCGAGGTCGCGCACGAGCTGCGCGCCCTGCTCGAGGGGATCGGTCTCGTCGGCTGGCCGAAGACGTCGGGTGGCCGAGGTGTGCACGTCTATGTGCGGATCCACCCGCGCTGGGTCTTCACCGACGTACGCCACGCGGCGATCGCGGTCGGTCGTGAGCTCGAGCGCCGGATGCCCGGACGGGTCACCACGAAGTGGTGGAAGGAGGAGCGGCCGCACGGTGCGGTGTTCCTCGACTTCAACCAGAACGCGCGCGACCGCACCATCGCCTCGGCGTACTCCCTGAGGTCGAAGCCGCACGCACCCGTGTCGACCCCGGTGCACTGGGAGGAGCTCGCCGAGGTCACGCCGTTCGACTTCACGGTGCGTACTGTCGGCCCTCGGTTCCTCGAGTTCGGCGACCTGCACGCGGGCATCGACGACGTCTCCTACGAGCTGACGACGCTGCTCGAATGGTATGACCGGGACGAGCGCGACCACGGTCTCGGCGACATGCCCTACCCGCCCGACTACCCCAAGATGGCCGGCGAACCCATGCGCGTCCAGCCCAGCCGAGCCAAGACCGACCCGCCCACGACACCCACCTGACCCCAGCGTCGAACACCACCCCATCACCGCGCCCCCCGGATGAGACGCCACAAGCACCCTCACCCGGCACCGACGCATGAGTCACAGGCGCAGCGAGAGCATCGCGACGCTGACAGGGCGGCGGGCGACGGATGCCGACCGCTAGGGCCTGCGCATGGTCTTCACCCTCATCGTGCTG
>JANMBJ010000386.1:0-6762 GCA_031360335.1 Candidatus Nanopelagicales bacterium
GCTCGGCCGGTAGAGCGACTGATAAATGGTTTCCACGCAAACCTGACGGTCAGGCTGATCACCATGATGACGGCGCAGATAGAGGTGGATCTGCTCCGGACTCCACCGCTTGTCCAACCGGGACTGGATCAGCGTGGTTAGCCACGGCGAGGACTCGATCTTTCCGGCCTTGGGCCTGCGCCCCTGCTCGTGCGCCCGCATGTGAGCCACGATCGGCTCGTAGCGGGAATCCCACTGCCTGCTGTTGCGGCTCAGTTCCCTCGACACCGTCGACGGAGAGCGACCCAACCGAGCAGCGATGGCTCTGACCCCGACGCCCTGTGCCGTCAGCGACGCCAGCCGCTGTCGTTCGAACAACGACAGATACCGACCCGATGAATCTGGCTTCTTGGCGATCACACCGCCCAACTCAGCTCGCCAGCGGTAACCCGTCTTACGCGCCACGCCGACTCGCCGGCACGCCTCCACCGTGCCGAGCCCAAGGCTCAGCAATTCCCAGTACCGCAACTCCCGGTCCAGATCCCGCTTCGGTCCCCGCTTGGCCATCGCCACACCCCTTGAAATCGCAGTGTTGCGACGACCGCTGGAACGCGCACGGCGAAAAGGGGTCAGTTTTCGGGTTCTCCTCACCTTTCCGTGGGCAGCGTGATGGTGAGTCCGCCGCAGCAGAGGTAGATCATTGCGATGAGGGCGGTGGCGCTGTGGTGTCCGTAGCCGCGGTGGTTGATCAGTCGGATCTTGCTGTTGAGGCCTTCAAGCTTGCTGTTGGACAGGCCGAGCTCGACCGCGGCGAGGATGCGGTCGCGGTTGGTCCGGACGGTCTGGGACAGGGTGAGGAAGGCAGGGATGCGGCTGCGGCAAGCCCAGGCCAGCCACCAGTCGAGGTGTCTGGGTGCGTCCGCGGGGTCACGGAGTCGGTAGAGGTCGCGGAGGCCTTCCTTGAGCTGCCAGCAGCGGTAGAGCACCGAGCCGGTGCGTCGCAGCTCGTGCAGGACGTCGAGTTGGGACGGGAGCAGCGCGTCGGGGTCCTTGAGCAGCGCCCAGCGGGAGTGTTTGACCCAGCGGGCCTGGTCCCGTCCGGGCGGGGGGCTGGCGGCAGGTGGCCGGCCGCGGCGTCTCGGGCCGGCCTGCCGGGCCTTGTCGCGTTCGAGGTTCCAGGCCCAGCGGCGGTCCTTGTTGATGGCCTCGTTCGCGAGTGCGATCAGGTGGAACGGGTCGACGCATTGGCGGGCCTGCGGGGCGTGGGTGTCGGTGGCCTTCTTGAACGCGGCACCGAGGTCCATGCTGACCGCTTCCAGTGCCGCGCAACCACTCTCGCCGACCTCATCGTAGAACCCGCCGAGGGTCGCGGCGTTCTTGCCCTCACCGGCCCACACGACCCGCCCGGCCTGGTCGTGGTCGGCCACGACGGTCAGGTAGCGGTGTCCCTTGCGGTAGGAGACCTCATCGACCCCGATCCGCAGCAGCCCACTCAACCGGCGGTCGTCGACCTGCTCGGCGACGACCCGGGTGACGATCCCCGCGACGGTCTCCCACGAGGTGCGCAGCAACCGGGCGATCGTGGTCTTGTCCGCGCGCTGCGCCAGCCACGCGACAACGTCCTCGAAGTCGCGGGAGTGCCGAGCCCGCGGCCGCGCCCAGGGCACCGCCTCGGTCACGACCCGGTCACACCGCCGGCAGTGCAACCGGCGGATCGCCGCCTCGAGGAACAGCTTGCTCGACCCCAGGTCCAGGTGCCGCCAGCGCCGGACCGAGGTGTCGTAGACGCCCGTGCCCTTGGTGCCGCACGGGCAGACAGGGCGGCCAGGCCGGCGACGCAACCCGACCACGACACCCTCCGGGGTGAAGACCACGCAGGACACCGAGGCGCCAGGGATGGACAGCATCTTGTTGAATGCGGTGGTGACGCGCACGTGCGGCTCGCTTCAGGGAATCGGTGGCTTGGTCGCTCCGAAACCTAGAAGCCCGCACGTGCGCGTCCTCACGCCGGACCCCCAACGACCCGATCACCGATCGCAGCAGCCGATCCCGGCCGTCCCGACCCGATAAAGACCCACGGAAAGCCGAGGAGTCCCTCAATTCATGGGGGAGGTGCCCAACTCATGGGGGGAGGAGCTCAAGGAGATGTGCAGCGTCGGGTCAGACCTGGTGGCCGGCCCGCATGATGGCGGATCCCTTCTCGCCGATCATGATCGAGGGAGCCTGGGTGTTGCCGCTGATGAGTTTCGGCATGATCGATGCGTCGATGACCCGCAGGCCCTCGAGCCCTTGGACACGCAGCTGGGTGTCCACCACCGCCATCTCGTCACTGCCCATGGAGCACGACCCCACGGGGTGATAGTCGGTCTTCGACCACTCTCGGATGTAGCTCCTGAGCTGGTCGTCCGTCTGGACGTTCGATCCCGGCATGAACTCGAACTTGATGAACTCCTTGAAGGCATCGGACTGCAGGATGCGACGACCCCAGTCGAAGCCTGCCATCGACACCTTCCAGTCGTAGCCGTCCGCGTCACCGCAGTGTGAGGAGGGCAATGACGGTAAGGACGCGCGGACTCTGGTCTCGCCTCGCCACGTGGCTGGCGACCGTGCTCGCCGACGACAGCTGCTGGCTCTCCCTGCCAATGGCGAAGCTCGGCGCGCCCTGGGCGCTGCAGCAGATGGCGCCGTCTGCACCGGGGTTGGTGCCGGGCGATGTTGCCCACGGCGACGGATTCGGTTCTGCCCACAGCGCGGTTGACTCCTGAGAACCGTCCTCGCTGAAGCTGCTACCCGTCTGGGCGGTTCGTGCATGACTGCAGCGGCGAACCTCGGACGTGGACTCCTCGCCGAATCCGTTGAAGCTAGCGGCCGAACGTCCGGTCCTTGGCTGCCTTGCTACTCGTCCCCAATTCGTCCCCGACGACTCAAGACAACAGATCACGAGAGGCCCCAAAATGCCTGTCGCCAGCACGAATCGGCCGCTCACACTGGAGTTTCGGTGGTGCGGAGACGCTCTCGTAATGCGTCTGCAGAGACGTCTGAATCGAGCTCCGATCCCGACTCCTCAGGTCGGAGACTGTCTGAGTCTTGATGTAAGTGGCTCTGGCTCGCTGAGTCCCGGGCGGTCGCCGTGAGGCATGGAAAGGCCGTCTCGGTGGCGCAATTTGACCAGTCTTCGACGGTGTCAATACGCACTGGTCGCGCGTCCCTGCACGCCGGGGTCGTCTTGCGTTCGAGGCCCGAACGGTTGAGCCATCGTCGTCGCTCGTCCACGTCGTAGATGACGAGGGCACCCTGCCTGACGGTCGCTCGGCGGCCTGGTGCTGGATGCGTCGAGCGTGGGCAGATCCTCGCCGGAGGACGTGTCGGCGCCCTGCACGGACTGTGTCAAGGCGGCGCGGCTGCTCTGACCACGGGGGCTGCGCATCAACTTGAGAGTGCACATTCGTGTAGCCGGCACCGCAGGGTCGGATCGGAATTGGTTAGTTCCGTATCACGACGACGAGTTCATCATCGAGTCCGAACCAGCCTGCGACCTCGCGCTGGAGGAGGTTGGCGAGCGCGGTTTCTGCCTCCTCGCCTCGGTGACGTCCGGCCACCGTCACTACCGATCCAACGCTGCTGCAGGCCTCTGCGCGTATCACGAGCACGAGGACATCATGAGCGTCGAGCCCGAGAAGAGTCGCGACCTTGGTCGCGCAGTGCGTAGCCCATTCCTGTGATGTGGCATCTTCGCTGCCAGTCACGGTGCTCCCGGATGGTGGCACCGTGACGACGATCCACGGCATAGGTAATCCTTGGGTCATGCCCGATGCTCCCGGCGATTCCACCGTGCGTGAGGTCGTCGTGATCGGTGCGTCCGGAATCCTCGCACCCTTGGGTGCCAGACTGTGTCGGCGTGGCGTCAGGACGGTCGGCGTCGCCCGGGGCAGCCTCCACGGCGACGAGGGATTCGATGAAGCAGTCGCTCTCGACGTCCATGATGTCGCGGCGGTGCTGTCCTGGATCGGGAGCCGGAAAGTGGCATCGGATCTGGTGGTGGCCTACGGCCCGGCGGTCGGTGATGCGGTGTGGGAGCTGTGGCGTGGATGGGCGGCGCGGCTCCTCGTCGTGGCGACGAGCAATTGGGCCGCTCCGAGCGCACCGGTGCCTCCGTGGCGAATGGAGGAGGGCGTGAGCGTGCTGCAGCTGGGCTGGCGGGCAGACGGTGCTGGGTGGCACAGCCCGACGGAGGTGTCGGAGGCCGTCCTCAGGGTTGTCGCTGATGGATTCCCGGCTCACTCCGTCCTGGGTGTGGTTCGACCCTGGGAGGATCACCCACGATGAAGGGGGAGGCCTCGGCTAACGAGATGGGGGAACCCGGAGATAGTCAACGTTGGGACAAGGCGACACTCAAGCGGGAGCCGTGGCCACCTGTCGCAGGACGACCCGGCCTAGCGCAAGGTCGATATGGCGCACAAGGAAACCTGGAGCTTGTGGCTCCCGCCCTCGACGAGGGCCTGTGGGTCGGCTGGTTCAACAGCGACCCGTACGACGACCGCAGCACGGTTCGCTCGCGATCCTGGAGCGGCGCCCTGCGCTTCGGACGTGGGCGGCGCTACGTCAGTGCTGACGTGACCCAGCTCGAGGTCGGGCCGGATTGGCTCGAGGTCATCGCGTTGACCGACGCCGGCGATCTCATCCGCCACGTCTGGTCGCCGCAGACGGGATTCGTCGAGCAGCCACGCCTGCGCTCCGGAGTCCGTGACCACTCCGCTCTCGTGGTTGGCCCTGACGGGTGTCATCACCTCGCTCTGCTCGACGCGGACGGCACGGTCCTGGTGATGTCGGGGCACCCCGTTGCGTCCCCTGGGTGGGAGCCGGCGGAGCGACGCGTCGGGGTCAGTGACTCGGCGGTCAGCGCCGCGTGGCATGTCGACCACCTCGACGTGGTCACCTCATCGCGGGGCCGGGACCTGGTGCTGTGCGAGCTGGTCGACCGCGACGTTGGTCCTGATCTCTTGTGGTCACGCGCGATCGTCGGTGACGATCTGCTGCGTGTGCTCGCAGCCGACCAGATGGGCAACCAGAGTTTGGTCGGGCCGGGTTCCGTTGAGCATGTGAGCATCTCGGCTTCGGCGGACGCGGCGGCCGCGGCGGTGGTCACTCTTGACGATTGCGCGTCGGTCCACCTTGTCCTGAGGCGCGGGCAGAACCTCATCCATGGGAGCCCCGGCAGTGCGGCGGTCGGCTCGGGCGCCTCCCCATGGGTTGAGGCCGAGTTGTTCGCCGAGGTGTGGGTCCCACGAGAGCACCGAGGCAGCGTGCACAGAGGCGTTACCTGATCGTGACTGACAAGAAATGATAGTTCTTGCTCGTTAACCCTTGATCCTGACTGATGTCGATGGTTGAGTGTCGTCGTCCCGCTCCCGGGGGACCCCTATCGGAAGGGCAGTACATGTCGACCTTCGATCGTCGTACGTTCCTCAAGGTTTCGGGCCTGGTGGGCGTGGGCGCCGCCCTGGCGGCCTGTGGCGCGGGCTCGTCCACCGCTGACTCGTCCTCGCCCGCACCCAACGCGTCCTCGGCGTCGCCGTCGGCGTCGTCAGCCGCCCCGTTGACCGGGACCGCGACGCTCACGACGTGGGGAAGTGATCAGGAGATCGCGGCGTTCAAGAAGATCGCGGCGGACTTCAAGAATGCGCGTGGCGCCGAGGTGAAGATCGAGGTGCTGCCCTACGACCAGATCCGGACGGTCGTTGACCGTCGCATCCAGGCCAACCAGCCGCCGGACATGTTCCGGGTGTCCTACACCGACGTGGCCGGCTACGCGGCAAGTGGAGCCCTCGCTGACCTCTCGCAGTACATGGACGCGTCCTTCGGCGAGGCGTTCTTCCCGGCCCTGTGGGCGTCGGTCACCGTCGATGGCAAGCCGGTCGGAGTGCCCCACCACACCGACACCTCGGCTTTGGCCTACAACAAGAAGCACTTTGCTGCTGCCGGGATCACCGACGTCCCCACCACCTTGGAGACGGCGTGGACGTGGGAGCAGTTCGTCGAGGTGCTGAAGAAGCTGAAGGCAGCCAACCTCGGTGCCGCGCCGTTCGCGTTCAACTACCAGCTCTACGGTGCATACCGCCTCTTCAACACCATCTACCAGGCGGGTGGGACGGTCCTGGACGACTCGCTGGCCAACGTCACCCTCGACACTCCACAGGCGCGCAAGGCCCTCGAATGGATGCGGAGCCTCTACACCGACGGGCTGCACGCTCCCAGCGTCCTGGTGAAGCGCCCGACATACCCGGACGAGATCTTCCCGACCCAGAAGATCTCGATGATCCAGACCGGCGACTTCCTCATCCCATCCCTGGATGCCGCGATCGGTAAGAAGTTCGACTGGGGTGTCACCTACCTGATGCACGATGTCGCCGCGGCAACAGACCTCGGCGGGAACGCCGTGGTCGTCACCGATCAGGCGAAGAACAAGGAGGTGGCGGCAGAGTTCAGCAAGTTCCTGGTCACCACCGAGAACATGAAGTACTTCTGCGAGAAGACCACTGTCCTTCCGGTCCGCAACGACCTCGTCGACGCGAAGCTCGATTTCGCCACTCGTCCCGAGCTCATGACGGTCTTCCAGAAGCAGGCCACGACCATGCCCGCGAACCTCGTGAAGGTCTCCACGTCACCGGCGTTCCCGGGCATCAACCAGGCGCTCGTGGACAACATGGACCAGTACCTGTCCAGCCCGACGTCGTCGACCGACGCGGTCATCGCGTCGCTGACGGCCGCCATTGAGAAGGCACA
>JANMBJ010000406.1:0-3569 GCA_031360335.1 Candidatus Nanopelagicales bacterium
CCCTGGTGCACGCCCACCCGACCCAGAACGAGGCCTTCGGCGAGGCGTTCCTCGCCCTGGCCGGCAAGCCGCTCCACGCGCACTCCTGACGACCCGATCCGGACGGGCTGGGTACGGCATCTCCCAACTGGGGCGCCAAGGCGGGCCGTCGGGGCGAGGATGACCCCGAACACCCGGCACCACACCATCGCGCACCACCGGTCACCACGTCACAGCACTGCGCACCGCTGCTCCTAGCACCACACTCACGAGCACCACGATCCGAAGGAGTCACGCAGGCCATGTCGGTCTCCGTCACGATGCCCCAGCTCGGCGAGAGCGTCACCGAGGGCACGGTCACCCGGTGGCTCAAGCAGGTCGGCGACACGGTGGTGGCCGACGAGCCGCTGCTCGAGGTCTCGACGGACAAGGTCGACACCGAGATCCCGGCTCCCGCCTCCGGGGTGCTCCTCTCCATCGCCGTGGCCGAGGACGATGTCGTCCTGGTGGGCGGAGTGCTGTGCGTCATCGGCGCAGCCGACGAGTCGGCTGCGCCGGTGGCCGCTCCGGCACCCGCTGCGCCGGTGGCCACTGTTCCGGCGCCCGTGGCGGATCCTGCTCCGGCGACCCCCGCCGCTGCAGCTGCGGCCCCGGCCGTCCCGGCCGCAGCGCCCGAGACAGCCGGACCCGATCCGGTCTCCGTGGCTGCCGACGCCGTGCCCGAGACCCCCGCACCGGTCGCGGCCGCAGCCGGTGGTGCCACGACCTCCGTCGTCCTCCCGGCTCTCGGCGAGAGCGTCACCGAGGGCACCGTGACCCGGTGGCTGAAGGCCGTCGGCGACAGGGTCTCCGCCGACGAACCTCTCGTGGAGGTCTCGACCGACAAGGTCGACACGGAGCTGCCGTCGCCGGCCGCCGGCGAGCACCTCGGGATCACTGACCCCGAGGACGCCACCGTCGCGGTCGGCTCTCAGCACTGCCTCATCGGCGCTGTCGGCAACGCGCCGGCCGCAGCCCCAGCTGCTGCACCGCCCGCCCCGGCCGCTGCCGCTCCGGCGGCCGCACCCGTGGCACCTGTCGCGGCCGCGCCTGCAGCCCCCGTGTCCGTCCCCGCCGCGGCGCCGGTCGCCCCCCCCATCTCGACGCCCGCGGCCGCCGCCACGCCGTCCGACTCCTACGTCACGCCGCTCGTGCGCAAGCTCGCTGCCGACAACGGCGTCGACCTGGCTGCCGTCGTAGGCACCGGTGTCGGCGGACGGGTCCGCAAGTCCGACGTGCTCGACGCGGCCGCTGCCGCTCGCACCGCAGCCGCTGCGCCGGCCGCCGCCGCTGCTCGCGGCGCGGCGCCTCCCGTCTCCACCACGAGCGCTGCGTCTCCGCTGCGTGGTCGTACGGAGAAGATGACCCGGCTCCGCCGCGTCATCGCCGAGCGCATGGTCGAGTCGCTCCAGACCTCCGCGCAGCTCACGACGGTGGTCGAGGTCGACGTCACGCGCATCGCCCACCTGCGCCAGAAGGTGAAGGGAACCTTCGAGGCGACCGAGGGCGTCAAGCTGTCTTTCCTGCCGTTCTTCGCCAAGGCGGCGGTCGAGGCACTCAAGCAGTTCCCCCAGGTCAACGCCTCCATCGACATGGACGAGGGCACGGTGACGTATCACGAGGGCGAGCACCTCGGTGTCGCAGTCGACACCGAGCGCGGCCTGCTCGTCCCGGTCATCCGCGATGCGGGCGACCTCAACATCGGTGGCCTCGCGCGCAAGATCGCCGACCTCGCCGAGCGCACACGAACCAACAAGGTCAGCCCCGATGACCTCTCGGGCGGCACCTTCACCCTCACCAACACCGGCAGCAGGGGTGCGCTCTTCGACACCCCGATCATCAACCAGCCGCAGGTCGCGATCCTCGGCACCGGTGCCGTCGTGAAGCGCCCTGTCGTCGTCACCGACGACACGGGGTCGGACTCGATCGCCGTGCGCTCGATGGTCTATCTCGCCCTGTCCTATGACCACCGACTGGTCGACGGCGCCGACGCGGCGCGCTTCCTGTCGGCGATGAAGTCGCGACTCGAGGATGGCACCTTCGAGGCAGAGCTCGGGCTGGGATGACCGTGGCCACCGCGATGACGACGGGCACGAGCACCTCGTGACCGTCGTCGTCGCGGGCGCCTCCGGCCTCATCGGCAGCTCACTCGCCGCATCGCTGCGGGCCGACGGCCACGCGGTCATCACCCTCGTACGTCGAGAGTCCCGCGCGTCGACCGAGGTCATGTGGCAGCCGCAGCTCGGTGGCAGCGGGGCCACAGCCGAGCTCCGCGCCACCCTCGAGGGCGCCGATGCTGTCGTCAACCTCGCGGGCGCCGGCGTTGCCGAGAAGCGCTGGGACGATGCCTACCGCCAGCAGATCCTCGACTCCCGGGTCGCGGCGACCACCTGCCTGGCCACGGCCATGTCGGAGGCGACTCACCGCCCCCGCGTCTTCGTGTCGGGCAGCGCGAGCGGCTACTACGGCGACACCGGTCCGGTGGCAGTCGATGAGTCCGGTGCCGCAGGGCACACGTTCCTCGCCCGGGTCTGCGTCGCCTGGGAGGGCGCCGCGCATATCGCGCGCGACGCCGGCATCCGGGTTGCCACCATCCGGACGGGAACGGTCGCCGACCCCGATGGGGGCGCGTTCGGGCGACTGCTCCCCGTGGTGCGGCTCGGGGTCGGGGGGCGTCTCGGCTCGGGACAGCAGTGGTGGTCGCTCATCTCGCTGCGCGACGAGGTCGCTGCGATCCGCCACATCATCGACCACGACTCCATCGTCGGACCAGTCAACCTCGCGGCGCCGGAACAGGTCACCAACGCTGACCTCACGTCCGCGCTGGGCCGGGCGCTGCACCGACCGACGCTCGCGTTCGTCCCGCGGATCGCCCTGCGGGCCGTGCTCGGCGACTTCGCCGACGAGCTCCTGATCGACCAGCGCATGACTCCGAAGGTGCTCACCGACACCGGCTTCACCTTCCACGACCCGACTGTCGCCGCCGTCATCGACGACCTCCTCTCCGGTTCCTAAGGCCCATCTGCTGGTGTGCTGTCCTGCTGCGGGCACCCGCTCACGCGCCCTACGGAAGCCGTGAGGTCGCCCCATCCGACAGTGGGCCCGTGACGCCCGGCGCGGAGACCGCACTCACCGACCGCACCCGCCACCGCTCCCCCGTGAGCCGAAGGGTGACCCGCCACCAGCGCGGACCCCTCGCGGCCACGACCGCCGCCGCGGCGCCACCAGTGACCATCACGGAGTAGGCCGACCTTCGGTCTCGCACCAGAAGCACCATCGACCCGGCGGTGCTCGGGGCGGGCCGCAGCTCGAGGATCTCGAGCACACCTCCGTGAAGTGTGGCGCGGAGCGAGCGCACGCGCGCTGCCACGGCCGCGTCGGCCTCCCACGCCGGGCCGTCGGGGTCCACCCATCGGGCGAGCGCCTGGGCCGAGCCCGCGGCGATCGCGCTGCGGCGTCCCTCGTCGATCTCGGCGAGCACCTCGACCCAGTCGGGCACGGGATCGCCCCGGTCGAGCAGCACCGGCGGCCCACCGACCGAGTCGGTCGGC
>JANMBJ010000403.1:0-3344 GCA_031360335.1 Candidatus Nanopelagicales bacterium
GGTGCGCTGGTCGGAGGTGACGTCGACGGAGTAGGTGAACTCCTTCAAGAACTTCTGCTGGATGGCGAAGGCGCGCCCCACGTCTGTGGTCTCACCGCTGGTCCACTCCTTCGCGGTGTCGACGAGGAACGGCGGGATCCCCTGCGCGAGGATGCGCTTCTGCTCGGCGTCCGAGGTCCCCGTGCTCGGGGCCGGGACGATGTCGGCGGCTGAGGGGATGGTGACCGCCTCGGCGGCCCAGGCCTGGCCGGTGGTGGTGGCTCCCTGGGTGGCGAAGATCGTGCCGGTGGTGGGATCGGAGAACCACGAGCCCTGCAGGCCCGTCACTGTCGTGAGGCCCTCGGGCACCGGCAGGAACTTGTTGGCGAGCCCGTCGACCGTGAACCGGTACTGCTCGGTCCTGCCCGACCGCAGCAGCGACGACGCGCTGACATCGACCCCGTCACCGACCGGCGTCGAGCCCTCCGTGGCGAAGACCCGCGCGCGCCACTTCTCGTCGGCGTAGTCCTCGAGCACCACGGTCGGGAGATACGTGGGAATGTCCGCCGAGGTCGTGTAGTGCAGCACCTGCGTGTCGGGCTGGTTGATCAGGGTCCGCTTGAGGTCGGCGAACGGATCCAGGCCGACCGTGCGACCACCCGTGCCACCGCCCGCATCGGTGCCGGAGCCTGCCCCGGTGCGACCCATGACCGCGTCGGCCAGGCTCGGCACCAGGATCGGCAGGAGCACCGCGGCCACCAGGGACACGGCACCGAGGCGCAGACCGGCGGAGGACAGACCGGCGAGCGGGGACCGCGGGCCGGAGGAGTCAGCACGCCGCAGGAGCCGACCCCAGGTCACGAGCCCCACGCGCTCGTCGCTGATCAGCAGCACCATCCAGCCGATCGCGACCGCGGTGAACGCCCACCACGGCGAGCCCTCGTCGAGGACGAAGGATGGCACGACATAGATCGCGACGAGTCCGGCGCCGGCAGCGACCGGCATCCGCAGGTCGACCGCGAGGACGAAGACCACGATCGCCACACAGCCCACGCCCAGGGTCATGATCGAGGCGATCCCGTCGCTGAGGGGCACCGGCGGGGCGAACTGGTCGACCGACGACATGCCGTCGGCGAGCACACCCCGCAGCAAGGTCAGCGAGTCCGACGTGGGGATGAACCCCCACGGCGCGTTGGTGGTGAACTTCGCGACCAGCACCGCGAAGAGCAGGAGCGCCTGCATGATCGGGATGAGGAAGACCGGGACCCGCAGCCAGGTTGCAGCGCTCCGGCAAGGGTGACGACCAGCACCGCGAGGACCGTCGGACCGAACCATCCGGCCGAGTCGACCAGCGGTGCCAGGGACAACGACGCGAGGATCACGGCGGCACCGGTCGCCACGCTCGGCCCCATGATCCCGCCGCGTGGTGCCAGCGTGGACGGCGTGCCGGACGACGGGGAGCCGGCCGGCTTCGAGCGGTTGAGCGCGGTCGTCATCGGGCACGCCCCGCCACGACACCGCGTCGCGCGAGCCCCTGCCACGCCTCGGCGAGGTCGGTCTGCGGCCCGCAGACCGACACCCGCCACCCCGCCGCTGACAGCAGTGCCGCCGAACGGGTGGTGCGGCCGTCGTCCGGCGCGCTCGATCGTGAGGCCCACGACGGCGTGTCCAGCACGAGCGCCAGCGCGCTCGCGTTGCCGTGGCGCAGGGCGGCGACAGTCTCGGCCTGGTGACCGTCGAGGTCGCCGAGGACCGCCACGAGGAGGCCGTCACGCACCCGCGCCCTGGCCTGTGCATCGCGTACGGCGGGGGCGACCCCGTCGGTGAGCCCGACCGTCGCGAACACGTCGAGCAACGGGCCTTCGGCCTCCGGTCCGCTCATCGTCTCGTTGCCGGTGGTGCCGGGACGGAGCCACTCGCCGTCCGCGTCGACGACGCGCACGGCGTAGCCGCGGAGCGCGAGATGGCACGCGATGCTGGCGGCCGCCGACACGCCCCACTCGAACGACGAGGCCGGCCCCTCACCGCGGTGGGCGACGGCGCGGGTGTCGAGGAAGATCGTCGCCCGGGTCCGCCACGGGTGCTCCTCGCGTCGCACCATGAGCTCGCCCGCCCGTGCTGTCGACTTCCAGTGCACCCGGCGCAGCTCGTCGCCGTGACGGTATTCGCGAGGGATCACGTCGTCCTCGCCGGCGGAGGCCACCGCGCGCGACCGAGCCTCACCGAGGCCCGACCAGTCACCCCCGAGCGAGATCGCCGGCAGTGACACGGTGGCGGGCACCACGGTGAGCACGTCGGTCGTGGTGAAGCGTCGCGTGGCCCGGCAGAAGCCGAACGGGTCGACGAGCTGCACCGACACCGGCCCGACGGTGTAGCGCCCGCGCAGCGCGCCGCGCAGCTCGTAGCGCACGTCGCGTCGTCCCGAGGGCTCGAGCCGGTCGATGACGAAGCGCTGGGAGCGTCCGAGCTGCCACGGAACGTCGTCCTCGACGAGCAGCAGACCGCTGGCCAGGCGCGAGACGTTCTCGACACGGACGACGCTCGTCGCGGGCTGGTCGACGGTGACACGCGTGGGCCGCATGCCGCGCGCCGACGCGAGCCGATAGCGCGTCCGCGCCACGAGCAGCGCCGAGAGCATCGGCAGGACGAGCAGCAGGATCCCGACCCGCAGGAGGTCCCGCTGTCCGAGGAGCAGCGAGATGACGCAGCCGATGATGCCGAGCACGACGACGACCCGACCACGGGTCGTCAGCTGGTGCAGGGCGGCGCGCACGGGGTTGCCTCAGACCCGGGCCGAGGCGGGCACGGCGACCCGTCGGAGGATGTCGCTCAGCACGGTCTCAGGTGTGCGGCCGGCGATCTGCGCATCGGCCGTGAGGATCAGGCGGTGCGAGAGCACGAGCGGGGTGAGCGTCTGGATGTCGTCGGGCAGGACGTGGTCGCGGGCGTCGAGGGCGGCGAAAGCCTTGGCCGCGCGGACCAGGTGCAGCGTCGCGCGCGGTGAGGCACCGAGTCGTACGTCGCCGTGCTGGCGCGTCGCGTTGGCGATGTCGACGGCGTACTGCCGGATCGAGTCGGCGACGTGGATCGTGCGGACGACATCGACCAGGCGGGAGATCAGCGCAGCGTCGGCGACGGAGGTGAGCACGTCGAGCGGGTTGGTCGACGCGTGCTCGGCGATCATGTCCATCTCGGCGCGGGTGTCGGGATAGCCCATCGACACGCGGGCCATGAACCGGTCACGCTGCGCCTCGGGCAGGGGATAGGTGCCTTCCATCTCGACCGGGTTCTGGGTCGCGATGACCATGAACGGCGAGGCGAGCTCGTAGGTCGTGCCGTCGACGGTGACCTGGCGTTCTTCCATG
>JANMBJ010000473.1:0-2062 GCA_031360335.1 Candidatus Nanopelagicales bacterium
GCCCGGACGCCTGCGACACCGCCCGATATCCGGGGTGATCTCAACTGGTCAGCGCAACGCCTGCTCCAGGACCTGTGACGGTGTCATGAAGCCGAGGGTCTGTCGAGGGCGTCCGTTGAGTCGGGCGGCGACCTCGTCGAGGTCGTTCTGGGTGACGCCGGCGAAGCTGCGGCCCTTCGGGAAGTACTAGCGCAGCAGTCCGTTGGTGTTCTCGTTCGAGCCGCGCTGCCAGGGGCTCTTGGGGTCACAGAAGTAGATCTGGATCCCGGTGTCGATGGTGAACTGCTGGTGCAGGGCCATCTCCTTGCCCTGGTCCCAGGTCAGCGACCGGAACAGCTCGGTGGGCAGCGACTGGACGTGGTCGGTCAACGCGCGCATCACTTCGGTGGAGGTGTGGCGGCCGGGGATCTTCACGAGCATCACGAATCTCGAGTGCCGTTCCACCAGCGTCGCCATGCAGGAGTTCGCGCTGCCATAGACCAGGTCGCCCTCCCAATGCCCCGGGACCGCGCGGTCTTTCGCCTCGGCGGGACGCTCGGAGATGTGGACCACGTCGCGGATCCGGCCCTGCCCGTTCATCCGCGAGTAGCCGCGCGGGTAACGGTTCACCCGGCCGCGGTGCAGCTCGTGAGCGAGCTCTCGGCGAAGCGGACCACGGGTTTGCACGAACAACGACATGTAGATCGTCTCGTGGCTCACCTGCATCTCCGCCCGGTCCGCGAACTCCACCCGCAGCCAACCCGAGATCTGCTGCGGAGACCATAGAGCTGGGGACATCGGGCTGACACTGAGGTCGAGCTGCCATGGAGACGGCACCGATCCGGTGCTCAATTCGCGCCGCTTCGCGGGCTCGAACCGGCCATTCCCGTTGCGCCGCATGGTGTAAGCCATGCACACCGTGGTCATCACGATGGTTGCCGCAGGAGTCCGCGCCAGCTCCAACTCTGGGAAGTGAGATCAGTGCACCGGTTGGTTGGCCCGATCAGAGTCGGCCGATATCCCACGGGGCTCCCACGGGGCTCCCACGACATCATCTGGGTGAAACGGCGGCGAGCAGGGCGGCGCGACTGGGGTAGGGCCACAGCTTCATCGTGCACTTCGTTTTGAGTCCGGTGTTCTTCCCGCTGGCGCTGAGCATGGCGTACGTGGTCAAGGGCCGGCGGTCTGAGGCACGACGCCCACGGCGAAGGCCCGCCTCCAGGGTGCGTGCGCTCGCCGTATCCCTATTGGCGGCCGCGCGCGTGTGGGATCCGACGTACCGGATCTGCCGATGATCGGCTCGCTGACGTTGCCTGGGTCAGGTGCGGGTGCCGCCTTGCGTGTGTTCGTAGATCGCGTCGATGAGGCTCGGCCATAGCGCTGGTGGCCTGTCGTGTCCCATGTCGTCGAGGAGGAGGAGCCGGGCTCCGGGCGCCAGTTCGGCTGTTCGTCGTCCGCCGCTGGGGTCGATGGCGGTGTCGTCCAGGCCGTGGATGACGAGTGTCGGGACCTGCAAGGTCCGGAGGGCGTCGGCGCGTGAGCCGTCGAGAATCATGGCGGCTAGCTGCCGGGGTATGCCGGACGGGTAGTAGGAGCGGTCGTAACTGGCGGCGGCCAGGGCTCGTAGCGCTGCGGGGTCGCGGTATCGGCGTGAGGCCCAGACGAGGTCGCGCTCGGCTGCGGCGATGTAGCCGTCGCGGTCGGCTGGCCTCGGGGAGAGCAGGACCTGCTGCGCCTCCGGGGTGGGTTGGCCGTACTCAGGCTCCCCTGTCGAGGACGACATCGAGGTCAGCGACAGCACGCGATCGGGGAACTCGATCGCGGTCTTCTGCGCGATCATGCCGCCCATGGAGGAGCCCACGACGTGTGCGCGGTCGATGCCGAGCTCGTCCAGGAGGCTGATGGCGTCGGCGGCCATGTCGCGCAGCGTGTACGGCGCCATCGCCCGGGCGCGGTCGACGTCGCCGGCGGTGAGGGCGCCGATGAGCTCGGTCAGGTCCACAGGGCTGTCGTCATGCTTGGTCGACAGTCCGCAGTCGCGGTTGTCGTAGCGGATCACGTGACGGCCGGCCGCAGCCAGCAG
>JANMBJ010000028.1:0-8683 GCA_031360335.1 Candidatus Nanopelagicales bacterium
TCGAGGACCTTCTGCAGCAGCGAGCCGTAGACCAGGCCGAGCGCGACTCCGATCGCAGCTCCGAGCAGCGAGATGAGGACGGCCTCAAGGACGACCATGCGTCGGATCTGCGGTCTGCTCGTGCCGACCGCACGCAGCAACCCGACCTCGCGACGCCGTTCGTGCACGGACAGGGCGAGGGTGTTGACGATGCCGAGGAACGCCACGATGACCGCGAGGGCGAGCAGCGCATAGATGAAGCCGAACACCCGGTCGAACTGCCCGTTGATCTGGTCCTTGAGACTGGCCTGGTCCTGCAGCTTGACCGTCGGGGTGTCGGCGAGCGCGGTGTCGAGCGACGCGCGGACGCCGGCGGCGTCACCACCAGGAGCGACCTTGACGTAGACGGCGCTGTCGAGCTCCCGGGCGCCGATCGACATGAGGGTGGGGATGCTCGTGATCCAGCCGGTGTAGGGACCGGCCTGGATGTAGACGCCCTTGAGCACCAACGAGGATGCGCCGTTGACGAAGGTCGCCGGGACCGTGTCGCCGACCTTGAGCTTGAGGGTCGCAGCCGTCTTGTCGTCGACCACGGCCTGACCCAGTCCGATGCCCGAGATGGTCCCTGACTGCATCGTGAGATCGACCACGCGCGGGAAGGCGTCGGTCTCGACGCCGGTGAGCACCGACTGCTCGGTGCCGACCTTGATCGGGACCTGGCGGACGTAAGTGACGGCCGAGGTGCCTGGAGTGTCCTTGACACTGCGGTAGACATCGGGGCTGAACGGCTGGAACTTCGCCCCGAACACCACGAAGTCGGCGCCGATGGTCGTGTCGATGACGTCGGCGACGGACGCCTTCGTGGACGACGCGATGACCCCGATGGTCGTCATCAGCGCGAGCCCGATGGCGAGCGCGCTCGCCGTCGCTGCGGTGCGCCGCGGGTTGCGACGGCCGTTCTCGCGCGCGAGGCGCCCGATGGCGGAGCCCGAGAACGGCCACCCCATGACGAACAGCGCGCCTCGACCGAGCATGGGTGCGAGTGCGATCACGGCGATGAGGGCGCAGAGCGCGGACAGCCCGGCGAGCTGGGCCGCCCGGGTGCCGTCGTCGGGTGTCGAGAGCGCCACCCTGGCGAGCAGGAACGCGAGCAGGAGAAGCACCGTCCCGCTGACCGTGCGCACGATGAGAGAGCGGTTGGGCAGGGTGATCTCGTCGCGCATCGCCGCGACCGGCGGCACGATCGCCGCTCGTCGAGCGGGCACATAGGCCGACACGAGCGTCACGAGGACCCCGACGACCAGAGACACGACGATGGTGCGCGTCTCGATGACGAGCGGGCCGGAGGGCAGGTCGGCGCCGAATCCCTTGAGCAGCAGGCGGAGTCCCTGGGACACCCCGATGCCTCCCAGGACGCCCAGGACCGCGGCGAGGAGGCCGAGCACGGTTGCCTCGGCAAGCACCGACCGGCGTACCTGAGCCCGGCTCGCACCGACCGCGCGCAGCAGTGCGAGCTCACGGGTGCGTTGCGCCACGAGCATCGAGAAGGTGTTGAAGATGAGGAAGATCGCGACGAACAGCGCGATGAAGGCAAAGGTGAGCAGGAAGACGTTGATGAACTGGAACGCAGTCGAGAGCCGGTCGGCGATGTCGGCGCTGCGCTGCGTGCCGGTCTGCACCCTCGCGTTGGCCGGGAGCATCGGTGTGACGCTCGCCTTGAGGGTTTCCTGTGACACACCGGGATCCGCGCGCACGACCACGCCGGTCACGACGTCCGCCTTCTGCAGCATGAGCTTCTGCGCCGTCGGCAGGTCGAACAGCGCCAGCGTGCTGCCGTCACTGCCCGAGATCCCCCGTGTCGCCAGGCCGACCACGATCGGACGGACGGTGCCACCCGGCGTGTCGATGCGCACGCTGTCGCCGATCGAGACGCCGGCGGAGGTCGCGGTCGACTCGAGCAGGACGACCTGGTCTGGTCCCACGGGCGCACTTCCGCTGGACAGAGCGATGGCACTGATCGCGGTGTCACCGACATAGGTCGACCCACGTGCCGGCGGGCCGTTCTGGCCGACGACCTTGCCGTCCTTGCCGATCACGAGGGCACCGTCGGCCGACACCACGCCATAGGCAGCAGCGACGCCCGGGACCTTGCTGACGGTGGCCACGAGCGACGCCGGAAGAGTCGCCGCCTGGTCACCCGCAGCGGCTCCGCCGCCACCGCCCTGCTGGTTGAACCCGGTGTCGACCGAGATCGAGACATCGGGCTGCGGCGCGGAGAAGAGCGCATCGAAGGACCGCTTGAGCGAGTCGGTGAAGATGTAGGTGCCGGCCACGAACGCGACGCCGACGACCACGGCGAGCAGGGTGAGCGAGAGCCGCAGCTTGTGCTGCAGCAGCGATCTCAGAGCGGCACGGAGCACGGCGGATCAGCCCCGGCCGGCTTCGAACGCCTTCATGCGCTCGAGAACGAGATCGGCGGTCGGCCCGTGCATCTCATCGACGATGCGACCGTCAGCCAGGAAGAGGACGCGGTCGGCGTAGGACGCGGCGCCGGGGTCGTGGGTCACCATGACGATCGTCTGACCGAACTCGTCGACGCTGCGCCGCAGGAAGCCGAGCACCTCCGCGCCGGACCGTGAGTCGAGGTTGCCGGTGGGCTCGTCCGCGAACACGATCGTGGGGCGGCTCGCGAGAGCGCGGGCGCAGGCGACGCGCTGCTGCTGGCCGCCGGAGAGCTCGCTGGGCCGGTGCTTGAGCCGGTCGCGCAACCCCACGGTGTCGATCACGGTGTCGAGCCACGCCCGGTCGGGCTTACGACCGGCGATGTCGAGCGGCAGCGTGATGTTTTCCAGCGCCGTCAACGTCGGCACCAGGTTGAATGCTTGGAAGACGAATCCCACGGCGTCTCGCCGCAGCTTGGTCAGATTCTTGTCCGAGAGGCCCGAGAGCTCGACGTCACCGATCCACACCTGGCCCTCGCTGATCGAGTCCAGACCCGCGAGACAGTGCATGAGGGTGCTCTTGCCCGAGCCGGACGGCCCCATGATCGCCGTGAAGCGACCGGTCTCGATCTCGACGTCGACGGAGTCCAGAGCGGTTACCCGGGTGTCACCCGAGCCGTAGACCTTGGTGAGAGCAGTGGCGTGGGCGGCATTGGTCACCCGCTCACGCTAACCCGCGGTGTCCGGACCCGCTGTCGCGGTCCCCAGGGGCACGTCGACGACACCTGACCGTGCCGCGCCCGGGAGTGGCGGCGGGGTGCCCCCGAACGCGGGGCAGCGAACCTGGTGGTCGCACCAGTCGCACAGCCGCGACGGCGACGGGCGCCAGTCGCCGGTCTCGTGCGCGCGCTGGATGGCTGCCCAGAGCGCCTTGACCTTGCGCTCGGTGGCCACCAGGTCGGACTCGTCGGGGGAGTAGCGGAGCACCTGCTCGTTGCCGAGATAGAGCAGCTGCAGCAGCCGGGGCACGACACCGGTCGCGCGCCACAGGACGAGGGCATAGAAGCGCATCTGGAACAGCGCCTTCTGCTCGTATCCCTCGCCGGGGGCCTTGCCGGTCTTGTAGTCGACCACCCGCGTCTCTCCGGCGGCATTGCGGTCGAGGCGGTCGACATAGCCCCGGAGCACGAGGCCATCGTCGAGCGTGGTCTCGACCCGCATCTCGCGCTCGGCGGGATCGAGCGTGGTCGGGTCCTCGAGGCGGAAGTAGCTCTCGAGGAGAGGAACCGCGGAAGCCAGCCAGGTCTGCGCCTCGTCGGCAGAGTCGAACAGGGCGGCTGCGACGTCGACCTCCTGCTCCTGCACGAGATCCCAGGCGGCAGGCAGCATCGAGGTGGCCTGCTCGACCGTGCGACGCTCGGCCGGGAGGTCGAAGAGGTCCTCGAGCACCTGGTGCACGACCGTGCCGCGCACCGCGGCCTGGCTGGGCTTCTCCGGGATGCGGTCGAGCACCCGGAACCGGTAGAGCAGCGGGCAGGTCATGAAGTCACCGGCGCGCGAGGGGGAGAGCGAGGCGACCAGGGCCGGCCCGGTCTCCCACACCTCGGCCGGATCCACGAGCACGGCACCCGCACCTGCCGGATCGAGCGTGGTGTCGACGGTGACGAGCGGGCTCACGGGCGCGACCTCGGACATGCCCCGACCCTACGGCGATGCACCGACAGCACCGCGCCGCGACACCGAGCGGTCGGTGCGGGCGACGCCGCTTAGGGTGAGGAGATGAGCGCGGTCGCAGCAGACGCACCCCGGGGCGGGTTGCGGTTCCGGCTCGGGCGGATTCCGGTCCACATGCCCTGGAGCAGCTTCGTCGGCATCCTGGTCATCGCCTTCTTCTGGCTCGACTCGTTCAGCCTCGTGGGCGGCTCGTCCACGCAGACAGTGCTGCTCGCGTCGGCCTTCGCCGTGCTGCTCTACGTCAGCATCCTGGGCCACGAGCTCGCGCACGCATGGGTCGCACGCGCGGCCGGCTACCCCGTCAACAGCATCACCCTGTGGATGCTCGGCGGCTACACCTCCTACGAGCGGGCCAGGATCTCGGCCGGCCGCGAGGCGCTGATCGCGGCGTCCGGCCCGATCAGCTCGGTGCTCATCGGCATGGCGTGCAATCTCGCCGCCGCGTCATCGGCCGTGACCGATCCGCGGGCCCACGTGCTCCTCGTGGCGCTCGGCCGCTCCAACATCATCCTCGGCATCTTCAACGCGCTGCCCGGGCTGCCGCTCGACGGCGGGGCGGTGCTCAAGTCGTTCTTCTGGGTGGTCCTCAAGGACGAGCGTCGAGCCATCGTGATCACTGCCTGGTCCGGCCGCGTGGTCGCCGTAGCGGTCTTCCTGGTGCCGCAGTACATCCGGTGGAGCCAGGGGGCCGCGCCTGATGTCGGGTCGATCCTCATCGGGCTGCTGGTCTCGAGCTATCTCTACTCCAACGCGAGCTCCTCGCTCAAGCAGGCGCAGGTGTCACAGCGGGTCCCGACCCTGTCGGCTCGCGGGCTGGCGCATCCGGCTCTGGCTGTCGTGCACGACACCCCGCTGGCCGAGGCGCTCCGGCGGCGAGCAGCAGCGGGGGTCTCGGCGATGGTCGTGGTCGACTCGGAGGGACGTCCTCGCGCGGTCTCCCAGGAGGCGGCTATCGAGGCTGTGCCGCCCGAGCGTCAGCCCTGGGTGCCGGTGTCGGCGGTCGCCGTCGCGCTGGACCCGCGGGCCGTTCTCGTCGGCGACCTGCGCGGGCAGGATCTCATCGACGCGATGCTCGCCGTCGACTCGCAGCAGTACCTCGTGGTCGACACCGAGGGCTCGTGGTTCGGCACCCTGTCGCGGCACGACGTCGAGGCTGTGCTCGCCGGCCACCGCTGACCGCGTGGCACCTGCTCGGTCGCGCACCACCTAGTCTTGCGCCCCATGACCTCCCAGCCTGCCCCGACCGGCGCCGACTTCCGGCGCGGTGAGTTCCGCGAGGGTGATCGCGTCCAGCTCACCGACGCCAAGAAGCGGATGCACACCATCACGCTCGGCGCGGGGAAGGCGTTCCACACCTCGAAGGGTGCGATCGAGCACGACTCGGTCATCGGGCGGCCTGAGGGCATCGTGGTGAGCTCGACCATGGGCGTCACGTATCTCGCCCTGCGCCCGCTGCTCTCCGACTTCGTCCTGGCCATGCCCCGCGGCGCGACGATCGTCTATCCGAAGGACGCGGCGATGATCGTCGGGCTCGGCGACATCTTCCCGGGTGCTCGGGTGCTCGAGGCCGGCGTGGGCTCAGGAGCCCTGAGCTGCTCGCTGCTCCGCGCCGTCGGCGACTCGGGCCGGGTGTCGTCCTACGAGCGGCGCGAGGACTTCGCGGCGGTCGCCGCCCACAACATCGAGCTGTTCTTCGGCGAGCCGCACCCGGCACACTCGCTGACCGTCGGTGACCTCACTCCGACCCTGCGCGAACGCAACGCCGAGGGCATCGACACCGAGTTCGACCGGGCCGTGCTCGACATGCTCGCCCCGTGGGACTGCATCCCGGTGGTGTCCGAGGTGATGGTCGCCGGGGGAGTGCTCGTCGTCTATGTCGCGACCACGACCCAGCTCTCGCGCACGGTGGAGACGCTGCGCACCGACGGTCGGTGGACTGAGCCGCAGGCGCTGGAGACGATGCTCCGCTCCTGGCATCTCGAGGGCCTCGCCGTACGCCCCGAGCACCGGATGAACGGTCACACCGGGTTCCTCGTCTCGTCGCGCCGCCTCGCCGACGGCACGGTGCTCCCGCCGCGTCGTACCCGTCCGTCGAAGGGTGCCTACGGCGAGGACTACGAGCTCCCCGCCGCTCCCTGAGGTGTGCTGTGGTGTCGTCCTGAGTCGCGCGGGTCACGGGAACGTTGCGACTCGCTGACGGCTGCTTACGGCGAGCGCACAACCTGTCGACGTGGGTAGGGTCGAGTACGAGCCCTAGCCGGGAGGTGATCGCACGTGAGCTACTCCGACGATCGAGCGTCCGACCTGCGTACGTCGGCGTTGCAGGCTGAGCTCGCGGCGGCCGCGGCGCAGAACCAGCGTCTCGTCGCGACCCTGCGCGAGGCCCGCGACCAGATCGTGGCGCTCAAGGAAGAGGTTGACCGCCTCGCCGAGCCACCGAGTGGCTACGGCGTGTTCCTCGCGCGCATGGACGACGGCAGCGTCGACATCTTCACCTCCGGTCGCAAGATGCGCGTCGTGGTCAGCCCCAACGTCGACGGCGAAGCGCTGCGACCGGGGCAGGAGGTCGTCCTCAACGAGGCCATGAACGTCGTTGCTGCGCGGGAGTTCGAGCGCCACGGCGAGATCGTCATGCTCAAGGAGATCCTCGAGGACGGTGTGCGTGCGCTCGTCATCTCGCACTCCGACGAGGAGAAGGTGGTGCGCCTCGCGGCGCCGCTGCTCGAGTCCTCGATCCGCCCCGGCGACTCGCTGCTCCTCGAGCCGCGATCGCAGTATGTCTTCGAGAAGATCCCCAAGGCCGAGGTCGAGGAGCTCGTCCTCGAAGAGGTCCCCGACATCGACTACGGCGACATCGGTGGCCTGGCGTCGCAGATCGAGGCGATCCGTGACGCGGTGGAGCTGCCCTACCTCCACGCGGACCTGTTCCTCGAGCACAAGCTCAAGCCGCCGAAGGGGATCCTGCTCTACGGCCCGCCCGGGTGCGGCAAGACGCTCATCGCCAAGGCGGTGGCGAACTCGCTGGCGAAGAAGGTCGCCGAACGCACCGGCACCGAGCAGGGGCGGTCGTTCTTCCTCAACATCAAGGGCCCCGAGCTGCTCAACAAGTACGTCGGTGAGACCGAGCGGCACATCCGGCTGGTGTTCCAGCGGGCGCGCGAGAAGGCGTCCGAGGGCATGCCCGTCATCGTGTTCTTCGACGAGATGGACTCGCTGTTCCGGACCCGCGGCACCGGTGTCTCCAGCGATGTCGAGAACACCATCGTGCCGCAGCTGCTCAGTGAGATCGACGGTGTCGAGGGGCTCGAGAACGTCATCATCATCGGCGCGTCCAACCGCGAGGACATGATCGATCCCGCGATCCTGCGTCCGGGCCGTCTCGATGTGAAGATCAAGATCGAGCGCCCGGACGCCCAGGGCGCAGGTGACATCTTCTCGAAGTACCTCACCCCCGACCTGCCGCTGCACCCCGACGACCTGGCCGAGCACGGCGGTGACCCGGTGGCCACCTGCGCGGGGATGATCCAGCGCGGCGTGGAGCGGATGTACACCGAGACCGAGGAGAACCGTTTCCTCGAGGTGACCTACGCCAACGGTGACAAAGAGGTCCTGTACTTCAAGGACTTCAACTCAGGGGCCATGATCGAAAACATCGTGAGCCGGGCGAAGAAGATGGCGATCAAGGACCTCCTCGAGACCGGTCAGCGCGGAATCCGCGTGCAGCACCTGCTCGCGGCGTGCGTCGACGAGTTCCGCGAGAACGAGGACCTGCCCAACACCACCAACCCGGACGACTGGGCCCGTATCTCGGGCAAGAAGGGCGAGCGGATCGTCTTCATCCGCACCCTCATCCAGGGCAAGCAGGGCACCGAGGCTGGCCGCTCGATCGACACCGTCGCCAACACCGGCCAGTACCTCTGACCACCCCAGAAGGGCCTCGAGTTACTGCCCGCATCCTCTGTTTGCGCGCCTGAACCCGACGATTCGGGCAGTAACTCGCGGCTGTTGGGGCGCTGGAGGCGCGCGGGGCGGGGACGCGGGTCGTACGCTCGTTGCATGTCTGTGCACCGCGTCATGGGGATCGAGACGGAGTACGGCATCTCGGTGCCGGGGCATCCGCACGTCAACTCGATGCTCACGAGCTCGCAGGTCGTCAACGCCTATGGCAACGCCATCACTCTGCCGGCGCGGCTCAAGGCGCGCTGGGACTACGACGAGGAGACCCCGCTGCGCGACGCGCGCGGCTTCGACCTCACCCGTGCCGACGCCGATCCGAGCCAGCTCACCGACGAGGACATGGGCCTCGCGAACCTCATCCTCACCAACGGGGCACGGTTCTACGTCGACCACGCGCACCCGGAGTATTCCAGCCCGGAGATCACCAACCCGTTCGACGCGGTGGTGTGGGACAAGGCCGGCGAGTGGATCATGGCGCGGGCCGCGGAGCTGGTCACGCGGATCCCGGGCGCGCAGCCGGTCAACCTCTACAAGAACAACACCGACAACAAGGGCGCGTCGTACGGCACCCA
>JANMBJ010000046.1:0-14792 GCA_031360335.1 Candidatus Nanopelagicales bacterium
GCGAGGGCGACCGTCAGGAGCGTCGCGGTCATGATCTGCGCGTGGTAGAAGTTGTCGACGAATCCACCGAGGATCAACGTTCCGAAGCCACCGTGGCCGACCAGCGCACCGATGGTCACAAGTCCCACGGTCGACACCGTAGCGAGGCGCACGCCCGCGAGGATCGCCGGCAGCGCGAGCGGAAGCTCGACCTTCAGCAGCAGCCGGCGTCGCCCGAATCCCATGCCCCGCGCGGCATCCACGGCCTCAGCTGGAACGCCGTCCAACCCGACGAGGGTGTTGCGCAGCACCACGAGCAGCGCATAGACAGCGAGCGCGATGGTCACCGTCAACGGCGAGAGGCCGAACACCGGCCAGAGCACGCTGATGAGCGCCAGCGCGGGGATCGTGTAGAGCACCCCGCCTAGGCCGAGGACCCACCCGCGAAGTCCGGGGTAGCGTCTCACCAGAAGTGCGAGGGGTACGGCGACGACCATGGCGAGCGCGACGGAGGCCAGCGTGATGAGCAGGTGCTCCTTACCGGCCGCGACGAGAGCGTCCACGTGGTCCGTCACGTACGTCCAGGACAGCCAGGGGTTGGGCGGCTCGTCGACGACGGCGGCCACGAGGAAGGGCACACGTGGACGCTACTGCTGATCCCATGATCCGGCTCGAGCGGGTGAGCAAGCGCTATGCCGATGGCACCGTCGCCGTGCACGAGCTCGACCTCGAGGTCCGCGCCGGAGAGATCTGCGTCCTCGTGGGTCCGTCCGGCTGCGGCAAGACCACCACCATGCGCATGATCAATCGGCTCGTCGAACCCACGTCGGGGCGACTGTTCGTCGGCGGCGAGGACGTCACGCACGTCGATCCCGTGCAGCTGCGCCGCCAGATGGGATACGTCATCCAGCAGGTCGGGCTGTTCCCGCACCTCACCGTGCGCCGCAACATCGCCACCGTGCCGGAGCTGCTCGGGTGGGACCGCACGCGCATCGAGGCACGCGTCGACGAGCTCCTCGTCCTCGTCGGTCTCGAGGCGGAGCGGCACGCCGACCGCTATCCGCACCAGCTCTCCGGCGGCCAGCGCCAGCGAGTCGGGGTGGCCCGTGCGCTCGCTGCCGATCCGCCGGTGCTGCTCATGGACGAGCCTTTCGGCGCCGTCGACCCGATCGCACGCGACCGCCTGCAGGAGGAGTTCCTCAACCTTCAGCGGACCGTGCGCAAGACGGTCGTCTTCGTCACGCACGACATCGACGAGGCGGTGCGCCTCGGCGACCGCATCGCGGTGATGCGCGAAGGCGGCTACCTCGAGCAGTACGCCGCTCCCGCCGAGCTGCTCACGGCACCGAGCACCGACTTCGTCGCGACCTTCGTCGGCAGCGACCGCACCATCAAACGCCTTGCGGTGACTGCCATCCCGGTGGCGGTGCTCGTCCCTGAGACGGGAGGTGACGAGGACGGACCTGAGATCGGTGCGACCGAGACGATGCGCGACGCCCTGGCGGCCGTGCTCGACTCGCGCTCCGGACGCGTCCGCGTCGTCGACGGAGAGGACGGCGCGAGACGCCCCCTGGGAGTGCTCACCCTCGAAGCCGTGCGCCAGGCCATGCGCGAGGTCCCTGTCCACGACTGATCCAGCCGGCAACTCAGAACCGGCGTACGACGGTGCCGACGATCTCGACCTGGCCGGCTGACCGGACCCCCGTCACGCCACGACCCGGGCCCCAGGCGCACGATGGAGGCATCGGGCTGCCTCACGTGTGGTGCTCGCCCATCCGGGGAGGTCGCCACGGCACCGGAGGGAGACGGCGCGAGCAGGCGCTCAGGTCGACGAGGGAGCAGCGACGAGACAATGACGGACCTGACGAGCAGCGGGTCGACGAGCCGTGGGTCGACGAGCAGTGGATCGACGAGCCGTGGGTCGATGAGCCCTGACGCGATGAGCGACGGCACGACGACCGCACACCGGCGTCGTATGGCTACCCGGACGCTCGGCCTCCTGGCCCTCAGCGCTCTGGCGCTGGTCGTCGCGCTGCTGCTGACTCCGCCGGTCCCCGTCACTGTCTTCGGTCAGGACCTCCAGCTCGGCGCGGTGACCCCGCGCCTCGGACTCGGGATCTCCGGGCCGGGGCAGGCGGACCTGTTCGGCGAAGGTCCCGTCGACACGGTGCTGGAGTTCGACGGTCCACTGCGCCCACGCCTGGTCTGGCAGCGCTTCAACCGCGACGACGCGGCGAGCTCATTCATCCAGGCCGACCAGTCGTCGGGCAGCGTGCAGCTCGGCACCCAGGAGCTCGGTCAGGCGCTGGCCACCGGTTGGTCGCTCTACCTCGTACGGCTGACTCTCGTCGCCGGCGGCCTCGGTGGCATCGCCTACCTCGGCCTCGTCGGTCTGCGCAGCATCGCCAACCCCGACCGGGCGCGCACGCGTTCCCGACGTCGACGGCTGCTGACCCTCACGGCCTGCGTCGCGCTGCCGATGCTGCTCACCGCGGGCGCCGCGGCTCTCACGGTGACCTCCGCGCGTGACCAGCTGACCGCGGTGAGCTCCCTCGCCGACCTGACGGGCACGGCGCGCCTCGCGACCCCGCCGGCTGCCACCGGGCCGGTCCGTGAGGACGTCGACGTCGTCGTGCTCGGCGATTCGACGGCGGCCGGCGTGGGCAACGCACCACCGGTCGATCCGACCGCGCTCGACACGACGTGCGGTCGCTCACGCGACGCCTACGCCTCGGTGCTCCAGTCGGCGACCGGGCTACGCGTGCTGAACCTCGCGTGCAGCTCCGCCACGCTGGCGCAGGGTGTGCTCGGCCCTCAGCAGGAGGGAACGACGACCATCGAGCCGCAGCTCGGCGTGCTCAAGTCGATCCGGTCGGCCCGTGCCGTGGTGCTCAGCATCGGCGCCAACGACGTGGGCTGGTCGGACTTCCTGCAGTACTGCTACGGCCTCCCACGGTGCGACGACCAGGCGAGCCAACGGCTCTTCGAGAACCGGCTCGACACCTTTCGCCTGCAGTACGCCCAGCTGCTCCAGCAGCTGAGCACCCTCCCTCAGCATCCCCAGGTGATCGTCACCGGCTACTACGACCCGTTCGGCGACACCTTCGGCTGCCCGGCGTTGCGCGACCCGAACGCCCCGGCCGTGCTGTCCCCGGGATACGGGTTCGCCGCCGATCCCGGTCAGGACAACCAGAAGCAGAAGATCGCCGAGAAGATCGAGCCGCTCCGCTCGCACCTGGCCCTGCTCAACGACATCCTGACGAAGGGTGCCGCAGCATTCGGCTACGTGACCGTCGTGCCGAGCTTCGCCGGTCACGCGCTGTGCGGCGACCAGGCGTGGGTGCAGGGTCTGTCGGAGCGATACCCGTTCCACCCCAACGCCGCCGGCGAGCTGGCCATCGCTGCAGTTCAGCTCCCGCAGATCGCCACCCTCGTGCGCACCATCGGCTGACCCCACCCGCCGGACAACGCTCGTGACGGGATCAGTGGGACTCGCGGGTGACGTGGCTGCCGCTGCTGCCGCGGAGGAAGTCGAGGTCGGCGCCGGTGTCGGCCTGCATCACGTGGTCGACGTAGAGCTTCTCCCAGCCGCGGGTGGGCGTGGCATAGCTCGCCGCGGCAGCCGCTGAGGGTGTGCGGGCGGCCCACTCGTCAGCGGGGACATCGACGTCGAGGCGGCGACCCGGGACGTCGAGCACCACCACGTCGCCGTCGCGCAGCTTCGCCAGCGGTCCCCCGGCAGCGGCCTCGGGCGCCACGTGCAGGACGACCGTGCCGTAGGCAGTTCCACTCATCCGCGCGTCGCTGATGCGCACGAGGTCGCGCACGCCGCGCTCGAGCAGCTTCGTGGGCAACGGCATGTTGGCGACCTCGGGCATCCCGGGATAGCCGCGAGGGCCGCACCCGCGCAGGACGAGAACGCTTGACTCGTCGACCTCGAGGTCCGGGTCGTCAATCCGCGAATGCAGGTCCTCGATGCTGTCGAAGACCACCGCGCGGCCGCGGTGCTGGAGCAGGTGAGGTGACGCCGCCGCGGTCTTGATGACCGCGCCATCGGGCGCGAGAGTGCCTCGCAGCACAGCGATCCCCGCATCCGGGAGGATCGGATCAGCACGCGGCCGGATGACCTTCGTGTCCCAGGTGGTCGAGCCCGCCAGGTAGGTCACCAGCGGCTCCCCCGTCACGGTGATGGCCGAGGGGTCGAGCAGGTCGACCACCTGCGCGAGGACGGCGAGCACACCGCCGGCCCGGTGCAGGTCGTCCATGAGGAACGTGCCGGCCGGCTGCAGGTCGACGAGCAACGGCACTCCGGATCCTGCGCGGTCGATGTCGTCGAGGTCGAGCTGGACACCGAGCCGCCCGGCGATCGCGAGCAGGTGCACGACGGCGTTGGTCGACCCGCCGAACGCAGCCAGGGCGACGATCGCGTTCAGGAAGGACGCCCGTGTCATCACCTCGCTCGGCCGTCGATCGGCCGTGACCATCTCGACGGCGAGCCGCCCGGTGGCCTGCGCCTGCTCGAGGAGCCGGCTGTCCGGAGCGGGCGTGCCCGCGATGCCCGGCAGCGTCATACCCAGCGCTTCCGCAACCACGGCCATCGTCGACGCCGTGCCCATCGTGTTGCAGTGCCCCCGGCTCCGGATCATCGACGACTCCGAGTGCAGGAAGTCCTCCTCGGAGAGCTCGCCGGCCCGGACCTCCTCCGACAGCCGCCAGACGTCGGTGCCGCACCCGAGCGCGACCCCTCGGAACGTCCCCGTGAGCATCGGCCCCCCGGGCACGACCACCGCGGGCAGGTCCACCGACGACGCGGCCATCAGCAGTGACGGGATCGTCTTGTCACAGCCACCGAGGAGAACAACACCGTCGATCGGGTTGGCGCGCAGCATCTCCTCGATCGACATCGCCGCGAGGTTGCGCCAGAGCATCGCGGTCGGCTTCACCTGCGTCTCGCCCAGCGACATCACCGGGAGCTCGAGCGGTATGCCTCCCGCCTCCCAGATGCCCTGCTTGACCGACTGCGCGACCTCGGTGAGGTGGGAGTTGCACGGGGTCAGGTCCGACGCGGTGTTGGCGATCGCGATGTGCGGCCGACCGTCGAAGGCATCCGCCGGCAGGCCGCGGCGCATCCAGGCCCGGTGGATGTAGGCGTTGCGGTCGGTGCCGGAATACCACTCCTGGCTGCGCGTCACACGTGCCTGCCTTCCGGGCCTGCTGGGCGTCGCCCGGACGATACCCTCCGGAGCATGCAGCCTATCGGGGCACCCGATCGCAGCGGTGCGACCGCAGCCGGCACCAGGCTCGTGAGCGACGAGCTGCAGCGAGCGCGAGCGGTCTCGGCATGAGCGTCTACCCCGCCGAGCTGGCGAGCGACACTCAGCACGAGCTTGCCGAAGGGCCTCGCTGGGACGACTCGACCGGCACGGCATCCTGGGTCGACATCGCGGAAGGCCATGTCTTCACAGGCGTTCTCGTCGGTGACCGGCTCGAGGAGACCCGTCGGATCGACTTCCGCCACACCGTCGGCGCGGCCGTCCCGGCGTCCGACGGTGGCTACCTCGTGGCCGCCCACGACAGGCTTGTCGCCGTGGCTCCGGACGGGTCGCGGCGCTCGAGCGAACCGGTCGTCGACCGCAGCGCCGACCTGCGACTCAACGACGCCGCGGTCGACCCAGTCGGGCGGCTGCTCGTGGGCAGCCTCGCGACGGACCACCGGCTGGGTGCCGCGGCCCTGTTCCGGCTGGAGGCAGACGGAACGTCCGCCGTCCTGCGTGACGGTCTCAACCTCGCCAACGGCATCGGCTGGTCACCGGACGGCAGCACGCTCTATCTGGCCGACAGCGTGCCCGGGATCGTGTGGTCGGCGTCGTACGACGTCGACGCGGGTGAAGCGCACTCGTGGGCGCCGCTCGTGACCGAGCTGGACGGTCTGCCCGACGGCCTCTGCGTCGACGCGGAGGGGAGGCTGTGGGTTGCTGTGTGGAACGGCGCGCAGGTCGCCTGCTTCGCGCCGACCGGTGAGCTGGTGCACACCGTGACGCTGCCGGTACCGCATGTGACGGCGGTCGCCTTCGTCGGCCCGGCGCGGGACCGGTTGCTCATCACGTCGGCGCGCGACGAGCTCGATGCCACCGCCCGAGCGACGTACCCGCTCTCCGGTCGACTGTTCCTGGCGGACGTGCACGCAGTCGGCCTGCCTACCCATCGCTGGGTTGTGACCGACGGGGATTCCTGGCACCACAGCCGGGCGCCGCTCCCTCATGAGTAGACCTCCCGAAGACATCGCGTCCCACCGCAGAAATCCGGAGATCCCATGAAGCTCATGCGCATCGGCCCGCTCGCCGCCGAGCGGCCCGCCGTTCTCGTCGACGAGGGAACCTACGTCGACGTCTCCGACGTCGAGGCGACCTACGACGAGGCCTTCTTCGCCTCCGGTCGCATCGGCGACCTACGCGGGCTGGTGCTCGAGCGCGCGGCCCACGGGATGGTGCACGCGATCGGCGCCCAGCGCATCGGCAGCCCGATCGCCCGCCCGCACCAGGTCGTGTGCATCGGCCTCAACTACCGTGACCACGCGGAGGAGACCGGGCAGGCGGTCCCCGAGGAGCCGATCCTGTTCACCAAGCCACCCAACACCGTGATCGGCCCGCACGACATCGTGCACATCCCGCGCGGTTCGGTGAAGACCGACTGGGAGGTCGAGCTCGGCATCGTGATCGGCACCCGCTGCCGCTATCTCGCCGACGAGTCCGAGGCTGCGCGACACATCGCCGGCTATGTGCTCGTCAACGACGTCAGCGAGCGGGCGTTCCAGATGGAGCGAGGTGGCCAGTGGTCCAAGGGGAAGTCCGCCGAGACGTTCAACCCGACCGGCCCCTACCTCGTGACTCCGGACGAGATCGACGACGTGCTCGCCCTCTCGATGTGGCTCGATGTCAACGGCGTACGTCGCCAGACCGGCTCGACGGCCACGATGCTCTTCTCGCCGACCTACCTCGTGCACTACCTCAGCCAGTTCATGGTGCTCGAGCCGGGTGATCTCATCGACACGGGCACACCCCCTGGGGTCGGTCTCGGGATGAAGCCGCCGACGTATCTCGCGGCGGGCGACGTCGTGGAGCTCGGCATCGACGGGCTCGGAACCCAGCGCCAGCAGTTCGTTCCAGCGCCGTGACGGGCCGCCGATGAGAGCCTTCGTCGTCACCGGACCTCGCGAGTCGGCGGTGCTCGACGTGGAGCCGCCGGTCGCCGCGGCGGGGCAGGTGGTCGTTAACGTGCACCGGGTCGGCATCTGTGGCACCGATGTCGAATTCTTCACCGGCGAGATGGCCTATCTGCACCAGGGTCACGCGCACTTCCCCCTGCGGCTCGGGCACGAGTGGATGGGCGAGGTGAGCTCGGTCGGCGAGGGCGTCGACTCGTCGTGGCTCGGGCTGCGGGTCACCGGCGACACCATGCTCGGCTGTGGTCGATGCCGGCTGTGCCTCGGTGGTCGCCAGCATGTGTGCGAGGACCGCTTCGAGATCGGCATCCGCAACGACTGGCCCGGAGCGCTGGCCGAGCAGCTGCTGGTGCCGGCCTCCGCGCTCCACGCGCTGCCGGACTCCGTCGACGACCGGGCGGGCGCACTCGTCGAGCCCGGGGGCAACGCCATGCGCGCGGTACAGGCGTGCGACGCGCAGCCGGGGTCGCGGGTGCTCGTCTACGGCCCCGGCACCATCGGCCTCCTGGCAGCCCTCATCGCTGCGTCCGACGGCCTCGAGGTGCACCTCGCAGGGCGCAGCGACACCTCGCTGGAGTTCGCGAGGAGCATCGGGCTGCGGCACGCGTGGAACGCCGACGACGTACCCGACCTGCCCTACGACGCGATCATCGACTGCACGTTCGGCGTCGACGTGCCGGCCGCCGCGGTGTCGCTCGTGCAGCCCGGCGGGCGCGTGGTCTTCATCGGACTGTCCGGGGCGCCGAGCCGCATCGACACCCGCGACCTCGTCCTCAAGGACGTCACGGCAGTGGGGATCCTCAGCGCCTCACCGGGTCTCGCGCAGACCATCGAGCACTACGCAGACGGGCGTGTCGACCCGCGTCCGCTCGTCGCCGGCACCGTCGGGCTGGCCGACGTCGGCGCCGCGCTCGCCGGTGACCCGATCCCCGGGGTCGGTGCCGGCCCGAAGATCCACATCGATCCGCGTACGTGAGCAGGAGCAGCTGATGAACGACTACGACGGTCTGGTGGCGCTGGTGACAGGAGGCGCAAGCGGCATCGGCGCCGCCACCGTGCGGCTGCTCTCGTCGCGCGGCGCACAGGTGGCGGTGCTCGATCGGGACGCCGGTGACCCGGCGTTCGCCGGTCTCTCGATCCCCTGTGACGTCACTGATCCCGCGGGTGTGTCAGTGGCCGTCGATGAGGTGGCCGAGCGATTCGGACGCCTCGACGTGGTGGTCAACAACGCCGGGATCGGAGCCCAGGGAGACGTCGCCGCGAACGGCGACGACGAGTGGCACCGGGTGCTCGACGTCAACGTCGTCGGCATGGCCCGCGTGACCCGAGCCGCGCTCCCCTACCTGCGACGGTCTCCGAGCGCCGCAGTCGTCTGCACCTCGTCGGTCGTCGCGATCATCGGCGTGCCCAACCGCGCGCTCTACGCCGCGACCAAGGGCGCCGTGCTCGCCCTGGCTCTGGCGATGGCTGCCGACCACGTGCACGACGGGATCCGGGTCAACGCCGTGCTGCCGGGCACTGCGGACACGCCGTGGGTCGGGCGCCTTCTCCACTCGGCCGCAGACCCCGAGGCCGCGCGCGAGCAGCTGCGTCTGCGCCAGCCGATCGGCCGTCTCGTCTCCCCCGACGAGGTCGCCCACGCGATCGCCTACCTCGGCTCACCGCTGTCGGGTTCCACCACCGGCACCGCCCTCACCGTCGACGGCGGCCTCACCACCCTCCGCCTCCCCACCTAGCCCCCCCCCTCGCGTGATCTTGGTCCAACGGTCGTTTCCCACCCGCGGAAGCAACCGGTGGACCAAGATCACGCGGGTGGTTGGTTGGGGTTGGGTTAGCGTGCGGTCATGACCTCGACTGCTGAGAAGGCCCGCGAGCTCCTCCGACTCCACAGCGACCCCGAGCTGCTCGTGGTCGTCAACGTCTGGGACGTGATCACGGCAGCCGTGGTCGCGGCCACGCCGGGCGTGCAGGCGCTCGCCACCGCCAGCCACTCCATCGCCGCCTCGCACGGCTATCCCGACGGCGAGGTGATCCCGCGCGACGAGATGATCGACGCCGTCGGTCGGATCGCGGCGGCGGTGGAGCTCCCCGTCACCGCCGACCTCGAGGCCGGCTACGGAGATGCGGGCGAGACCGTACGCCGCGCCATCGACGTGGGCATCGTCGGCTGCAACCTCGAGGACCAGCTCAAGCCTCTCGCCGATGCGGTCAGGGCGGTCGAGAGTGTCGTCGCCGCAAGCGATTCCGCGGGTGTGCCATTCGTCCTCAATGCCCGCACCGACGCGTTCCTGCGCGCCGGCGACAAGGACCCCGCCGCCGTGCTCGCCGACGCCATCGAGCGCGGTCGGGCCTACCTCGGTGCGGGAGCCTCGACCTTCTTCGTGCCGGGCAGGCTCGACGAGGCTCAGGTGACCGCGCTCGTCGACGCGCTCGGTCCGCAGAAGGTCAACCTCATCGCCGTGCCCGGATCGCTGTCGCTGCCGCGGATGCAGGAGCTCGGGGTCGCGCGGGTGTCCTTCGGACCCTGGAGCCAGAACGTCGCACTCACTGCCTTCGCCGACTTCGCCGCCGCCGCCACCGCAGGCGCCTCCCTCCCCGAGGGAACCCGTCGCCTCAACTGACGTTCCCGGACCGGCCTTGCTGGTCGGTGAGCGTGCTGGGAGTCAGGTGGCGCGGAGGAGGGCGGCGTAGAGCGTGAGGCCGGGTCCGAAGGCCATGGCGACCACGTGGTCGCCGGAGTCGAGGCCTCGCTTGATGAGCTCGTCGAGCACGAGGAGCACGGTGGCGCTCGAGCAGTTGCCATAGTCGCGCAGGGTGGCGCGCGAGGCGTCCATCGCGTCGGCTGGCAGGTCGAGGCGGTCCTCGACCACGTCGAGGATGCGCGGTCCGCCGGGGTGCACGGCCCAGCCTGCGATCGACTCCCGTGCGATCCCGTGGGTCGCGAGCAGCCCGTCGACGACGTTGCGTACGTGCAGGGCAAGCACGTCGGGGACCCGCGCGGAGAGACCCATCTTGAAGCCGAGATCCGTGATGTCCCACGTCATATGGTCACTGGTCGAGGCATCCGTGAGAGCTACGACATCGATGAGCTCGAGACCCGGACCGCCGGGCTGCAGGACGAGCGCTGCGGCCGCGTCGCTGAAGAGCGCGTGCGCGACCATCTGCTGGACGTCGTCCTCCGAAGCACGGCGGTCGCTCGTGGTGTCGGTCTTGGGCTGCGCGTGGAGGCTCGGCAGCTCGAGGCACAGCAGCAACGACGGGCGTGAGCGCGCGACGGTGAAGTCGGCGACCGCCCCGAGCCCG
Organism: Candidatus Nanopelagicales bacterium; assembly: GCA_031360335.1. Lineage (GTDB taxonomy): Bacteria > Actinomycetota > Actinomycetes > S36-B12 > CAIYMF01 > Longivirga. The sequence goes on from JANMBJ010000046.1 coordinate 10,505, forward strand.
GGGAGCGCGGCGTAGCAGCCCATGTGACCGACGAAGAGCCGCTGCACGGACGTTGTCATTCCCAGGTCGCGTGCGAGCAGGATGTCGAGGCCCGGTGTGCTGTAGCCGGTGCACGACACGACGGCGAAGAGCCCGATGTCGGCGGCGGTCAGACCGGAGTCGGCAAGTGCAGAGGCAGCCGCCTCCTTGCCGAGCGGCAGCGCCTCCTGGGCGAACCGCGCCATCCGTGCGCCTGTGCCCCACGAGCCGACGTCTTCCACGCGAGGGTCGACGACGCCGTGCCGCGTCGTCACGCCGGACGACGACCAGACCCTTCGCGCTGTGCGGTTGCCGTCGTAGTGATCGACGAAGTAGTCGTCCCACAGCTGTGCCTGATCCATCGCGCCGGGCACTGCGAACCCCCGGCCCTGGATGCGTGCGGTCACCATCGCGGTACGTCGCTTCCGCCGTCGGGGTCGAGACCCAGGGCCGCCATGCCGAGCCAGTCGGCACAGACATCGCTCGTCGCCGGCTGCAGCGAGCCGCACCGCGCGTCGCGATAGATGCGCTCGAGAGGGTTGCCCTTGCGCATCGCCGCGGTGCCGCACGCCTCGAGCACCGAGGCCGCGACCTCCATCGCAGTCTCGCCCGCCGTGAGCTTGGCGCGCCAGATCCACCGGTTGGTCTCGGGAGTCCCGGGCGCCTCGTCGACGCGCCGCGCCGCCTCCAGGACCACGAGGCGAGCCGCAGCCACCTGAGCCTCGGCGCGGCCGAGCCGGGCACGTACCAGGGGCAGGCGCCCGAGGTTGCGCTCGGTCGCGTAGGCGATGCCGTGATCGACCGCCGACTGCGCAACGCCCACGTAGACAGCGGAATACGACGCGACCAACCACTGCGGCATGATCTGCGCGAGCGGCAGGGCGAGCCCTTCGACGCCACCGAGCAACCTGTCGGCCGGCACCACGGTGTCGATGTGCAGGTCCTGGCTCCCCGTCGCGCGCATCCCGAGGGAGTCCCACGTGAGGTCGACCGTGAGGCCAGGCCCGGCTGGTACGAGGAACTGGCTCACGAGGTCGCCGTTGCGCGCCGCGAGCAGATAGCCGTCTGCGTATCCCGCACCCGAGCAGAAGGTCTTCGAGCCGCGGATGCGAAAGCCCTCGTCGACCTTCTCGTAGGTCGTCGTGACGGCCGACAGCCGCGAACCTGAGCCGCGCTCGGACATCGCCACGGCGAAGAACGCACCGGCGGCTGCCTCGGTCAGGACGCGGTCGCGCATCTCGAAGAACGAGTCCGGCACTCCCATGGCGCGAGCGAGCTCCTCGGGTGTCGAGGCGAGCGCGCCGGTGATGGAGCTGTGCATGTTGAACACGAGTGCTGTCGCGCCGTTGCCGGCCGCAAGTGCCATCGCGACCTCGGCGTAGTCGGCGAAGCCGGCGCCCGCACCGCCGAGTCGCTGCGGCGCCATCAGACCCATGAGTCCCGCGGCCTTGAGGTCGTCAAAGTCGCGCTCGGGATAGATGCCGGCCCGGTCGTGCTCCTCGGCGCGAGCGGCGAGTGCAGGCGTGAGCTCGTGCGCGACCGCGAGTGCGTGACGGGGATCGGTCAGTGTTGCGGTCATCGCGAGGCCTCCGGGTCGTGGGCGGCGCCTTCGGCGCGGTGCTCTGCCTTGCGGCCGTATGCCTGGAACAGGCCAGCTGTGGTGCGGGACCGGACCATCCGCACGTCGTCGCGGCGACGGAGCAGCCAGAGCACATAGTCGAGGGCGGCCGGCTTGAGACCGACGAGGGTCAACGTCACGCCACCGCTCTCGCAGACGCGCACGAGCTCGTCCCGGTCGATGAACAAAGCCCCGTCGTGCAGTCGTGGCGGCGGGCCGGCGGGGATCCGCTCCCCCACCGTGATCGCCGTGAGCCGACCCCACCAGGTGTCGGCGATCGTGTCCATCACCAGGGTGCCGCCGGGCTTGAGCACCCGCAGCACCTCGGCGACGAGGAGCTCGGGGTGGGTGACGTGCTCGAGCACCTCACCGGCCACGACGACGTCGGCGCTCTCAGACCTCAAGGGCAGTGCGGTGGCGTCGCCGAAGACGGGGCTGACGCCGCGCTGGCACGCCTGACTGAGCGAGGCCTCGATGATGTCGATCCCGATGTGGCGGTGCCCGAGCCCCGAGACGTGGGGCGCAAGAACTCCCGCGCCGCAACCGATGTCGACGAGAACCGAGTCAGGGTGCTGCGCCGTGGGTACGTGCTGCGCCCGCGCTGCGGCGATCCAGTGCAGCATCGCGAATGCACCCCGCGGCTTCCACCACTCGTCACGGAGGTCGACGTACTGCAATGCGTCGTTGCGCGGTCGTGCGGGAGGTGGGACGGTGCTCTCAGCGCCCATGTCGCCTCCCCATGGACCGGAGACGACCCCTGGCCCGCTCCCACCGTATGTCGAGCCCCGACGATGCGCACATGCCCCGTCAGCCCGTCACACCACCGACCCGGGTGGTGTGGGGGTCACCCGGCCCCGGAAGCGCCCACAGCACCCAGGTCGGCGGTGGGGTCTACGACGTGAAGGTGAGGTCCTGCCAGCCACCGGCGTCAGCGGTGCCGAACCGGATCGTCGTACGAGTCTGCGCTCCGAGCTCACAGCGCACGGACGCGAATGTCTGCAACGACGAGGCCGAGCTGGCGCGCATGCAGACCGACGTGGTCGGGTCTCGGAGCAGGGCGCCGACGTCGGCCGACGAGCCCCCGACCCTGGCATCTGACGTCACAACCGCCAGGCGGTCGTGCGAGCTCCGGAGCCGACCACCGTCGCTGAGCAGTCGCTGCTTGTCGGGGTCGATGTCGGTGCTCACCAGGGGATGGTTGGTGTGCGACAACGGTGTGCGCGATGTCGGATGACTCACGACTGCACCGCCGGCGGAGCACTCGAGGCCGGTGACTCCGGAGCGGTCGGCGACGGCATAGTGCTGCCCGCTCGCATGTGTCACGCTGCGGAGCCGCGTCACTGCGTCGGCGGCCGAGTCGGCCGCCAGCGCCGCCCGCATGGCTGCAGCCACCGGGAGCCCGGCGCGGTCGTGCCTCAGCATCAGCAAGGTGTTGACGCCGACCGCGAAGCCGGCGCTGCTCGCGCCGACGAGTCCGATCATCCCTGCCGAGGTCAGCACGAGCACCTGTGGCCGCTCCGGCGGGCTCAGCCGCAGCACGACCTGCGAGCCGTCCATCCACGCCGGCAGGTCCATGTTCTGCGCGAGCAGCATCCCGTCGCCGCTCGCGCGTGCGACAAGGCTGCAGCCCGGCTGGGCCGCAGACTCGCCGGGCAGGTCATGCCACCACTGCTCGTCCATGAGGTTGTAGGCAGCGACAAGGGCGACGGCGACGCCGGCCCCGAGTGCGATACCGCGCACCTCGTCGAGGAGGTCCGGAGTCTCGCGCTCCATCGCCTCGAGCAACGACGTACGACGCAGGAACTCGGCGCAATAGTGCTCGATGCTCGTTGCTGCCCCGACGCTCGAGAGCGTGGCGTCGCTCCATCGTGCGATCGAGTCACGTACCTGCTCGCGCAGTGACTCGCCGTGCGCGAGGCCACGTTCGGTCCCCGTACCTGAGCAGTCGATGACGGTCACGGCTGATGCGGTCACGGGTGAACCGTAGACGGAGCTGGCGTCACGGACATCGTCGGATACGCCGAGAGCGCCCTGGTCCGCGAGGGTCAGGGCGCTCTCGTGCGATCGCACCCGTTGTGGGACGGGCTCAGTGCGGTCATCGATCGCGACGGGGGATGGCGATCGAGCCGTTTCGAACGTCGGCCTCGCTCAACGCTCTGTCGCCCCAGTTGGTCGAAGGTTCACCGAGTCTGGGACGAATCTGCACCGATGGATCGGGTCCGCGCCTACGGCCTGATCACCTTCGGGGTCCGGACGGTGTAGCGGGCGACCGCTTTCCCGTAGTAGGCCACGAGGTGGTAGGGCCCGGTGGTGATCGTCGGTGGGACGAAGTTCGCTGCCGTGTCGTTGCCCGGGTGAGCTGCGCAGAGAAGCACCGTCCTGCAGGATCCGGGCCGGTCGTCGCTCCAGTAGTCGACGACCCGCGGGTCGGGCGGTGAGACCTTCGACCAGGCCCAGAACGTGCCGTGGGCGTCGTTGCCGCTGCAGGTCACGGTGTAGACGTAGTGCACCGGCCCGAAGATGTGGGTCAGCCCGGTGGTGGCGACCTTCACCAGCGCGTCCACGTCGGCCTGGTTGGCCGTGATGTCGGTGTAGCGGCATCGCAGGTTCGCCCCTCGCGTGATCTTGGTCGTGTGGTCGCTTCCGGGCGTG
>JANMBJ010000075.1:0-2197 GCA_031360335.1 Candidatus Nanopelagicales bacterium
TCGAGCCTCAAGGAGCTCGTCCGTCGGTGGTATCCGAGGGTCTACTTCAACTCCCCGCCCAAGACCGGCAACCACCGGGCGCTCGCCGACGCCCGCGAGAGCATCGCCGAGCTGCGCTACTACCGCGAGGCCGTCATGGTCGCGCAGCCCGGTCCGGGCACCGACGCTGCGCGCGGCTTCGCCGCCCACCACGCCGTCGACCACCACGTCGTGACCCCGCCCCTCGGCGCCGAGAGCACCGCCGCAGACCCTGCCTGACCCCCGCCCCGGACCAGCCCGAGCGGCCCACCCGAGGCGCGGGACCAACCTCGGTACGGCTCACCCCTCCGGCCCCGGTACACTTCTCGACGGTCGTCTCGCCCCGGGGGTTCATCTCCCGGGAACGTCACGGTCATGGTGGGTGTAGCTCAGCTGGTAGAGCACCTGGTTGTGGTCCCGGTGGTCGCGGGTTCAAGTCCCGTCATCCACCCCACACAGAAGCCGCGTCCCGTAGGGGCGCGGCTTCTGTCGTTCGTGGCGCTCGGACTTGGGAGGAGCCCTCACCGCGCAGCGGTCGCTCGTCGACGGCTCCCGTCATCCACCCCATACAGACGACGTGGATGTCTAGGACGATCACCCGTGACGATCCGCCGGCGTTCGTGCCGGCAGCTCGAGGTCTACCTCACCGAGGTCGGAGAACGTCCTGTGCAGGGCGGTGAACAGCCCCTCGCCCGGCGGGAGGAAGGCCTCCGCGCGGATCGCCCGGGCCTCGGCGTCCACCGAGCGGCCGTGCTCCGCCGCCCGTCGCTGCAGCCCGGCCATGACCCGCGGATCCAGGTCTCGAATCGTCACCACGCTCACGATGCAACCCTCCCCGTTCGCCCTGTAGCGCCGTGCGTCATCCTGCCTGAGGATCCGGGCCGGGCGGGCGACATCACCCAGGAGCACTCGGCGGCGGCCGTCGACGTGGCCGACAAGGGACGAACCGAGGCGTACGTCGCGCGTACTCGTCGTAGCCGGCGAACCGCTCACGCAGTCGTGCCTCCTCCCACCGCGCCTTGGCCGTGACGAGGGAGAGGAGAAGGACTCCGGCGATCGCGACCGCAACGCTGCCTGATGCGACGACCTCGCCGGCAGCGAACAGCAGCAGGCCGGTGTAGATCGGGTGCCGGACAAGGCGGTAGAGACCGCCGGTGCGCAGCCGGGCGTGGGCGTTCGGGATCGGCGTCGCGGTGAGACCACGTCCCAGACCGAGCCCGGCGATCACCATGAGCACGATGCCGACCCAGGTGGCAGCGGTCGAGGCCACAGCGAGCCACGCCGGCACCGGCCAGTCCGTGCGCCGGGGAAGCAGCACGATCGCAGCGATCAGTGCGAGCTGTACCGCGACGAGGGACCACGCCGTGAGCCGACGGTCTTTCGCCGCGGTCAGGGAATCCTCGGCCATGCACCCTCCCCGGGGTTCGCCGCACGGCGGGTGCCGCCGGAGTCGGTCAGGCGTTGGTCTTGCGACCGCCGAACAGCTTCTCGACGAACGACACCTTGGGCGGGCACACGCATCGCTTCGACTTCGGCACTCCGGCCATCACCTGGCTGACGTGCTGGCCGCAGCCGCTCCACGTCGGCTTGCCGCACCGTCGACAGGTCACCTGTCGGCACATGGGAGGTCCTCTCCGGTGGGATCGCGTGGCGGCACCGGTCTCGGTCCCGTCGGCCGTTCGGCTCGCTCGACACTATACCCCAGGGGGTATGTTGGTACAGGTCGCCTCCGCCAGCACGCAGGGTCGACACTGACGACACGACGCCGCCGCGCTGGGTGCGTCAGCAGCACCCGGCCAACCTGAGGAGCCTCGATGATCGCCGCCATCCCGATCGACCCGGACGGCACGGTCGGCCCGCGATGGGGTCGCGCCGAGCGTGTCGCGATCGCGCACGCCGTATCCGACCGGATCGCCCTGTGGGAGGAGCACGACGTCGCCTGGGACTCGGCTCACGACGAGGGCACCGAGGGCGCACACCATGCCCGGGTGGCGCGATTCCTCCGCGAGCACCACGTCGACACCGTGATCGCCGGGCACATGGGCGACGGCATGAGCCGCATGCTCACCACGATGGGTGTGAGCGTGGCACTGGGCGCTGCCGGTGATGCTCGCGAGCAGGTCCTCGCGGCCCTCGCCCAGCCGGCCGAGTCGTCGCAGGACTAGCGGGCACGATCACC
>JANMBJ010000091.1:0-7003 GCA_031360335.1 Candidatus Nanopelagicales bacterium
CCTTTCACCACGGCATCGACAGCTCGAAGGCACTGTGGCTCGGCGTCATGAATCCCTTGGTGATCATGCACTTCGTGGCCGGGGTGAAAGGCCAGGCGCGGGACGTAGTAGGCCATCAGCGCGATGCCGGTGACGGCCAGGAGCCGGAAGCCGATCACAGCGAGGTAGGGGTTGGTGAACAGCGCAGCGATGCCGCGCGAGAGTGCGAGGAACAGCGGGCCGTATGGCGTCGGCGTGTTCTGCCACATCGGGTCGACCCCGGTGTCGAACCACCCCGGGATCGAGGCGACACCGTTGGCGTAAGGATCGACGCCCTTGAGCATCAGCTTGCCCTGGGCGTAGTAGGAGTAGGCGTCGCGGCTGAACAGTGGCGGCACGAGCATCAGCGGCGCGATCCAGATCGCGAGCACGCCCCAGAGTCGGTGGACATTGCGGATGTGACCGGCGAGCACGTCGCCGCCGACGACGAGCCAGGCCTGCAGCAGCAGCGCGCCACCGAGGATCACCGACGCGGTGGACACGATCTTGCCGAGCCCCTGCGACTGCATCGCGTGGATGACCGTGCTCGAGAGCTCGTCGGTCGGCACCCAACCCACGCCCAGCGCACCGAGGGCAAGAACCGATGACCCCACGAGCCCGGGGACGGCGTAGCGCAGGGTGAAGGCCAGACCAGAGTCTCCAGCGTGGAGGTCACCCTCGAAGGGCTCGGCGGACGGCACGAGGAGAAGGCTACCGGCGACCCTCGCCCCCCTCGGTCGGAAAGGCCGCGTCTGAGCGTGATTCACGTCGCCCGGCGAGCGGGAACCGAGCGCGGAAACGCCGTGTTACGCCCGTTTTGCCCCGTCGACACGCCCATGCTGAGCACGAGGCCAGGCACCGCCGCCCCACAGTTCGGGTGAACCCCGAACTGTGACCTGATCCGGCGCGCCGGACGTCACCGGTACCCGCCGCGGTGGCGCTCCTCGTGGCTCTATCTCCGGTGGCTCTGCTTCTAGTGGCTCTGCTGCTAGTGGCTCTGCTTCTAGTGAAAGTAGCTCGGGGCGTACGACGGGTCGCGGCCGGTGATGCGCTCGGCAGCGAGGCGGCCCGACACCAGCACCATCGGCACTCCGACACCGGGCTGGGTGCCCGAGCCGGTGAACACGACGTTCTCGCCCCACAGGTTCGAAGGTCGGAACGGGCCGGTCTGGGAGAAGGAGTGGGCTGCTGCGAACGGGGCACCGCGCTCCATGCCACGCGCCTGCCAGTCGAGCGGCGTCGTCACGTGCTCGAGCTCGATGGCGTCACCGAAACCGATGTAGCCGCGCTGCTCCAGGGTGCGCACCACCTCGTCGCGATAGCGCGGCCCCTCCGTGCGCCAGTCGATGTCGGCATCGAGGTTGGGAGTCGGGAAGAGCACGTAGTAGATCTGCTTGCCGTCGGGTGCGAGTGACGGGTCGGAGTAGGTCGGGTTGGTGACCAGGATGCTGGGGTCGGTCATGAGGCGACGCTCGTCGATCAGCTCGGTGAAGACGCCGTTCCAGCTACGACCGAAGTGGATGTTGTGGTGCGCCGTCTTCGAATAGGTCGCCGTCGATCCCGCCAGCAGCAGGAAGCACGAGGGGGAGTAGGTGAGCCGACGCACGGACCACGGCTCCTTGCCGAGGAGCTCGCGCATGGCCACCGGCAGGTCGGGGTTGAGCACCACGACATCCGCGGCGATGCGCTCACCGTCGGTGGTGTGCACCGCGACCGCGCGGTTGTTGACCGTCTCGACCCGGCTGACCTCTGTGGAGTAGCGGAACTGCACGCCGTGCTTCTCCGCAGCGGCAGCCATCGCCGTCGGCAGCGCGTGCATGCCGCCCTTGGGGAAGTAGACACCGGCGACGGAGTCCATGTAGGCGATGATCGCGTAGATCGCCAGCGCGTCCTGGGGGGAGAGCCCGGCGTACATCGCCTGGAAGCTGAACAGCCGCTCGGTCCGCGGGTCGTTGAGGTATTGCCGCACCTTCGGGGTCAGCTTGCGGAACCCGCCGATGGCGACGAGTTTCGCGAGGTTCTCCGTGACGAGGTCGAGCGGGGAGTCGATGTTGGTATCGATGAAGTCGCGCATCTCGTATCGGTAGAGCTTCGAGACGAAGTCGACATAGCGGCGGTAGCCCGCTGCCTCGGCAGGGGAGATGACCTGCTCGATCTCAGCGGCCATGGCGTCGACGTCGGAGTGCACGTCGAGCTGGGAGCCGTCGGGGTAGAACGCACGGTAGAGCGGCTCGACCGGAGTGAGCTCCAGCCAGGTGTCCATGTCTTCCCCGACGGAGGCGAATGCGTCGCGGATGAGGTCGGGCATCGTGAGCACGGTCGGCCCGGTGTCGAAGCGATAGCCGCTGTCGTCGATGAGACCGGCCCGACCGCCGGGCACCGACTCGCGCTCGAGCACCGTGACGGTGCGCCCTGCGCCGGCGAGGCGCAGCGCGCACGAGAGACCGGCGAGCCCGGCGCCCACGATCACGACGTGGTCGGTCGGTCCGGTGACAGTGCGTGTCGTACGTCGAAGCAGGGACATGGCCTCAGCCTAGGAGCGAGAGGCGTTCTGAGCCTCTCGACATCAGGGTGCAGAGCCCCCGGGTGAGGGATGTCACCGCAGCCCGGTCAGACGGTGCGGGCGGTTGCGGCGATCGCGAGGCCGCGCAGGACCTCGCGCGCCTCCTCGGTCACCTCAGCAGCATCCAAGGCACGGAACGCCTGGTCGGTGAGGGCATCGATGAGCGCCTCCACGTGGCGGAGCGCGCCGGTGCTCACGATGATCTCGCGGAGCTCGTCGACTCCGGCAGCGTCGAGCGCCGGGTCACCGAGGCGTCGACGCAGGACGGCGGCCTGTGCCGGTGTTGCCGACTCGAACGCGGTCGCGACGAGCACCGTGCGCTTGCCTTCGCGCAGGTCGTCGCCGGCGGGCTTACCGGTCTGCGCCGGGTCACCGAAGACCCCGAGCACGTCGTCACGCAGCTGGAATGCCTCACCGAGCGGAAGGCCATAGCCGGAGTAGGAGACGACGAGCTGCTGGGGCGCTCCAGCAAGGGCGGCACCGAGATGCAGCGGTCGCTCGATCGTGTACTTCGCGGACTTGAAGCGCACCACGCGCATCGCACGCTCAGCAGAGCCGCCACCCATCGCCTGCTCGAGCAGGTCGAGGTACTGGCCGGCCATGAGCTCTGTGCGCATGATGTCGTAGACCGGCTTGCCACGCAGCAGCGCGTCGGTCGGGAGGCCGCTGCTCATGAGGAGCTCGTCGGCCCACGACAGGCAGAGGTCGCCGAGCAGGATCGCCGCGCCGACGCCGAAGCCCTCGGGAGAGCCGAGCCAGCCGTTGCCGCGGTGCAGGGTGGCGAACCTGCGGTGCGCGGCCGGCATCCCGCGACGAGTGTCGGAGCCATCCATCACGTCGTCGTGGATGAGGGCACACGCCTGGAGCAGCTCGAGCGCGGTCGCTGCCGCGATAGCTGCCTCGGAGTCGACCCCGCCGGCTCCACGCCAACCCCAGTAGGCGAAGGCGGGGCGCAGTCGCTTCCCCCCGCGCAGCAGATCGACGAGGGCGTCCGAGAGCGGTGCGAGGTCGGGGGAGACGTCGTCGAGAACGGGCACCTGGGACCCCAGGAAGTCGTCGAGTCGCTTCTGGACGCGGACGCGCAGGTCCTCGGCGTCGAGCGGTGAGGCAGCGGCATCGTCGCGCGTCATCGGACCAGACTAGGCCGATTCACCGAACCCGCCAGTCCTTGTCCGGAAGGACACGGACGTCCGCACCCCGGACCGTGCCCGCACCCGGTTGGCCCTCGCCGTACCCTCGTCCTCATGGTGTCAGCGAATCGCCCGGGCGCGTCGACGACGATCAGCGAGCTGCTGGCGTCGGGCGGTCACTCGTTCTCGTTCGAGTTCTTCCCGCCCAAGACCGACGAGGGCGAGCGCCAGCTCTGGCAGGCGATCCGCGAGCTCGAGCCGCTGCGGCCGACGTTCGTGTCGGTGACCTACGGCGCCGGCGGCTCGACCCGTGACCGCACGGTGCGCCTCACCCGGCGGATCCTCGAGGAGACGACGCTGATCCCGATGGCGCACCTCACCTGCGTGGGCGCGACGGTTGCCGAGCTGCGCGCGGTGATCGGGTCCTATGCCGATGCCGGGCTGCGCAACGTCCTGGCCCTGCGCGGTGACCCGCCGACGGGCATCGGCTCGACCTGGGTGCAGACCGAGGGTGGCCTGGCCCACGCTGACGAGCTCGTGGCGCTCGTGCGCTCGCTCGGTGACTTCTCGGTGGGTGTCGCGGCGTTCCCGGAGAAGCACCCGGAGTCGGCCACGCTCGACGACGACGCGCGGGTGCTCGCGGCCAAGCAGGCCGCCGGCGCGGAGTTCGCGGTGACCCAGCTCTTCTTCCGCGTGGAGGACTACGTCGTGCTCGTCGAGCGCGCCCGGGCGATGGGGTGCACGATCCCGATCATCCCCGGGCTCATGCCGCTCACCAACATCAACCAGATCGAGCGGTTCGCGGAGCTGTCGGGCACAGCGTTCCCGGACGACCTGGCCGCGCGCTTCCGTGCGGTGGGCGACGACCCCGCAGCCGTGCACGCCCTCGGCGTCGAGGCCGCAGGCGAGCTCGCCCAGGCGCTGCTCGACGCCGGAGCGCCCGGCCTGCACTTCTACACCCTCAACCGCTCCACCTCGAGCCGCGAGATCTACACCAACCTCGGTCTCGCCGCCTCCGTCTAGGTCCTCGAGCTACTGCCCGAATCCCCGGTTTCGGCCGGGCGGGTTCAGGCGGTAACTCGGGTGGGGTGCGGCGCGCGAGGCGTGGGTGAGGCAGGATCGGCCGCATGGGTCGATCAGTGACGGTGACAGGTCGGGGACACGCGTCCGCGGCGTACGACGAGGTGACCCTGCAGCTCGCCGCATCAGCGCGGGCCGCGAGCCCGAGCGACGCGACGGCGCGCGCGACGTACGCCATGTCGCAGATGCGCGAGGCGGTCCTGAGCGCGGGTGTCGACGCGAGCGCCCTGTCGACCACCAATGTCTCGCTCTCGCCGGTGCACGATCCGTGGCCGACCGTCGTCGCCTACGAGGCGTCTCTCGCGCTCGCCGTGAAGCTCACCGATCTCACGCGTGTGGGGTCGATGCTCGTGGCGGCGATCGATGCCGGCGGCGACGGAGCGCGGGTCGACGGCATCAGCTTCGCGCACCACGACCCGGCCGTGCTCGAGCGTCGGGCCCGCGATGGCGCCTACGCCGAGGCCCGTGCGAAGGCGGAGCAGTACTCCGGCCTTGCCGGTCAGGCACTCGGCGAGGTGCGGCACATCGTCGAGGCGGAGATCGGCAGTGGCGGCATGCCGATGCGCATGATGGCGATGGCCGACTCCGCGGGCGGGATTCCGGTCGATGCGGGAGAGGGCACGGTCACATCTGTGCTCACCGTGACGTGGGCGCTCGGCCCTGCTGTCTGATGCTGTGCGTGGTCGGCTCGCGCGTGCGTGATCGTGGTACGACCGAGTCCCATGGCGACGGTGCTCCATGACCCGTTCCGTGCCCTCGCGCGCTAAGTACCTCGACACGTGGCAGACCTTGCACGGCGGCTATGACCCCCGCTCGTCGCGCATCGTCGGGCCATGGTTGTCGCTCGTGTATGCGTGCGCACGACCGCTGGCGCGGATCGGTCTGTCGCCGGATGTCGTGACGCTGCTCGGACTTCTGGTCTCCGGCGCCGTGGTGGCGCTGTGCGCGCTCGGCGGTCGCTGGGTGCTGCTCGCTGCGTTCGTGGTCGGTGCGTCGGGGCTTCTCGACTCGCTCGACGGTGCCGTCGCGGTGCTCACTGATCGCGCCACGCGCTGGGGTGCGGTGCTCGACTCCGTCGTGGATCGCGTGAGCGACCTGCTCTATCTGGTTGCCCTGCGGCTGGTCGGCGCACCTGCGTGGCTCTGCGTGGGGGCTGGAGCAGTGGTGCTCGTCCAGGAGTACTCCCGCGCTCGCGCGACGGCGATCGGCATGGACGACGTCGGCGTCATCACGATCGGTGAGCGTCCGACGCGCGTCATCGTGGTCGCGATGTTCCTTGTGGGCGCAGGGATCTACTCGGGTCCGGGTGAGCTCCTCGCTGGCGGCCCGTCCTCCGCTGCATGGTGGGCCGTCCTCGGCGCAGCCGCGTCCCTCGTCATTGCCCTCGTCGCCCTCACACAGCTCCTCGTCGTGGTCCGCCGCCGACTCACCTGACCACGGCCGTTCTTCTCCGTTCCTGTTCCTTGCCCGCTATGACGCGACAGAGTTTCGTGCGGTCAGGGACGGATCGCCGTGCTCGCGGCGACGCCGACGGAGCTGTCGACGGCCGAGCTCGACGCCGACCTCGTCGAGCTGCGTCGGGTCGTCGACGGGGCGAAACCCCAGGAACATCAGGCCGACATGGGCCGCCCATGCGCATGAGCGCAGCCACAGGTCGTCAGTGATTCCGCCGTACGCCTGCCATACGACCGCGTGGTGCTCCGGTTCGAAGAGCCACCACGCGGCGGCGAGGTCGACGCGCGGGTCTCCTGCGGTCGAGCCGAAGCGACAGCGGTCCTTCTCGGAACGGGTTCGACGGCCGGTCGATCGGCGGGATCGCATGCAGTGCAAGAGAAACCGGCCGAGGGTCGCAGTCTCGGCCGGAGGTTGATGAGCGGCGGCGGGTTCGCCGTCGTACCAGGGCACGACGCGCCTCGACCACGGATAGTCGCCTGCGAGCGGTCGTCCGTGCACCATCGGTGCCGGAACGGGCAGCGGCAGGAGCGGTGCGAGGGCCGGAAGCAGCCGCTGCTCGTGCTCGACCAGGGGCGCACCGAGCTCGCGTCGCGGGATGCGTACTGCCAGGTCGTCGCCGAGCCGCCACACCGATTCGTCCCAGCCGTTCAGGAAGCGTGCGAGCGACAGGTCGGCGAGGTGTGGCGCCGGGTCGAGCAGAAGTCTGTGTACGAGGTCCTCGTCGATGTCGAGCTCGGCCGGGGGCACACCACTCATG
>JANMBJ010000160.1:0-6685 GCA_031360335.1 Candidatus Nanopelagicales bacterium
TGCGTGACGCGGTCGTTCGCGCAGATGGCCGAGGAGCCGACGGTCTACCACACGATGAACGGGCCGAGCGAGTTCCATTGCATCGGCTCGCTCAAGGACTGGGACATCACCGATCAGCTGCACAGGATCTCTGTGCCCACCCTGTTGGTGTCGGGTCGCTATGACGAGGCCACGCCGCTGATCGTGGGCACGATTCACGATCGGATCCCAGGTGCGCAGTGGGTGGTGTTCGAGGACAGCAGCCATATGCCACACGTCGAGGAGCCCGAGCGCTATCGCGACGTCGTCAGCGCCTTCCTGTCGTCGGTCGACGTCTGAGCCGAGCCACCGGCCCCTTCGCGTTGCTGACTAGACCGCGAGGGTCGTCGTGGCAGCAGCGACAAGCGGGAAGTGGCATGCCACCTCCCGGCCGTCGCCGATCAACTGCAGGACTGGCTTGTCGGAGATGCAGATTGCTTGCGAATAGCGACATCTCGGCGCGAACGCACAGCCGGGGGGTTTGTCGATCGGGCTCGGGAGATCGCCCTGCAGCACGATCCGGTCTCGCTTCTCGACCTCGTCATCGATGACGGGGATCGAGGAGAGCAGCGCCTCCGTATACGGGTGAGCCGGGTGGTTGTAGACGGGTGACGAGTCGCCGACCTCGACGAGCTCACCGAGGTACATCACCCCGATGCGATCCGCGATGTGGTGGACGACGGCGAGATCGTGCGCGATGAAGACATAGGTCAGGGCCTGGTCGCGCTGGAGGTCGGCGAGCAGGTTGAGGACCTGCGCCTGGATCGACACATCGAGGGCGGAGACGGGTTCGTCGGCGATCAGCAGACGAGGCGTGACTGCAAGGGCGCGTGCGATACCGAGACGCTGCCGCTGTCCACCGGAGAACTCGTGCGGATAGCGATCCGCGTACGACGGATCGAAGCCGACGATCTCCAGCAGATGCATGGCTCGGTCCCGGATCTCCTGCTCGGTGCCCATGTCATGCGTACGCATCGGCTCCTCTACCGTCGCCAGCGCGCGGCGACGCGGGTTCAGCGAGGCGTACGGGTCCTGGAAGATCATCTGAAACCCGGTGCGCCGGGATCTCAGCTCACGGCGCGACATCGTCGTGATGTCGGTGCCGTCGAAGATCACCTGGCCCTCGGTGACATCGATGAGGCGGACGAGGCAGCGACCGAGAGTCGACTTCCCGCAGCCGCTCTCACCGACGAGCCCGAGGGTCTCACCGGCACGTACCTGGAGGCTGATCCCGTCGACCGCTTGGACGATCTTCTTGCCGTTCGACGTGCGGATCGGGAAGTGCTTCACCACACCGCGAGCCTCGAGCAGCAGGGGCGTCGGCGTGGTCGCCCCGTCGACCGGTGATGGCGTCGATGCCGCACTCATGCTGATGCTCCGCTCTCGGTCGTCACGGTGGTCAGCGCCTCGAGGCGGAGCGCGGGGCGCTGGTCGTAGGGAAGCACGCATGCATCGAGGTGGCCGTGAACATGCTCGACGAGCCCCGGTTGCGGGCGGCACGCGTCGGATGCGAAGCCGCAGCGCGAGGAGAACAAGCAGCGGTCACGATCGGGGTCGCTCGGGTTGATCGGCGCACCGGGAATCGCGGCGAGCCGCTCGACCCTGGTTCCGTCGGTCGGCGGGATGGAGCCCATGAGTCCCCACGTATAGGGGTGCAACGGGTCGCGCATGAGCGCACGCCGGGGTCCGGCCTCGGCGAGCCTGCCGCCGTACATCACGAGCACTCGGTCTGACATCTGCGACACGACCCCCATGTCGTGCGTGATGAGCACGATGGACGAGCCGAACTCGGACTGCAGATCTCTGAGCAGCTCCAGGATCTGCGCCTGGATGGTGACGTCGAGCGCCGTCGTGGGTTCGTCAGCGATGAGCAGCGACGGGTTGCACGACAAGGCCATGGCTATGACGACACGCTGGCGCATTCCCCCGGAGAACTCGTGCGGGTAGGAGTTGACCCGATCGGTCGCGTTGGGTATCCCGACCGCGTCGAGCAGCTGAACGGCTCGTGCGTGGGCGGCCTTCTTGGAGACCTTCTCGTGCGCGCGGATCTGTTCGCTGATGTGCCAGCCCGCGGTGTAGACGGGAGTCAGCGCCGTCATGGGGTCCTGGAACACCATCGCGATCTCCTTGCCGCGGATGCGGCGCAGCTCCTTGTCGTCGAGCTTGAGCAGGTCCTCGCCCTGGAAGATCACCTCGCCCTCGACCACGCAGTTGGGATTGTCGATCAGCCCGAGCACCGAGAGCATCGACACGCTCTTGCCCGATCCGGACTCGCCGACGATGCCCAGGACCTCGCCGCGACCGACGGTGAACGAGATCCCGTCGACGGCGTCGACCGTGCCCGACCGCGTGCGAAACGACACCCGGAGGTCGCGTACGTCGAGCAGCGGCTGCGCCGCCGTGGACTCAGACATGGCGCACCCTCGGATCCAACCAGGCGTAGAGCAGGTCGACGATGAAGTTGGCGAGCACCACGAAGAAGGCTGCGTAGAGCACGCACGCGAGGATCACGGGCAGGTCGAAGTTCTGCAACGAGTCGTAGGTCAGCTTGCCTATGCCCTGCAAGCCGAACACAACTTCGGTCAGCAGCGCGGCACCACCGATGAGCGCA
Source organism: Candidatus Nanopelagicales bacterium (assembly GCA_031360335.1). Taxonomy (GTDB): domain Bacteria; phylum Actinomycetota; class Actinomycetes; order S36-B12; family CAIYMF01; genus Longivirga. Next base: position 2,630 of record JANMBJ010000160.1, read on the forward strand.
CCGAAGTCGAGGCCGAACAGGCTCACGACGACGATGAGTGAGGTGCGGAGAGCATGCCGCAGCAGCACGCGCCACTCTCCGATTCCCTTGGCTCGAGCCATCCGGATGTAGTCCTCGTTCATCGCGCCGACCATCTCCGATCGCAGCACGCGGGCGTAGATGCCGGCGTACAGCACAGCGAGGGTGAGCCAGGGGAACAGCAGGTGCAGCGCCCACGGCCCAAAACCTTCGCTGAGGGATACGTAGCCTAGTGACGGGACCCAGGCAAAGATCGTGTCGTGCAGCCTGCTCTGCGTGACGAGGTTGACCACCTCGCCGAGCCAGTACACCGGGAGTGAGACGCCGATGACCCCCAACACGACGATGATCGGGTCGACCGCCGTGCCGCGGTAGGCAGTCGCCAGGACTCCCATGACGAGCGCCAGGATCACCCAGATCACTGCGGCACCGATCACCAGCGAGAGGGTGACGGGGATGGCCTGCTGCACCTGCGGGATCACCTCGGCGCCACGGTTGACGAAGGAGGTGAGGTCTCGGTCGATGAACAGGTGCCGCATCATGACGCCGTACTGCGTCCAGATCGGCTGGTCGAGTCCGAACGACTGCCGTACCTGCGCGAGCGTCTCCTGACTAGCGTTGCGGCCTGCGATCCGCGCGGCGGGGTCGACCCCTGGCGTGGCGAAGAAGATGAGGAAGACGAGCACGCTGATGGCGAAGAGCACGAGAAGGGCGGCGAGCGCGCGCTTCCCCGCGAAGCGCCACATCAGACCCCGCCTCGCAGTCGTGCCTTGGGGTCGAGGGCATCCCGAACACCGTCACCGAGGAGGTTGAGCGCTACCGCCGTGATGGCGAGCATGATGCCCGGAGCGATGGCAACCATCGGCCGGGTGTAGAGCAACCCCACGCCGTCGTTGATGATCGTGCCCCAGCTCGCGTCGGGCGGCTGCACTCCGATCGACAGGAACGACAGCGCCGACTCGGTCAGCATGTTGATCGCGGTCATGAGCGGCAGGAACACGATGATCGTTGGCAGGACGTTGGGCAGGATCTCTCTGCGCAGCAGGCGAAGGTCGGCCGCGCCCGCTCCAACCGCCGATTGGACGAACTCACGCTCGCGCAACGAGAGCACCTGGCCACGGATCGGCCGTGCGACGTACGGGACGTAGACGATCCCGATGATCAGGATGGGCAGGATGATGCTGCCGGAGTTCAGCGTCACCGGCCCGATGGTGATCGATGAGTTGATGAGCACGACCGACAGGCAGATCGCGAGCAGGTAGACGGGAAATGCCCACAGCACGTCGAGGGCTCGGGACAGCACCGCGTCGACGGCCTTGCCGAAGTAGCCGGCGACGATGCCGACGATGCCGGCCAGCACGCAGCAGATGATCGCTGACGTGAAGCCGATCACCAGGCTGTTCCGGCCGCCGAAGAGCATGCGTGCCATGACGTCACGGCCCTGGTTGTCGGCCCCCAGGAATAACTGGCTGCTCCACGTCGGACCGATCGGGTTCACGCCGAGACCGAGACCCTCGGTGGATGCCTCCAGCACGGGCTTGGTCTGGCCGTCGACGACGTAGGTGCCGTTGACGTTGGACGTGAACGCATCGGTGTGTGCGACGTAGTTCTCGTAGAGAGGTGCGGCGAGGCACATGAGGATGATCAGGATGAGGACGACCACCGCGGCCATGGCGGCGCGGTCACGACGCACGTGCCGCCACGCGTTCAGCCAGGGACCGGCTGAAGGCGTGGCGGGCGTGGTGGACGTGCTCGTAGTGCTCGCGGACATCAGTGGGTCGTCGCCTGGACTACTTGACCCAGAGCTGGCTCACGAGCATGTAGAACTGCTTGCTGAACTGGTAGTTGCCGGTGTCCTTCGACAGGAAGTCGATGAGCTTCGGTGTGATGAGCGGGGCCACGGGCGACTCGGTCATGACCGCCTTGTCCACCGCTGCCCACTGCGCGTTGGCCTGCTCCATGCTCGTCTGCTCCGTCTTCAGCGCCGCGTCCATCTGCGCCTGCACGCCCTTGTTGCAGTAGCCGGCGATGTTGATCGACGAGTCGCTGCCGGGCGTGAACGATGCGCACCCCAGAAGCACGTTGAGGAAGTCCGACGCAGCAGGGTAGTCCTGGTACCACTGGCTGAGGCTGATCTGGACCTTGTTGTTGGTGTTCTGGATGTAGGTGAACTGGATGTTGCCGGAGATTGCCTTGACCGATGCCTTGTAGCCGATCGAGTTGAGCACCGACTGGAGGTACTCGCCGATGGCCTTGTTGACCTCGTCGTCCGAGACCACGATCGTGACCGCCTGGCCCGCGGTGCCGGACTCGGTGACGAGCGACTTCGCCTTCTCCAGGTCGGGTCCCTGCCAGGTCGTCCCGGCGGGGTTGGAGTACTGGCAGTCGTCGACGTGACCGGGGAACTCCGGCGGCAGGAAGGTGCAGACCGGCTGCGCCAGGGTGCTCCCGCCGTAGAGCTTCACGATGGCATTGCGGTCGACGGCCCAGTTGACCGCCTGGCGTGCCTTCACGTTGTTGAACGGCGCGATGTTGACGTTCATCGGCGCGTACCAGAACGCGGTGAGCGCGTTGATGTGAGCCTGGTCGGCGTACTTTGAGCCGATCTCGGCGAGGCGGTCGGCCGGCGGCGGGTCGAACAGCCAGTTGGCCTGGCCGTTCTCGACTGCGGTGACCTCCGCCTCGACCGTGAGCCCGAACTTGTAGTCGATCTCGTCCGCGTATGCCTGAGGCTGCGCGTCGGTGGACCACTCCTTGAAGAACGGGTTGCGCTTCATGACCAGCGCGGTGTTGGGGTCATAGGACGTGAACATGTACGGACCTGTGGTCGGGATGAGTGCGTTACCGGCGTCCTTCGTCGGTGCCGACTTCGGGTTGATCGCGGCGTGCGGCACCGACAGCTTGTACAGGAACTCGGGGTCCGGGGCGGTCAGGTTGATCGTGACCGTTCCCTTGGCCTTGTCGCCGATGACGCCCGCGTCGAGCTTGCAGGTCGCAGGGGTCTTGAGGCAGACGTCGGACCCGACGATCCCGTTGTAGAACGAACCGGCAGTCGGGCTCGAGACCTTGAAGATGCGCTGGAACGAGGCCACGACGTCGTCGGTGGTGACGTCGGTGCCGTCGGAGAACTTGATTCCCGGACGGAGCGTGAAGACGTAGGTCTTGCCGCCGTTGGTCGGGGTCGGGATCTCGGTCGCGAGGTCGGGGACCACGGTGAACGAATCCTGGCCGTTGACCTTCTTGAAGGCTGTGAGGCCGTCGAAGGTGGCCTGGTAGAGCTGCCAGTACTGCAGGGTGTAGTTGACCTTCGGGTCGAGTGTGCCGCCCGCGTGGGCCGCTTGATAGCCAGTCGTCGCAGTGCTGCCTGAGGCCGAGGACGTACTGCTCCCAGAGGCGGAGGACGTGGCAGCAGGTGTACTTGACGAGGTACAGGCTGCGAGGACGAGCATGGCGCTCAGGGGCAGGACTACGAGCGAGGTACGGCGAGCTCTCACGGCACGTCCTTCACGGGTGTTTGCTGATCGGCAGGGGCACAACATGGCAGCGGTCAGGGTGCCGCGCGACTCGAATTGAGGATCGCTTTGCCCGGATGATGCCGAATTGTTGTGAAGTGCGGGCGAACAGTCGCACTCCGTTGTTCATCCGCGTCGCTCGTCCTGTACGCGCTCGACTGCGACCTGCGCACACCGATCTGAGCGCAGCGTCGAGCTCCACGACGTCAGGACCGGAGGGCGCTTGGTGCTGAGATGAGGGATGCAGCGACGCCCGGCCCACTGTGGCCACGCCGCAGGCGAGCACAGCGAGACGCCGGACCCGAGGCACGGATCTAAACTAGAGCGGGGACGTCCCTTCGCGACGGTTCGCGACGGGATCGCAACCGAACGGTCTCTTTCTCAAGCATCCTGAGATGACGACGTCGAACTACCATCAGTGGGAAGGACTGGCGCATGCCCAACCGCCTTGCCGCATCGACGAGCCCGTATCTCCTGCAGCACCAGGACAACCCGGTCGACTGGCAGGAGTGGGGGCCCGACGCGT
>JANMBJ010000123.1:0-11591 GCA_031360335.1 Candidatus Nanopelagicales bacterium
TTCCTGCGCACCACCGGGGTGGGGGACCCGCGGGCCACTCCGCGCAACCTGCTGGGGCTCAAGGACGGCACGCTCAACCTTGATGTCACGCAACCAGCACTGCTCGACCAGCACGTCTGGGCGAGCGCCGACGACGGCGCGGGCTGGATGGCGGGCGGCAGCTATCTGGTGAGCCGCCGGATCCGCATGCACATCGAGGCGTGGGACCGCTCAGCTCTCGAGGAGCAGGAGGGGACGATCGGGCGGCACAAGTCCTCGGGGGCGCCGCTGGGTGCCGCGCGGGAGACCGACACTCTCGACTTCGCCCTGAAGAACGCCGACGGGACGCCGCGGGTCCCGGTCGACGCCCACGTCCGCCTGGCCCACCCCGACCACAACGACGGTGCCCACCTGTTGCGCCGTGGCTACAGCTTCGCTGACGGGCTCGACCGGTTCGGCCGAATGGACGCCGGTCTGTTCTTCCTTGCCTATCAACGTGATCCGCGGCTGCAGTTTGTCCCCATCCAGCGACGACTCAGCCGCACTGACGCGCTCAACGACTACATCGTCCACCAGTCGTCCGGCGTGTGGGCCTGCCCTCCCGGTGTCGGTCCGCTGGGCTATTGGGGCCAGACGCTGTTCGCGTGAGACGTCTCGAGTGTCGTGACAGGGGCGCCGTGGTTGCGCGTAGCGCGCGTTGGGGCACATTCATGAGGGTGCTCACGTTGCTGGGACGGGTGTTCGCCGGCAGAGTCGTCGGCGACGGTCTTCCGGTCGGGTGACCTGCTGTGTTCTGATCGGGGTCAGCGTGGGAGCAGCGCGGTGGGGAGACGCAGCCGGACGTAGAGGGCGTGGTCGACGTAGCCGGTCGGTCGGATGTGGTGGCGCGTCTGCCAGCGCGACACGTAGGCCTGGGTGCTCGGACCGAAGTAGCCGGTGGCGGCGCTGCCCAGCACCCGTTGCAGGGCGACCACGGCCGGACCACGCATCCCGCGGTGCAGCACCGCCGGACGCAGACCGGAGGAGCCGGTCGTGGGCGGCGTGGTCGGCTTCGGGCTCGACACGGGCGGCGGTGTGGGCGTCGGGGTCGGAGTGGGCGTCGGGGTCGGGGTCGGCGGGGGAGTGGGGGTCGCCGCACCGACCACGGCGAACCAGGTCGAGCGCAGTCCGGTCGTTGCCTTCGGCCAGCCCCAGGCGGAGCGCAACGCGGCAGGCGTCGTGGTCGAGCGGTGCACGGCGCCCGTGGCCGACACCGAGTCCAGGACGACGACGGACGCCGTTCCGCCCAGGTCGCCCTGACCATCGCGGCCACCGAGTGCGAGCGCGGTCAACCGATCGCCCGAGGGGATGAACGCGGTGAGCACGCGGGTCGGGATGCTCGCCGACCAGGCGTGGCTCGAGGACTTCGACAGCGTGTCCCACGGGTCGGGCTGTGCGGGGAGATACGGCTGACCACCGGATCGCGTGTAGCCACCGTTGGCTGCCGCGAACATCGTGAGCGCGGGTGCGCCTCGGTAGGTGAGGATGCGGTCGCGGGTGGCACCGACAGCAGCACTGGTCGAGTCGTAGGCCCGCAGCTTGTCGCGTGCGCGACCGGCTGCGACGGTGCCCGTCGCGATGCCCGGGTAGTACTGACAGGTGGCGGCGCAGACGTCGTAGTTGCGGCTCGCGCCGTACAGCGACGCCAGCCGCGCGGCATAGGACCGAGCTGCGATCGCCTGTGCCTGCAGGGTTGCGGGCGCTGACGACGGCCCGATCTCTGACGCGACAACCGCGGCGAGGTACGCCTCCGGGTCGCCGCGCGACACGGTGATCCACGAACGCGACCCGACCTTGGTGGTGGTCAGGGCGACCGCTGACGGCTCGGTGCGAGTCGCGCCGCCGGCCAGCTCGACGCGTACTCCGCCGGTGCTGGCAAAGGACGAGCCGAGCGGCCACGGGGAGCTGACCGTGCGCCACGTCGTGCCGCTCGCGGCGTACTGCAGGGTGAGCCCATAGGTCGGGTGGACCGGGTTGACTCCCACGAAGCGCCACCGCAGCGCCGCCACGGAGGGGAGCGCGAACTGCTGGCCGTCGGGTGTCGCCACGCGCAGCGTGGGTGACGCCGTGACGGCCAGGCTCGGGCCGGAGTTGGCCTCGACGTAGATCCGCAGCAGCGGCCGCGTCGCGTTGGCGGGCGTGCCCGGCCAGACAGCGGGCCAGGTGACGGAGCCGACGAGGCTCAGGGTGGTGCCGGGGTAGTAGTGCGCCAGGATCGCCGGGGCTGAGAAGCCGGCGCGGCCGGCGTACTGCGCGCCCACCTGCGACAGACCGATCCGGTGGCCCCAGCTTCGTCCGGTGATGGCGAATGCGCCGTTGGAGGGCACGGGCGTCACGACGTAGCCCGCAGGCAGTGCCGGGAGGGACGCCGACGCCGACGCGGCGGAGCTCAGCGCGGGAATCCCCACCAGCCCCACAGCCGCGGTAGTCAGCGCGACGACCGCCCACCGGGAGGACAGGTGCGCGCTCATGCGGCAGCCGACGTCGACGTGTTCGTGGCCATACCTAGAGCGTCGGCCGGTCACGGACGTGGCTGAAGTCGCGCGAGCAGTGGATCCGCCGGTGTGTCCGATCGTCGGACGGTCAGGGTCCGTCGGGACTCCCGCCGACCGGCCGAGAACCGCACGACCGTGACCCCACCAGTGCCCCGATCCGGGGTGTCCGGCTGGGCGTCCGTGCTCAGGCGGCGACCGCTGGGTAGGTTGCTCCCGCGCCCTCAGCGGCGTCAGCGCACGGCCGACGGGGCCGACCTGGCAGGAGAGGATCGACGATGCCCGTGCGGCTGGGGTGGCGAAGGCCGCGGCGTGTGCCGGTCGATCGAGCGCTCGACCGTGGGTCTGCGGCGAGCCTGACGCCAGTGCGGCTCGAGGGCAGCCTGCGCATCGGATACGTCGTGTGGGACTGGCCGGCGCTGTCGCAGACCTTCGTCCTCAACGAGATCCGAGAGCTTCAGGCCCGGGGTCACGACGTGGTCGTCTACTTCAAGGTCTGGGCCGACCAGCGCGCGACGCTCACGTTCGATGTCCCCGCGCATCAGGTCGAGGATGCCGACCAGCTGGAGAGTCTGCTGGTCGAGCACGACCGCCAGGTCATGCACTCTCCGTTCGCCTACCCGAGCGCCACGCTCCTCGTCTGGCCCGCAGCGCAGGCCACCGGGATCCCGTTCACGTTCATGGCGGGCGGTGTCGACGTCGCGCACTACGCCAACATCAAGCGCAACAGGGTCGGCGAGGTCGCGAGCTCCCCCGAGTGTCTCGGTGTCATCACGCTCGGGACGTTCCACCGTGACCTGCTCATCGAGTGCGGCGTGCCCTCGCAGCGCATCGTCATGGAGCGTCAGTCGGCTGCCCTGCCGGAGTTCCACCTAGCCGAGCCCTCGACCGGCCGTGCGACCCTGATCTCGGTCGGTCGCTTCATCGAGAAGAAGGGCTTGGAATACCTCGTCCGCGCCGCGCCTTCGTTGCCCGACACCGACATCAAGCTCTTTGGCTACGGTCCGCTCGAGGACGACCTTCGAGCTCTGGCCGTCGAGGTGGGCGCGAGCAACGTCACCTTCGAGGGCTCGATCGACGGGGCGGCGGCGCTCGAAGCCGTCTACCACTCGGCCGATGCGTTCGTGCTCCCGTGCGTGCGGGCCGAGAACGGCGACCTCGACGGCCTCCCGACCGTGCTCCTCGAGGCCATGGCGGCAGGAGTCCCGGTCGTCACCACGGATGCCGCGAACATCCCGGACCTGGTCATCGACGGAGTCACCGGATTCCTCAGCGGGCAGCGCGATGCCGACGCGCTTGCCGCCGCCGTACGCCGCGCCCTGGCGATGGCGCCCGAGCGTCGTCGAGCGCTCGTGCGCGCCGCCCGTCGCCAAGCGGAGGCCTACGCCAGTCCGCAGCGCACCACCGACACTCTCGAGCGGCTCTGGCGGCGCGACTCCCTCGACATCGTCCTGGTGACCTTCGACCGCAAGGGCTACCAGAGCGCGGTCGACACCTACGCCATCATCGATCGCCTGCTGCAGCTGACCTCGCTGCCGTTCAGCCTGACGATCGTCGACAACGACAGCGATGCCTCGTTCGTGACGTCGCTCAACCGGCGTTACGCCGACGTCCCGCAGGTCGAGATCGTCGCGCTCGACGACAATGTCTTCTGCGGTCCGGCGTCAAACATCGGCTTCGGTCGTGGTTCTGCGTCCTACCTCGTCTACGTGTGCAGCAACGAGGGTTTCGCCCTGCGCCACGGCTGGGACCACCAGATGGTGCGCACGCTCGAGCGCACAGGTGCCGGGATGGGCGGGATGCCCGTCGAGATCGCCAAGCACGCAACGGGAACGGACATCGCGACGTACTCCTCGTTCGCGGTGTGGCGCAACCAGCAGTTTGCCCACGACAATCCCGAGCGGCGGTTCCGCCACATCCAGGGCGGGCTGTTCATCGTGCGCCGCGACGTGTTCGAGTCGTCGGGCGGCTTCAACCCCGCGGTGCCGCAGGACGGCATGGACGTCGAGTTCAGCTACTACCTCGAGAGTCTCGGCCACACGCTCGCACCGATCCCGGGTGTCGTAGGGATCAGCGTCAAGACGCGTCCACCGCTGCTCTCGCTCGTCGACGAGTTCAGCGTCGGCGTGCACCCCTCGCGCGCGGCGACCGTCGGTGTGCTCGACGACATCGTGAGCCGCCGCGTACGCATGTGCCCAGCGTGCGAGTGGACCGGCGCGGCGTTCGACATGGGCGACCTGTGTCCCAGCTGCGGTTCGAATCCGTTCTCGCGCACGGCAATCCGGCTGCTCAGCCAGAGTGGTCAGCTGCAGAAGCGGCCCCGCACCCGCATCATCGCGCACGAGCCGAGCCTCAAGGCATCGCTCGCGCGACTGTGCCCTGACCTCGACGCGATCGTGTGCGGCGATCACGACTCCGCCGTCGCCGCGCTCACGCAGGTGGCAGCCGACGGCACCGGGCTGCTGATCCTCGACCGCTATTGGTCGAGCGAAGAGTTCGCGGAGATCGCGCCGACGCTCGCCGCTCTCGCCGGCGCGGGAACGCTCCTGGTCGTGGGCGCTCCGGTCGACGCCGACCAGGCGGGCATCGCCGGCACCTTGGCCGCGCACGGCGTCGATCCGGCGACGGTGCAGGTCCTGGACCTCGTCAGCGGCGTCTGCTCCTTCGACCCCTACCCCGTCGTGCTCCTCGGATCGCCCTACTCCGACGGCCCGATGCAGGGGATCGAGTGCTGAGCGCGCAGCAACGGATCTCACCATGAGGTATGTCGTCACCGCAGGTGCCGGCTTCCTCGGATCCGCTCTGTGCTCCGCTCTCGCCGATGCCGGTCACGAGGTCGTGCGTGCTGACCGTGCTGATCGGCTCCGGCGACTCGGCGACCCGGGCGTCGACGCCAGGATCGTCGACGCCGTGCACGAGCTCGGGGTGGAGTCGGACCTGGTCGCGCTCCTCGACGGTTGCGACGTCCTGCTCCACCTGGCTCACCGAGGGCTGCCGTCCTCGCCGATGGCGCACATCGCGCGTGAGGCGGCCGCCAACCTCGGAGGTGGGCTCGAGCTCGTCGAGGCGGCTCGTGCTGCTGGCGTCGGGCGGGTGGTCTACGCCTCGAGCGGTGGCACGGTCTACGGCCGCGTGTCGCACATCCCGGTCGACGAGATGGCCGAATGCGCGCCGATCAGCGCCTACGGCGTCGGCAAGTCGGCAATGGAGCGCTATCTGGCGTTCTTCTCCGCGGACTTCGGCCTCAGCACCGTCAGCCTGCGGGTCGGCAACGCCGTGGGGGAGGGACAGTTCCGCGGTGCTGGCGTGGGCGCACCCGCGAAGTTCCTCGCCGCTGCGCGGGCTGGTGACCCGATCCACATCTGGGGCGACGGCACGACGGTGCGTGACTACGTCTATGTCGACGACATCGTGCGGGCGTTCATGACCGCTTCGGCCGCTGAGCTCCCGAGCGGCCCGTACAACGTCGGATCCGGCGTGGGGCACAGCCTCAACGAGATCGTCGGTCTCGTGCGCGCGGTGACCGGTGTCGCTGTCGAGGTCCGGCACGAGGAGGCGCGCGTCTTCGACGTTCCCTCGATCGTGCTCGACGTGACGCGCTTCTCCGGCCTGACCGGCTGGACGCCGCAGGTGGACCTGCGGAGCGGGATGACCCGGATGTGGCAGCACCTCACCGCCATGTGACGTGCGTCTCGACCGCAGCGCAGCCCTCCGGTCGCACGTGCCGAGCAGGGCGACACCGCGGCCTCTCGACCGACGGGCCTCCGGGCCCCCGGTAGTATCGCGATCATGTATCGGGCCGCGCTGCGCAAGGCGGTGATGGGCAGACCGGTCGTCCAGCGGGTGGTCAAGAGAGTCGTCCTCAACCGCGCGCAGAAGCGCATCCGGCACAGCGGTGTCTTCCACCAGGAGTGGTACGAGGCCCAGACCGGTCGCAGCTTCACCTCGCTGAGCGACGCTGTTGCGGACTACGTCGACCACGGGCGGCGTGAGGGGCACTCCGCGCACCCGCTCGCCTGGCCGGTCTGGATCTCGCCCGCGGGCTGGCGACGCGACTGGCGTGAGCCCATGATGCTCCTCCTGCGCCCGGGCGCTCGCGCGTTCACCTGCCCGTTCTTCGACTCGGCGCGCCACATCGCCGCGCATCCCGAGGCAGCCCGGCACGAGTTCGGTCCGCTCGCGCACTATCTCTCGATCGCCAGGCCCGAGACCCCGCTGCCGACGCCCGACGGCCGACACCTCCTGCTCGGCGAGACCGTGCAGACCTCGATCTCCCTCGCCCTCGAACGCACGATCGAGCGCGGACTCGGACTTCACGCCCAACGACTCGACTGGGACGATGCGGCCCAGGCCAGCGTGGTCGCCGCCGCGGACCTGTGGTCGCACGACCCGGGTGAGGGTCCGCTCGTCTCGATCGTGATGCCGGTGCGCAACCGTCCCGACATGGTCGCCACCGCGGTCGCGTCGATCCAGCGCCAGACCTATCCCCGGTGGGAGCTGCTCGTCGTCGACGACGGGTCGACCGATGCGACCCCCGACACCCTGCGCTCGCTCGCCGAGGCCGACTCACGAGTCAGGCCGTTCCTCGAGCAACGGCGCGGAGTCTCGGGCGCGCGCAACGTCGGTCTCGCCGGTGCCCGTGGTGACTACATCGCGTTCCTCGACTCCGACAACGAGTGGGATCCGGACTTCCTGCGGGTCATGCTGGCTCGGATGGCCGCGAGCGGCTCGAGGTTCGCGCACTCGGGTGTCCGGGGCAGCCGCGACGGCAAGATCTGGTATCGCGGCGAGGACGGCGGCTACGACGAGATCATCATCGGCAACTTCATCGACCTCAACGCCGTCGTCGTGCAGCGAGAGCTCCTCGACGAGGTCGGGCACTTCGACGAGAACCTGCGACGGATGGTCGACTGGGATCTCGCGATCCGCCTGGCGAAGGTCGAGCGACCGACCCTGGTCCCGTTCGTCGGCGTGCTCTACGACGACACGCAGGACGGCCACGAGCGCGTCACCACGACCGAGCTGAGATCCTGGCGCGAGGTCATCCTGGCCAAGCACCTCATTGACTGGCCCTCCCTGGTCAGCCTCGAGCGGCGTGCTGGCGTCGTCACGATCGTCATGACGACCTTCCAGGACCACGAGCTCACGGTCGCCGCGGTCGACGCCGTGCTCGCACACTCCGGCGACGTGCCGCTCGAGGTTGTGGTGGTCGACAACGGCTCGCGCCTCCTGGTCGGGCAGGTGCTCGCCGTCATGTTCGGCAGCCACCCCGACGTCTCCTTCCTACGCCGTCCGGGCAACGACCATGGGGCACTCGGGTCAGACCTCGGATTTGCAGCCGGCTCAGGTGAGTTTGTGCTGTTCCTCAGCAACGACACCGTGGTGCAGCCTGGCTGGCTCGAGCCGCTCGTTGCCGCCCTGGCCGACCCCGAGGTCGTGGGAGCGCAACCGCTGCTGCTCTTCCCGGACCGCACGATCCAGTCCGCGGGGCTGGTGTTCCCGTCGCCCCCGGCACCGCCGGGTCTTCCGTCGGACTTCCTTGCCGGGCACCCAGCCGAGGACGCGCATCGGATCGACGACATCCGCACGCACGCGATCTCGGGTGCGGCCCTGCTCATGCACAGCCGCGACCTGGCCAGTCTCAACGGCTTCGATCCCATCTACGCCAACGGTTTCGAGGATATCGACCTGTGTCTGCGCGGCGGAGGTGACACGAGGTACTGCTTCCGCGTCGTCACCGGGTCGAACGTCCTCCACCTGGAGAACAACGGGCCCGGAGCTCGTCTCGACCTCGCCGCCAACCGGCGCATGTTCATGGAGCGATGGAGCGGTCGACTGCCCGCCGACGACGCTTCGCTGTGGTCCTCCGCGGGGTTCGACGTCGCGCACTACGACGTCGAAGCCATCACGGCAGACCCCGAGACTCCGCTGATCGCACGCCCGGTCGTCGTCGCGCACCGCGACGTCGACCGCGCCGACACGCTGCGATGGGCGTTCAAGGTCGCCGCGTCGGTGGAGACCATCGATCATCCCGACGCCGCCACCGCGCGCTCACTGGCGGGCGCTCTCGAGCGCCTGGGTCAGCCGGCCTGCGTCGATGTCGTTGAGGTGCACGACCGCAGCACCGCCTACCTCGACGACGTCGTGGTCGCTGTCCGCGGTGACGTCGAGGTCGCTGTGCAGCCCGGCCGCGTCAACCTCCTGTGGCTGCTGGATCCGTCGGTCACGGTCACCGATGACGAGCTGCGGCGCTACGACGGCGTACTCGCGGCCCAGAGCGTGCTCCAGAGCCCCGACTGGCCGGAGACGTCGGTCGTGGTCGAGATCCTCGAACGGCCCGCCGCGGGCGACTCCGCGGCGTTCGACGAGGCAGCGCGCTCGATGCTGGAGCGCGTGCTCACGGTCCGCCAGCACTGACCGCCGGAGTCCTGCCGGCCCTCCGGGGTCGGGGCCCGCGGAACGGCTACGCTGCCTCCGTGTCCGTGACCTCAACTGTCGTCTGCCCGGTCTGCGGACGAGTGAGCGACCGTTTTTCGACCACGCCGACCGGACGTGCCAACGCCCTCTGCCCCGGCTGCCACTGCCTCGAGCGCCACCGCTTCATGGTGCTGGTCCTGGAGGCCATCGCCGCCGAGCGACCCCCGACCGGGATCGTCATCGATGTCGCCCCCTCACGACAGGTGAGCCCGCTCATCAAGGCCGTGCGACCCGAGCGCTATCTCTCCATCGACTTCGACCCGGGTGCCGACGGTCGCCTGGTCGACGTCGCTGCGAGCCTCACCGACCTCCCGGTGCGCACCGGCTCGACGAGCCTGCTCGTCTGCTACCACGTGCTCGAGCACATTCCCGACGACCACAAGGCGATGTCGGAGATCGCACGCGTGCTCGACACCGACGGCATTGCGCTGCTGCAGGTGCCCTGGCGCGACCGCGACACCGACGAGGACCCCTCCGCGGGGCCGGCCGAGCGCCTCGAGCGTTTCGGCCAGGCCGACCACGTGCGCTTCTACGGCACCGACTTCGTCGCTCGCCTCGAGAAGAACGGCTTGGCGGTCACCGAGGTCACCCCGGCGGACCTGCTGCCGCCAGACCTGCTGACCATGCTCGGGGTGATCCCGGGCGAGAAGGTGTGGATCTGCACCCGCGCCGACTCGGGGGCGTTCGATCTCGACACGGTGCGCGGCAGGCTGCCCGAGGCGCTCACTGCGGCGCTGGCTCGCATGGTGGCCGTCAGCGCTGCCGACACGGTCGCGTCACCAGACACTCTCGAGAGCCTGCACCTCGCGCGCGCCGACGCCGCGATGTGGCGCAAGCGCTACGAAGGCCTGCGCAACCGACTGCCCGTGCGAGCGATGATCGCCGTACGCCGCCCATTCTCCCGCGGCTCGGCGCGCTGATCTCCAGGCAGCCGAGACCCGCCGGCCAGGCGGTCGAAGGAACTCCGGATCGGCTGAGGCGTGGGCGACCTGTGGGCACCCAAGAACATGACGATCGCCCCAGGTCAGAGGACCTGGGGCGATCGTTGTCGTGCGGAGGTGTCCGAGGGGGGACTTGAACCAGAAGAAGAGGACACTCTGACCAGCGCGAACACGACTTTCGTGCCCAGATGACCGCAGTCTAGGGGTACTGCGGGACACGCTAGAGCAGGTTGGCACCCCGAACTGTTCCCATGGGAACAACGACCTGACGTTCGGCGACGTCCTTGACAGCGATCGACATGCGTCTGGATGAAGTAGAGGACGCGACGGTAGTGCCCAGCTTCCTGACATGGGTCAGCGCCCAGTCCTGGTACAGCGAGCGCATCGCCGCGATCACGCACCTGTGGCTTCAGGGCCTCACCATGCACGCGATAGGCGACGTCGTGGGCGTCAGCGAGTCCTACGCCTCCCAAATCATCATGAGGCTCCGTAGTGAGGCCTTGGCTTGCGCGGTATCGGTTGGTGATCGTGGCGGCCCACCGGGTACGCGCGCGCACTCAGGGTTGTCCGGATTCTTGGCAAGCATGTACATCACGAAGTCGGGGCCGGGCGACACCGTGATCGGAACTGACGAACCAAGCACGCCACCAGGCTGACCGTTCTGATCGACCTCGTTCGCGATTGCGAGCGCGAACAGCACCCGGCTCGGCCTGCTGCGACGGCTGCACGGGCTCGGCACACTGGGGTGATGGCCGTTCTCTTCGACTACTTCTCCGCCGGATCCGACGCGCAGGCCGCCATTGTCATCGACCGACCGGGAGGCCCAGGGCGTGCCGCTGCGGCACTGAGTCCGCAAGACTCTGGACGGCGGTGTCTGTTCCGGCGAAAGACTGCAAGCTGGTCGGGTCCAGCCACGGACGAGTCTGAGCTTTCTCACGGTGTTCGCGGATGGGATCGACCCCGTCGTGCAGATGGGCATCTTCGAGGAGCTGCTCACGGGGCGTGCTTACGACGACATCGTGGAGGACCCGCGAAGCGGCCATGCAGTGGCGGAACGCGACGGTGGCGAGCAACTCACTCAGGCAGGAGGGCGCTTCCTGGCTGATTGTTAGCTTCGTCGTGGGAGCGTTCTGCATACTGATCGCCGCTCGTTCGGCTTCATGGAGCGCTGTTGCGGGGTTGACCATGTACGGCTTGCGCGAACCGGTCATCGTTATCGCCTGCGCCCACCGCGATAACGTCCTTTCATTGCTCGACGACTGGGACTCGGAGCCCCCTCGTTTGCCGTAGACCGGATCCAGCCGTGACTCACTCACGTAGTGGAACCGGTCACGCCGCGCTGTCGGGCGGACGAGGGATGGGCACGGAAGGCGCCGCCTGGTTGTCCCGGGCGAGCGACGTCACCGCACTCATGAAGCAGTGACAACCTTCCCGCCCGCCAACTGCACCGCGGCGGCCATCCCCGTCCCGAGGTTCGTCACTGTGCCGCTCAAGATCGTGACGACCCAGGTGGTCCCGACGCCATACTCGAACCGGATCTTGAGCGACTTTGCCATGTTCGACCCGACGACCCTGACCGCGGCCGTGTCGGCAGCGGTGGCGTACGAGAAGATGGAGTACGTCGTCCCCCCGAGCTTGCAGAAGCCCTCCGAGGTCGGCGCCG
>JANMBJ010000166.1:0-5522 GCA_031360335.1 Candidatus Nanopelagicales bacterium
CGTTGAGCACCAGTCGCCGACGGCCGAGAGCACCGCAGGACCGACGACCCCCTCGACCCGATAGGCACCCGCTGATGCCTCGAGCACGGCAGCACCGGAGGGCAGCAGCGAGCGCAGGCTGTCGAGCGCGAGGCCCGGCTCGGCAGAGAACGCGAGGACGTCGCTGCCACCGGTGAGCTCGGTCGGAGTGCCCGTCGCGACGAGACGGCCGTGGTCGATGATGACGACGCGGTCGGCGAGGCGCTCGGCCTCGTCCATGAGGTGCGTGGTGAGCACCACGGTGACGCCGTCGCGGCGCAGCTGCTCGACGAGATCCCAGGCGGCCAGGCGTGTCTGGGGGTCCATGCCCGCACTGGGCTCGTCGAGGAACACCAGGTCGGGTCGCCCCACGACAGCGCACGCGAGCGCGAGCCGCTGCTTCTCTCCGCCCGACATCCGACGGTACGACGCCGTCACCGAGTCCAGGCCGAGCCGGGCCACCAGGTCGTCGACATCGAGGGGCTCGGCGTAGAACGACGCGAGGTGGCGCAGCATCGGCACGGGTCGCGCCGAGGCGTAGATCCCCCCGTCCTGCAGCATGACGCCGATGCGGGCGCGCAGCGCGGCGCCGTCACGCTGCGGGTCGAGGCCCCACACGCGTACCGATCCGGAGTCCGGGCGCCGATAGCCCTCGCAGATCTCGACCGTGGACGTCTTCCCGGCACCGTTGGGGCCGAGCAGCGCCGTGATGGCACCTGCAGGTACCTCGAACGAGAGCCCGTCCAGCGCCCGGGTGTCGCCGTAGGACAGCCGCAGGTCGTCCAGGAGCACGGCGGGAGCAGCGTTCGCGGCTCCCGGTGTCCTCACCTGAGGGAGTCTAGGTAGCGCTCGGGAGCCCGGCATCGGCGAGGGTTCCGCCGAGGGCAGAGGGGCCGCTGTCGCGCTTGGCGGCGAATTAGGCAACAATGACGTTGTGAAATCGACGGGTCGTCCGACCGGGGCTCCGGCTCGGGTCGCGCGCGTGCTGCTCGAGGGCGGCCCGCAGACCGCGGCCGCGCTCGCCGAGCGCCTCGGCCTGTCGACCACCGCCGTGCGCCGTCACCTCGACGCGCTGGTCGACGCCGGGCATGTCGAGGCAGGCGACCGGGCTCCCTACGGCCCGCAGGCGGGACGCGCGGTGATCCGCGGACGCGGTCGCCCTGCTCGGGTCTACAGCGTCTCGGCCACCGGACGCGAGACGTTCGAGTCGGCCTATGACGACCTCGCCGTGGGCGCCCTGCGCTTCCTCGGGGAGTCCGTCGGCCCCGCGGCCATCGCGGCGTTCGCGTCACAGCGGGTGATCGAGCTGGAGAAGCGCTACTCCGCCTCCGTCGTCGATGTCGCGCCAGCTGACAAGGCTGCTGCGCTCGTCGAGGCGCTCAACGCCGACGGCTATGCCGCGTCGCTCTCGATGGGCGCCAACGACTCCACCGCCCAGATCTGCCAGCACCATTGCCCGGTCGCGCACGTGGCGACCGAGTTCCCCGCGCTCTGCGACGCAGAGACCGAGGCCTTCGGCCTGCTGCTCGGCACCCACGTCACCCGTCTGGCGACGCTCGCCCACGGCGACGGGGTCTGCACGACCCTCGTCTCCCGTGCGCCGTCGGCGACGGTATCTCGACTCACCACATCACCCGCCCAACCGCAGGAGGTCCTGTCATGACGACCGAGATCCACGACGAGCTCGAGGGGCTGGGTCGCTATGACTTCGGCTGGGCCGACAAGGACGTCGCAGGTGCCAATGCGCGTCGCGGCATCAACGAGGACGTCGTCCGCGACATCAGCGCGAAGAAGAACGAGCCCGAGTGGATGCTCGAGACGCGCCTGAAGGCCCTGCGCCTCTTCATGAAGAAGCCCATGCCGTCCTGGGGCTCTGACCTCAGTGGCATCGACTTCGACAACATCAAGTACTTCGTGCGCTCGACGGAGAAGCAGGCAGCGACCTGGGACGACCTCCCCGACGACATCAAGAACACCTACGACCGCCTGGGCATCCCCGAGGCGGAGAAGCAGCGGCTCGTCTCCGGTGTCGCGGCGCAGTACGAGTCCGAGGTCGTCTACCACAAGATCCGCGAGGACCTCGAGGAGCAGGGCGTCATCTTCCTCGACACCGACACCGCCCTGCGTGAGCACGAGGACGTCTTTCGCGAGCACTTCGCGACCGTGATCCCCAGCGGCGACAACAAGTTCTCGGCGCTCAACACCGCGGTGTGGTCCGGTGGCTCGTTCATCTACGTGCCCAAGGGTGTCCGCGTCGACATCCCGCTGCAGGCCTACTTCCGGATCAACACCGAGAACATGGGCCAGTTCGAGCGCACCCTGATCATCGTCGACGAGGACGCCTACGTTCACTACGTCGAGGGCTGCACCGCGCCGATCTACTCCAGTGACTCGCTGCACTCGGCGGTCGTCGAGATCATCGTCCGCAAGGGCGCTCGCTGCCGCTACACCACCATCCAGAACTGGTCCAACAACGTCTACAACCTCGTCACCAAGCGCGCGGTCGCCCAGGCCGGCGCGACGATGGAGTGGGTTGACGGCAACATCGGCTCCAAGGTGACGATGAAGTACCCGGCCGTGTGGATGGTCGGCGAGCACGCCAAGGGCGAGACCCTGTCGATCGCCTTCGCGGGCGAGGGACAGCACCAGGACGCCGGCGCCAAGATGGTGCACGCAGCGCCCAACACCTCGTCGTCGATCGTGTCGAAGTCGGTCGCTCGTGGCGGCGGTCGCACGTCCTACCGCGGGCTCATCCAGATCAACGAGGACGCCCACGGCTCGAAGAGCACGGTGAAGTGCGACGCCCTGCTCGTCGACGACATCAGCCGCTCCGACACCTATCCCTACGTCGACGTACGCACCGACGACGCGTCGATGGGGCACGAGGCCACGGTCTCCAAGATCAGTGCCGACCAGCTCTTCTACCTCATGTCCCGTGGCATGACCGAGGACGAGGCGATGGCCATGATCGTCCGCGGTTTCGTCGAGCCCATCGCGCGTGAGCTGCCGATGGAATACGCACTCGAGCTCAACCGGCTCATCGAGCTGCAGATGGAAGGAGCGGTGGGCTGAGTGTCGGCCAGCACCGTGTCGGCCGTGGCCGCCACCGCACCGGAGACCCGCGAGCGCGAGGTCTCTCTCACCGCACCGGCGAAGGACCACTCGCCGCGTGTCCTGTCGCGCGACCCCGACGACTTCCCGATCCCGACCGGTCGCGAGGAGCAGTGGCGGTTCACCCCGCTGCGCCGCTTCGCGCGCCTGCTCGAAGGCGCGCCGGCGACGCAGCGACTCGAGTGGACGTCGGAGACACCCATCGGCGTCGTCATCGACGAGCTCGCGGCCGACGACCCTGCGCTCCTCGGCCTGCCGCTGCCGGTGGACCGACTCTCGGCTCTCGCCGTGGCCAACGCCGATGGCGCCGTGCGCGTGACGATCCCCGAGGCCGCCGGCACCGAGCCGGTGGTGCTGCGACTGCACGGCGACAGTGCCGATGCGCTGGCGTGGGGTCACCTCGTGATCGACGTACGCCCGTTCGCCCAGGCGACCGTGGTGCTCGAGCACACTGGTTCGGCGCAGTACGGCGAGCACCTCTCGGTCGTCGTCGGTGACGGTGCCACCCTGCGACTCGTGCACCTGCAGACGTGGGACGCCGACGCGGTCCACGCTGCGCACGTGTCCGCGCGGGTAGGTCGCGATGCCACCTTCCGCTCCTTCCAGGCGAGCCTGGGCGGCAGTGCGGTCCGGGTGCTGGAGACCGTGGACTACTCCGGACCCGGCGGAGACGCCGAGCTCCTGGGCATCTTCTTCTCGAAGGCCGGCCAGCACATCGAGCACCGCATGCTCGTCGACCATGGGGTTCCGCACTGCCGGAGCAATGTGCTCTACAAGGGTGCGCTCACCGGTGACCCCGAGGCGGGCGAGGCCGGCATCGCGCGCAGCGTGTGGATCGGCGACGTGCTCATCCGTGCGGCGGCCGTGGGCACCGAGACCTACGAGCTCAACCGCAACCTGCTGCTGTCGTCGGCCACCCGCGCCGACAGCGTGCCCAACCTCGAGATCGAGACCGGCGAGATCGTCGGTGCCGGCCACGCGAGCGCCACCGGAAGGTTCGACGACGAGCAGCTGTTCTACCTCCAGGCGCGCGGCATCCCCGCCGACATCGCCACGCGCCTCGTCGTACGCGGCTTCTTCGCCGAGGTCATCACCCGTCTGGGCCTCCCGGAGTGGGAGCGGCTCCTGCAGGACCGCATCGACACCGAGCTCGGGTTCGAGGCGAGCGGCCACAACGACGACAGAGAGGCCGGCGAGTGAGCGCCGTCGAGGTCTGCAAGCTCGTCGACGTGCCCAACCCGGGTGCGTTGGCGGTCGTCGCTGAAGGAGTTCCCGTCGCGGTCGTCCGCGACGGTGGCGGTGGCCTTCATGCGCTGCGCGACATCTGCTCGCACGCCGACGTCGCGCTGTCCGAGGGCGAGGTCGACGGCTGCACGCTCGAGTGCTGGCTGCACGGCTCGCGCTTCGACCTCCAGACCGGCCAGCCCTCGGGTCCGCCGGCCACCAGCTCTGTCCCTGTCTACGCGGTCCGCGTCGATGGCGAGGGTGACGACGCCGTCGTCCTCGTCGATGTGACCGTCAACGCCGCACGCCGCTGAAGGAGCACCTGACCATGGCAACCCTCGAGATCCGCGACCTCCACGTCTCCGTCGAGGCCGATGGTGGCGCCCGCGAGATCCTCCGCGGTGTCGACCTCACGGTCCGATCCGGTGAGACCCACGCGATCATGGGGCCTAACGGCTCCGGCAAGTCGACGCTGGCCTACTCCATCGCGGGCCACCCGAAATACACCATCACCTCCGGCACCGTGACCCTCGACGGCGCCGACGTCCTCGCGATGACGGTCGACGAGCGGGCCCGAGCCGGCCTGTTCCTCGCGATGCAGTATCCCGTCGAGGTTCCTGGCGTGTCCGTCTCCAACTTCCTCCGTACCTCGGTGACCGCCATCCGCGGCGAGGCGCCCAAGCTGCGCACCTGGGTCAAGGAGATGAAGACCGCGATGGAGGGTCTCGCGATGGACCCGTCGTTCTCCGAGCGCAACGTCAACGAGGGCTTCTCCGGCGGTGAGAAGAAGCGTCATGAGATCCTGCAGATGGAGCTCCTCCAGCCCAAGTTCGCGATCCTCGACGAGACCGACTCGGGTCTCGATGTCGACGCGCTCAAGGTCGTGTCCGAGGGCGTCAACCGGGTCGCATCGAGCGGCACCGTCGGCACTCTGCTGATCACGCACTACACCCGCATCCTGCGCTACATCAAGCCTGACTTCGTCCACGTCTTCGTCGACGGTCGTGTGGTCGCCCAGGGTGGCCCGGAGCTGGCAGACGAGCTCGAGGCCAACGGCTACGACGTCTATGTGAAGGCGGCCGCAGGATCATGACAGTCGTGCACGCGCCCGTCTCCGGACTCCTCGACGTCGAGCGGGTCGCGGCCGACTTCCCGATCCTGTCGCGCAC
>JANMBJ010000156.1:0-6985 GCA_031360335.1 Candidatus Nanopelagicales bacterium
GGCTTCGACGGCCAGGGGCGCGACGTGCTGAGCCGGCTGATGGAGGGGGCTCGCACGACCGTCCTCGGAGCAGGCTTCGTGGCACTCATCGCCGTGGTCATCGGTACGACGCTGGCGATCGCCACCGCGTGGTTCGGCGGCAAGTTCGACGCGACGGTCTCGGCCGGCATCGACGTGCTCTTCGCGTTCCCCGGCATCCTGCTCGCCGTCGTCGCCGCTGCGGTCTTCGGGCCGAGCCTGTTTTCTGCCGGGCTGGCTCTCGCCATCGCCTACTCCCCCTATGTCGCCCGGGTCCTGCGCGGCGCCGCTCTCAAGGAACGCTCGATGGCCTACATCGCTGCGCTCGAGGTACAGGGGTTTGGCGCCTGGCGGCTCTGCGCCCGCCACCTGCTGCCCAACATCTCCAGCCTCATCGTGGCGCAGGGGACGATCCTGTTCGGGTTCGCGATGGTCGACCTCGCCGCGATCTCGTTCCTCGGCCTCGGAGTCCAGTCGCCCCAGGCCGACTGGGGCGTCATGGTCGCCGAGGGCAAGACCGGGCTCCTTCAGGGTTACCCGCTCGTGTCGCTCGTCGCGGTGCTGTGCATCGTCGCGGTGGTGGCCGCGGTGAGCTTCCTCGGCGAACGCCTCGACGCCGGCTCACGGGACGTGCGCCGATGAGCAGCCTGCTCGAGGTCCGCGACCTTACTGTCGCGCTTGCGATGGACTCCGGCCCGCGCGAGGTCATCACGGGCACGTCACTGGAGATCGCCGCCGGCGAGGCCATGGGCCTCGTGGGCGAGTCCGGCTCGGGCAAGTCCATGACTGCGAAGGCGATCGCTCGCCTGCTCCCCGACGGTGCGAAGGTGACCGGCTCGGTCACCTTCGATGGCACCGACGTGCTCGCGCTCAGCGGTGACGCGCTGCTCAAGCACCGCGCCCAGGTGGCTGTGGTCTTCCAGGACCCGCGCGCCCACATCAACCCCGTACGACGGATCTCCGACTTCATGACCGAGTCGCTCCGCATCCTCGACGACGTGCCCAGGGCCGAGGCGGTGCGCAAGGCCGCCGCGGCGCTTGAGGAGGTCGGCATCGACGATCCGGGCAAGCGGCTCAAGCAGTTCCCGCACGAACTCTCCGGAGGCATGCTCCAGCGCGTCATGATCGCGACCGCCTTGCTCAGCGAGCCCCGACTCCTCCTGGCCGACGAGTGCACGACCGCGCTCGATGTCACGACGCAGGCAGAGGTCATGGCGATCCTCGACGACCTGCGCCGCGAGCGCGGGCTGTCGATGCTGTTCATTACCCACGACCTCGAGCTCGCGGGGGCCGTCTGCGACCGCACCTGCGTGATGTACGCCGGCCAGATCGTCGAGACCAGTGCCGCGTCGCGCTTGCACGAGGACCCGCTGCATCCTTACAGCGCAGCGCTCGTCCAGGCTCGGCCCGACATCACCTCGACCGCCGACCGCCTGGTGGCGATCCCGGGACGACCGGTCTCGGCCTTCGAGGCACCGTCAGGATGCAGGTTCGCACCGCGGTGCCCGCACGCGCAGGACTCCTGCCGGGCGCACGACCAGATTCTCACCGGGCTCGACGGCGGGCTCGTGCGGTGCGAGCGAGCGACCGACCTGCGCGGGACCCTTCTGGACGGTGCTCATGTCTGAGACCTCGATCCCCGCGGCGACGAGCACCGAGGTCGAGCCGGTGCTGTCGGTCCACGGCCTGCGCAAGGTCTTCGGCACCCAGGTTGCCGTCGACGACCTGTCCTTCGACCTCCTGCCCGGGCGGTCGGTCGCGATCGTGGGTGAGTCCGGCAGCGGCAAGACGACCGTGGCCCGGATGATCGTCGGGCTCGAGAAGGCAACTGCTGGAACGATGATCGCCTGTGGCCGCGACCGGTCCAAGCCCGCCCGGCGCGGTGCCGAGCGCAAGCTGCGCGGTCGCGAGGTGCAGATCGTCTTCCAGGACCCCTACTCCAGCCTCGACCCGCGCCAGTCCGGTGCCGACCTCCTCGACGAGGTCCTGCGCGTGCACCACGACCACGACGCCGCAGCACGCCGGCGGATCGTGGGCGAGCTCGCCGACATCGTGGGCCTCGACCAGCGCCAGATCAACGCGATGCCCAAGGCACTGTCGGGCGGCCAGCGCCAGCGCGTGGCCATCGCGCGTGCACTCGCGACCGACCCCCGAGTGCTCATCCTCGACGAGTCCGTGGCTGCGCTCGACGTCTCGATCCAGGCGCAGGTCCTCAACGTCCTCGCCGACATCCGCGACGAGCGCGGCATCAGCTATGTGCTCATCAGCCACGACCTCGCCGTCGTGCGTCAACTCACCGAGGACGCACTCGTCATGCAGCGCGGTGTGGTCGTGGAGCAGGGTCCCACCGTCGACATCCTCGACAACCCGCAGCACGACTACACCCAGATGCTGCGCGCGAGCGTGCCCGGCCCCGGGTGGAAGCCGCAGCGCATGCGTGAGCGGTTGAAGTCGGCGCAAGCGGCAGCTGAGAAGCCATGAGCCGTATGTCGTAGGGAGTGGTCACGCCTTGCGCGTGCGCCGCCGCTGCGGTGCTGCTGCCTCAAGACCGGCTAGGAAGGTCTCGAGCATCGTGGAGTAGACCGCGTCACCGTCGACCAGGTGCGCAGCACGGCGGTCCTCGAGAGACGCCGGCGCCAGCGGCTCGCGCGGATAGGTGTAGTAGCTGCGCGCCATCTCGAGCTCGAAAGCCTGGGCCTTGGCCGGCAGCGCGATCACCTCGGCCGTCATGATGATGTGCCCCAACGTCATCTCGGCCACCGCGCGCACCCGCGCGATCGACTCGGTCTCGTCGAAGCCGATGGCCTTCATGTTCTCGATCATGCCGCGCACTGCGGCCGTCTCCGCCGCTCCGCCGGTAAATCGAGGGGCGACGGCACGCGCGAGACCGGGCCTGCTCAGGTAGGAGCGTCGCAGAGTCCAGAGCACGTGGCGCAGGTTGGCGTAGGGGTCATCCACCGGCTGATAGGTGGTGACGACCTCCTCCATGAGCACGTCAGCCATGGCGAGGAGCAGCTCGTCCTTGTTACGGAAGTGGCGATAGACGGCGCTGGGATCGGCGTCGAGGGCGCGTCCGAGCTGGCTCATGGTCAGCTCGTTCATGTCATCGGTGCCGACGATGCCGAGAGCCGCCTCGAGGATCAGCTCGCGCGACAGAGACTTGCGGACGGGCACGGCTTGCTTCTTGGCGCTCATGCACGGTCCCCCACGCCAACGAGCCTTTCGCCCGCGCGCGGCGATGTCAACGAACGCCACGACGCACTGCGGGCGCGACGCACGACGACCTCAGTCACGCCCGAACACCCGGTCGCCCTCGACATACGTCGCGCGGACGGTCGTCTCGCTGATCGACGATGACGGCCCGGCGAACGGATCGCGGTCCAGGACGGCGAGGTCAGCGGCATATCCCTCGACGAGGTGCCCCGTGATGTCGTCGTGGTGGTTCACGCGCGCGGAGCCCGCGGTGTAGGCCGAGAGCGCGGCTGCCAGTGGGAGCGCCTGCGACGCGTCGAGCGGCTCGGCGTCCGCCTTGCCCGGGACCCGGCGGTTGACTGCGACGTGGATCCCGGCGAGCGGGTCTGCGCTCGAGACCGGCCAGTCGCTGCCCGCCGCCAGCGCCGCGCCGGAACGCTCGAGTCCACCGAACGGATACTGCCAACCGGCCCGCCGCTCGCCGAGGAACGGGATGGTCAGCTCGTCCATCTGCGCCTCGTGCGCCGCCCACAGCGCCTGGATGTTGGCCGTGGCACCGAGCTGTGCGAAGCGCGGGATGTCGTCGGGGTGCACGACCTGGAGGTGCGCGAGGTGGTGACGACCATCGGTCGGTCCGTTGGCCTCGCGCGCCGCCTCGAGCGCGTCGAGCGCGTGACGTACCGCGCGGTCACCGAGCGTGTGGAAGTGCACCTGGAAGCCCGCGGCGTCGAGACGCGTGACGTACTCCTTGAGCCCCACGGGATCCACGAAGTCCAGCCCGTCGTTCTCGGTCTGGCAGCCGCAGCCGTCCTCGTAGGGCTCAAGCATCGCGGCGGTGAAGTTCTCCGCGACACCGTCGAGCATGATCTTCACCGTCGTCGGCCGGAAGCGACCGACGCCACCAGCACCCCGACGCTCGATGAGGTCACCCATCTGGTCGCTGCTGCGCGCGCGGTCCCACCACAGACCGCCGACCACACGGGCGCGGAGATCGCCTGACGCGGCGGCGTGGAGGTAGACCGAGAGCAGGTCCTTCTGCCCGAACATCTCCCCCACCGCCGCGTCCTGCCAGCCCGTGACGCCGAGCGAGAACAGATGCTCCTGCGCGATGCCCAGCCCGGCCAGCTGACCGCCGAGATCGACCTGCGGGAGCAGGTGGCCCAGCAGGTGCCCGGCCCCTTCGTGCAGGGTCCCGGACGGTGTCCCGTCAGGCTCCCGCTCGATCCGTCCGTCGGTGGGATCCGTTGTCGCCGAGGTGATCCCGGCGAGCTCCAGGGCGCGCGAGTTGACCCAGACGCCGTGGCCGTCGCGGTTGGGGAAGTACGCCGGTCGGTCCGGCACCACGCGGTCGAGAAGCTGCCGCGTCGGTGTGCCCCCGGGGTAGTGCTCCATCGACCAGCCACCGCCCATGACCCACGGGAGCTCCGGGTGGGCGGCGGCGTAGTCCGCGATCACCGCGAGCGCCTCGTCGGCAGACTCGCAGTGGTGGATGTCGCACTGGAGGAGGTCGATGCCGGCCATCACCGGGTGGGCGTGCGAGTCCTGGAAGCCGGGCACCAACAGGCCACCAGCGAGATCCACGACCTCGGTCGCAGCGCCGGCCAGCCCGCGCACCTCGTCGTCGCTCCCGACGGCGACGATTCGGCCGCCCGCCACGGCGACCGCGCCGGGGGCCGACGTCGTCATGCCCGCGGTGAAGACGGAGCCGCCGACGAACACGGTGTCGACCTGCTGCACGCCCGCTCCGGAGATCGTCATGCGGCCGAACGTAGATCCGCGTCTTCGCCGTTGTCAATGCCCTTGACTAGTCTGCTTCCTCATCCGGGTCGAATGCGTGCCGCAGGGTGAACGCGTACGCCGTCGGTCCCTCGCGACGAAGGTGGTCGAGTCGCTCCTTGGCCTCGGTCAGGCTGGGCTCGTGACCCTCGGGCACCCACCACAGGACGACGCTGTCCTGCGGCATGAGGGTGAAGAACATCCGGCGCTTCTTGAGCACCGCGGCGTGCGCGACGCCATAGACGTAGGACTCCAACGACGTGATGTCGGTCCAGACGCTGAGGTTGACGATGATCGTGCGCCCCCAGGGCCGGAGCCCGGTCGCGTTGCCGGCCTCCTCCTGCAGCCGCCACACGAAGCCCGGTGCAGCATCGGCCACGGCGTTGACCGGTTCGAGGCTGTCGACGAACGGCTTGAGGTCGGGATGGTCGAGCTCGTTCGCCAGACGCGCGATGTTGAGCTGGGCGAGATGTCGCATCCCCCGACCCTGGCACAGCCACCGTCATCGACGCGGCCCGGTTCCGCCTCAGACGAGTGACATCCAGAAGACGACCTTGTTCTCGCCCGGGCCGTAGAACTCGCGGATGACGGCTTCCCGGTCGAACCCTCGGCTGGCGTAGAACGCTCGAGCACCTTCATAGGCGTCGCTGCTCGATGTCTCGACGATGAGGACACGGGCGGTGGCGGCACCCTCGGCCCGCAGGCTCGTCTCGATGTGCTTCACCAGGCTGGAGCCAGCACCTTGGCCATGGTGACGCGGACTGACGGCGAGGAAGTACAGGTTCCAGACGCGGTCCCCGAATGGCTCGGGAGCGTAGTAGGCCGCTGCGTCGATTCCTCCTCCGACGCCGCTCGCCACGAGCCACGCATGACCCGGTAGCGAGCCGCTCAGGTAGCCGTTCAGACCGTCGTCGAAGTCGTCCATCTCGTCGGGTGCGAACATGCCGTTGTCGATCGCGAGTGCCCTGATCTGCTCAGCATCCGCGGCCACGGCTGCTCGAACGGCCATCGGCTCAGTGACTTCGCGGGCATGGTCCACCGGAGCATCGTGCCTCGGCCGAGCCGCGAGAGCCAACGAGATCACTAGCGTCGGTCAGCTTCCGACCCATGCGCTGAACCGTTCGGCTGTCACGGCAGGCACCTCGACGTGCGGGTAGTGGCCAGAGGGGATGCTCTCCACCTCGGTGCCCGCGACGACCAGCGCCTCTCGGACGTGTTCGACATGCCGCCTGGTGCTCGCGGCCGACTGCTCGTCAGCGGCATGGCGATGGTCGGCGATCACCGTGACGGTTCGACACGAGCTGGCGTTGTAGGCAGGCATGAGCCGCAGTGACTCGAGGGCACGGACGATCTCGTCGAAGCGGTCGATGCTGGGCGAGCTGTGCCAGCGCCCGCCCTCGCCCGGCTGAAAGGCCCGTCGGACCATCTCGCCGTCGCGGTCGAGGTGCAGTCCGATCGCGGCGGCTTCCTCGACCTCCCGGCTGATCTCAGCCTCGAGCCACTCGGAGTCGCCTTCGTTGACCGAAGGCTCCGCCGGCGGCCGCTCTGTCTGCGGCTCCGGATTCCCCTCGCTATCAACGGAAAACCCGAGACCATCGACGTTGACCACCACGCGGTAGGCGCCAGGGCACCGGGCAGCGAGCGAGACCGCGAGCATGCCGCCGTAGGAGTGACCGATCAGCGCGGGACGGTCCAGACCCAGTCTCTGACGTACGTCGTCCACCGCGTCGAGGTCGTGGTCGAAGGAGTAGTCGGCCGGCGCGGTTGAGGCTCCGTGGGACGGCAGATCGATCGCAATCAGGCGGTACCGATCCTGGACAAGTGGCGCGACACGACCCCAGTGCGCCAGGTTGCCACCCACCCCGTGCAGCAGCATCACGGCCGGCCCGTGGCCGCCGAAGTCCCGGTAGGCAACCCGACCACCCTGATGGGGCACAGATCCGTCCGCCACGAAGTCTCCTGGGAGGTGTCCACGATCTTCCTGCCTCTGTCGTAGTGC
>JANMBJ010000216.1:0-10518 GCA_031360335.1 Candidatus Nanopelagicales bacterium
TCTACGACAGCTACCTCAACCACGCGACCGTTGCTGCTCCGGTGTGCGACGACCTCGGCATCTCCGCCTGGTTCTTCCCCCCGACCACGTTCCTGTCGATCCCACCGGAGGAACAGGAAGCCTACGCCGACGCGCACGACATCGACCTCGTCGCAGAAGAACGCGGTCAGCCCAGCCTCGCCATGAGCTGGGACGACCTCGAGCGCATCAGCCGCCGCCACGTCATCGCGGGGCACACCGCCAACCACGAGCAGGCAGTCAACATCCGAACCGCCGAGGACGTCGAGCGAGAGATCCTGGAACCGCTGCGGCACATCGAGGCCGTCACCGGCCAGGCGCCGACCGCCTTCGCCTGGCTCTACGGGCGACCTTTCGACCCCGACACTCTGGCCGGTCAGGCGCTGCTCGATGCCGGGGTCCGCTACGCCGTGAGCAACACGGCCTATCAGCGGATCGCGGACTGACATGGCCGCACTCGAAGCGCGTCGCCCGGGGGCGGTGGTGACCGGAGGCAGCCGGGGCATTGGTGCTGCTGTCGCGGTGGCGCTCGCGGGTGACGGCTACGACGTGGTGCTGTCCTACCGATCCCGTTCTCATGAAGCCGCTGAGGTGGTGTGGGCCTGCGAGTCGCACGGCGTACGGGCGTTCGCTGTCTGCGCGGACGCGGGCACCGACGAGGGCGTCGCCGAGCTGTTCCGGGCGACCGACTCTCATCTCGACCAACTGCGCGTCCTGGTCAACAACGCCGGCGTGCTGCCCGACGCCGTCACCGTCGACGGGATCGACCGCGCTCGCGCGATGAGCGTGATGGCCACCAACGCGGTCGGCCCCCTGCTGCACGCGCGCCAGGCCGTACGCCGGATGAGCACGGCCTTCGGCGGGGAAGGCGGGGTGGTCGTCAACGTCTCCTCTCGCGCCGCGGTGCGCGGCGCCGCCGGGGAGTTCCTCGACTACGCGATGAGCAAGGCCGCCCTCGACATCATGACGACGGGTCTCGCCCAGGAGGTCGCGAGCCAAGGTATTCGGGTCGTCGGGGTACGCCCCGGCCTCATCGATACGGAGATGAACTCCGGTCAGCCGGGACGCGTCGAGCGCCTCATCGACACGGTTCCGCTGCGCCGCGTCGGCACTGCGGCGGAGGTGGCGGAAGCCGTGCGCTGGCTCGCATCTCCGGCCGCGGCCTATGTCACCGGGGTGACACTCGACGTGTCAGGCGGGCGCTGATGCGCCCCCGCCTCGTGGTGGTCGGAGAGCTCAACCCCGACATCATCGTGACCGGTGTGCCCGCCGAGGCGGGTCGCCTGCGGTTTCAGCAGTCCGAGGACCTGGTCACCGCCACGGTGCTCACCCTGGGCAGCAGCGCCGCCATCACGGCGAGCGCCGCGGCGTCAGCCGGAGCGGACGTCACGCTGGTCGCCGTCATCGGTGACGACGACCTCGGGCGCACGTGCCTGCGGTGGGTCAGCGACCGTGGCGTCGACGTCACGTCTGTGCGGGTCGTCCAGGACGTGGCGACGGGCAGTTCGGTGATCCTCGTGAGCCGCGACGATCCCAGCGACCGCCAGATCCTCACCCATCTCGGCGCCATGGCCGAGCTGCGAGTCGACGACGTGACCGACGACCTGCTCAGCGACGCGGCCCACCTGCATGTCGCGTCGTTCTTCATGCACACGGCCGCTCGCGAGGGTCTGCACGAACGCTTCGCGGCCGCCCGGATGGCCGGAGCGACGACGAGTCTGGACACCAACGACGACCCGACCAGCGAATGGTCCGGGGGTGTGCGCGAGCTGCTCGCTGAGTCCGATGTGCTGTTCTGCAACGACCGTGAGGCGCTGGGGCTCGCTGGTCACTCTCCGGTCGACGACGCGTCGAGCGCGGTCGAGGTCCTGCTCACCCGGCTGAACCAGGGACGCCGGCGCTCATCGGACAACTTGCTCCCTGCCGTGGTCCACAAGGAAGGTGCGCTCGGGGCCACGGTGGTGACGCATCGCGGCCGTGTGCACGTCGCGGCGGCCACGGTCGACGTCGTCGACACGGTCGGAGCCGGCGACACGCTCGCGGGCACGGTCCTCGCGCACCTGCTCGCGGGGGCGGACTGGACGGTCGCACTCGCCCATGGTGTCGCCGCGGCGACACTGTCGACCATCGGGGCCGGTGGCACGGGTGCCCAGCCCGACAAAGAACGCACGCAGCAGTTGGCCACCGAGCTGGCTGTGACCGATTCACGATCTGAGAGGGACACCCGTGAGTGACACCGTGGCGCGGAGCAGCCGCACCCGAGCCGAGATCGCCAGCCAGCCCGACTGCTGGGCCGAAGCCCTCCGTCGCGCAGACGCGGGAGTGGTGGGCCTCCCGCTGGAGGGGGAGTCGATGCTGGCGCTGGGCTGCGGCACGTCCTACTACGTCGGATCCGCGTACGCGACCCTGCGCGAGGCGGCTGGCCACGGGGTCAGCGACGCCCTGATCGCCAGCGACCTCCCCACCCGCCTTCGCTCCTACGACCGGGTCGTCGCGATCAGCCGCTCGGGGACCTCCTCCGAGCTCATCGACGCGGTCACCCGGATCCGGACCGAATCACCGGGCACCCGGGTCACGGTCCTGCTCGGCGAGCAGGCCACCCCGATCGCGGAGCTCGCAGACGACGTCGTTGACCTGTCCTTCGCCGACGAGAGCAGCGTCGTGCAGACACGATTCCCCACCACTCAGCTCGTGCTGCTGCGGGCCAGCCTCGACGGTCTCACCCCTGACCTGCTCGCGCTGCCCGACCGTGCCAGGGTCGCGCTGGCGCGTGACCTCCCCACAAGTGACGTCCGTCAGATCGTGTTCCTCGCCTCCGGGTGGGGTGCTGCGATGGCTCAGGAGGCGGCACTCAAGGTCCGTGAAGCCTCCGGCTCATGGGTGGAGTCCTACCCCGTCCCGGAGTACCGCCACGGGCCAGTCGCGACCTGCGGCACGGGATCGCTGATCTGGGGCTTCGACCGGGTCCCCGACGACATCGTCGCCACTGTCGAGGCGGCTGGCGGAGTCGTCGAGCACGGCGGGGGGGAGCCCTTGGTGGAGCTTGTCCGCGCACACCGCTTCGCGCTCGAACGTGCCGACCTGGCCGGTCGCGACGCTGACACCCCGTACCTACTGTCGCGCTCGGTGATCCGGTGAGCACCCCCCGCGCGTGCAGGCTCAAGGGGGAGCTGCGATGACCTTGGTCAGCACGGGCGACCTGATGGACCGAACGCGGACCGAGCGGGCCGTCCTGGCGTTCAACGTCGTGACGCTGGAACACATCGAAGGAGTGCTGGAGGGGGCCTACCGGGCCCGGCGACCGGTCGTGATCGCGGTCAGCGAGAACGCGGTCGCCTTCCACCGTGGGCAGCTGCTCCCGCTGACCGCTGCGGCCGTGGCAGCGGCGAACGACACCGAGGTGGAGGTGGGGTTGCATCTCGATCACGTCGAAGACGCCTCCCTGCTCGAGCCTGCGGCCCGGGCCGGGTACTCCTCGGTGATGTTCGACGCGGGTCGACTCCCCTACGACGACAACGTCGCTGCGACATGTGCGGCAGCCAGCTGGGGGCACGAGCACGGGCTGTGGATCGAGGCAGAGCTCGGCTTCGTCGGCGGTAAGGCCACCCAGGCACGGTCCGCGCACGACCCCGGAGTCCGTACCGACCCCGAGCAGGCCGCCGCGTTCGTCACGTCCACCGGTGTGGACGCGCTCGCGGTAGCGGTGGGCAGCAGTCATGCGATGACCACGCGCACGGCCGTCCTCGATGACGACCTGATCGCCCAGCTGCGCACGGCCGTTCCCGTGCATCTGGTTCTGCACGGGTCCTCCGGGGTCCCGGATGAGGGGCTTCGCTCCGCCGTCGCCTCCGGCATGCGGAAGATCAACGTGGGTACCGCCCTCGGGATGGCTTACACCGGTGCCGTGCGCGAGACCCTCGCGGCGGACCGCACGATCGTCGACCCCCGCGTCTACCTGCGGCCGGCCCGCGACGCCATCGCCACCCTCGTGGCACACCTGCTCACCGAGCTCACCTAGCCCGAGGGAGCGACCGCAGCCCACCCCCCCACGAGCAGGAGAACTGCAGTGAGCAAGGAACCGACGGCCGTCGTGGTCGGAGCCGGGATCATCGGCGCAGCGATCGCCCTGGAACTGTCCCGTAACGGTTACACGGTCACCGTCGTGGACGCCGGCCCCGGACCGGGCACCGGGTCGACCAGTGCCTCCTCGGCCATCGTGCGCTACCACTACGCGAACTTTGACGAAGCCGCCATCGCCTGGGAAAGCGCACAACGCTGGGCCACCTGGGCCACCCACCTCGGCGACCGTGACCCCGCGGGGATGGCGAAGTTCCATCCCTGCGGGTTGCTGCTGCTCCCCGGCGCCCTGATCGACATGGACGGCCCGCTGGTGAACATGAAGGCGCTGGGCATCGACGTCATCGAGCTGAACGCCGACCAGGTCCGCGACCGGTTCCCGGCGCTGGATCCGTCACGATTCGGTCCCCCGTCGCGCCCGGACGACGACCAGTTCTGGGTCGACCCGCACGGAGACAGCACGGCGTATTGGATGCCGCAGGGCGGCTACGTCGACGACCCCCAGCTGGCCGCACACAACCTCGCCCACGCCGCCACCGGCCACGGTGCCGCGTTCCGCTACCGCTCCCAGGTCACCGGGGTGTGCCGCGACAACGACCATGTTCTCGGCGTGCAGTTGGCCACCGGTGAGCAGCTCGACGCCGACGTCGTCGTCAACGCAGCGGGCCCGTGGTCCGCGCAGCTGAACACCCTCGCCGGCGTGCTGGACGACTTCGCTCCGTCCACCCGACCCCTCGAGCAGCAGATCGTCACCATGCCAGCGCCGGACGGCTTCACCACCACCAGTGGTGCGTGTGTCGCGGACGCCGACCTCGGCACATACTTCCGACCCCACCCCGGTGACACCCTCGTCGTCGGCGGCATGGAAGCACCGTGTGACCCGCTGATCTGGCTCGACGACCCACGCCAAGCCCGCGACAACATCGACGCGGACACGTGGACCACCCAGACCCTGCGGGTGGCCCGACGACTCCCCACCGTCGGCATCCCGGGACGCCCCACCGGCATCGTCGGGGTCTATGACGTCAGCGACGACTGGATCCCGATCTATGACCGAACCGCCCTGGACGGCTTCTACGTCGCCATCGGCACCAGCGGTCACGGCTTCAAATCCGCACCCGTCGTGGGTGAGTTGATGGCTGCACTGATCACCCGGTGCGAGGCAGGACATCCCCACGACACCGACCCGCTGCTTCTGCCCGCCCCCGCGACCGGGCAGACGGTGAACATGGGCACGTTCTCCCGGCGTCGAGCCGTGCATGCCAAAGCCCACATGAGCTGAACCGCTCCCAGCGCCTCGACCCATACGCCCCACCACAGCACCGGAGACCATCGATGACGCAGGCAACCCCGGCCACGGACCCCGCGGCCGGAACGTGGGCGACTCGGGTCCTGAACTACCTCGATGAGCACGCAACGGACACCATCTCCACGGTGCGCGACCTCATTCGTGTCCCCAGCATCTCCGGGTCAGACGCCGAGAACGACATCCAGGCCTCGCTCGCCGTCACCCTCACGAAGCTGGGCCACGAGGTGGACCACTGGCAGATTCCCTTGACGCAGACCTTGGCCGCGCCGGACTTCCCGGGGGTCGAGGTCCACCGCGACGAAGCCTGGGGACTGATCTCCCGCATCAGCGGATCCGGGGACGGCCCGTCGCTGATGGTCAACGCCCACGTCGACGTGGTCCCCGCCGGAGAAACCGCCAACTGGGCCGGTGCCGACCCGTTCAGTGCGCATGTCGACCACGACGGCATCCACGGCCGCGGCGCCTGCGACATGAAGGGCGGCCTCGCCGCCGCCCTGTGGGCAGTCCGAGCCCTGACGGAGTTGCGCGTCCCCCTGCGCGGTGACCTGCTGCTGGCCTGCGTCCAGGGGGAGGAGGACGGAGGACTGGGCACCTACGCGACACTGGCACGCGGCTGGCGCGCCGACGCCTGCGTCATCCCCGAACCCACCTCCCTGGACCTGGTTCCAGCCAACGCTGGCTCCCTGACCTTCCGGCTGACCGTGCACGGCCGCGCGGTGCACGCGAGCCGCCGCCTCGCCGGCGTCAGCGCGGTGGAGGTGTTCTGGCCGATCTTCGTCGCGCTGCGCGAGCTGGAGGGTCGACGCAACCGCGACATCGACCCGCTGATGAGCCGCTGGGACCTCGCGTACCCCATCGAAGTCGGTACCGTCACCGCGGGAAACTGGTCCTCCACCGTCCCAGACCTGCTCGTCGCCGAGGGCCGCTACGGGGTCCGGCTCGGCGAAGACACTGACGACGCCCGCGCACAGTTCGAAGAAGCCATCGCCACGGCCAACAAGGCGCACCCCTGGCTGGGGACCACGCCGGTCGAAGTCCAGTGGTGGGGCGGCCAGTTCGCACCCGGCGCCACCCCCCACGACTCACCCATCCTCGCCACTGTCACTCGAGCCCACTACGCCGTCACCGACCGCACCCAGCAACGGTGGGCCGCCCCCTATGGCAGCGACCTTCGCCTGCTGACCGGCCTGGGCGCCATCCCGACCGTCCAATACGGCCCTGGTGATGTCACCCTCGCCCACGGGCCCCTCGAACGAGTCCCGACCCAGGAAGTCCTCACCACCGCGAAGACTCTGGCCCTGACAGTGCTGGAGCATTGCGGCACCACCGACGACTCACCTCGCTCGGTGTCCACCCGCACCGCAGGCAGCTCATGACCCGCCCTCCACTTCCCCGGGACCTGCGCGGCACCCCGACCTACGCATGGGTCGAAGGCCTCCTCCACGATCTGCGCGCAACCGGCCCGGACCACATCGTGGACTTCACCGATCTCACGACGAGCCCCGACGGCACCAGGATCGCGATGACAGCGTGGCGGCGCAGCACCGTGTCCAGTGACCTGACGCCCACCGTCGCGATCCTGACGCTGCCCACACGTGTGCTGCGGACCCTCGCCGGCCAAAACCTCCATCATCCGGACTGGTTCCCGGGCAGCGACCGGCTCCTCGCCATCCACACCAGCAGCACCGGGGACCGCCCGGTGCTGCTCAGGCTCGACGGGACCGTGAGCCCAGCGACCCCAACCCCACTCGAGGGGCGTATCGAAAGTGCGCTCGTCGCACCCGACGGGTTATGCCTCGCCCTCATCGTCGCCGAACCCGGTGCCGAGATTTCCGACGTCTATGGATCCGGACGGGTGAGGTCTGCTACCTCCGCAGCCGACTGGCAGCCGGAGGTGTCGGGCGAAGGTCGCTCCGGTCGTCGCACCTTGTGGACCGGGGCGCCGGAAGCGGAATTTGCGCCCCTGGCACCCGAGTGGAACATCTGGGAGGCCGCATGGTCCGCCAGCCATGCGCTGGTCACCGTTGCGTCCCCGGACCCCGACGAAGATGCCTGGTATGACGCCGACCTCGTCCTGATTCCCCTGGACCGCTCGGAACCGCGCACCTTGCTCAGCGCCGAGCCCCAGCTAGGCCAACCGCGAGCCAACCGGTCAGGCACCCAGGTGTCCGTGCTCGCCGGGACCGCGAGCGATCGCGGGCTCCTCGCCGGAACCGTCATCGTCATCGACCTCATCGACGGACACACGACCGAGCCACCCCTCCCCGTCCATGTCACCTCGCACCACTGGGAACCAGACGGCTCGCTGGTTGCTGCCGGACAACGTGGCCAGTCCACCGTCGTGGTCTGGCGCAGCGTCGATGGCGCGCTCACCGAATGGGCCACCGATGAGACCTTCGGCCCAGGCGACCTCACCCCCACCGTGGCACTGTGCGGACCAGGTCGCGTCGCCACCGTGCTCGAGAGCCACGATCGCCCACCTACTCTCGGCGTGGTCACCAGCGCTGGCTTCGAGCCGCTCGTCGACCCGGACCCATCCACTCACGGCTCTGACTCACCCGGCCACATCTGGGAGCCTCAGCGGTGGATCTCGACCGACGCAACCAGCATCGACGGCTACCTGCTCCGACCCCGGACAGCGGGACCGCACCCCCTGGTCACCGTGATCCACGGTGGCCCGGTCTGGAGCTGGCGCAACATCTGGCTCGGACGGATCCCCCTCGTCCCCGCCCTCCTTCGCCGCGGATTCGCGGTCCTGCTGCCCAACCCACGGGGAAGCCAAAGCCACGGCGAGCAGTTCACCCGGGCCATCGTGGGACAGGTCGGCGGGCTCGACATGGACGACATCGTGTCCGGCATCGACCATCTCATCGCCACCGGCGTCACCGAGCCGCACACGGTCGGGGTCGTCGGTGCCAGCTACGGCGGCTTCCTCAGCGCCTGGCTCGCCACCCAAGCGCGAGTTGCGGCCGCCGTGGCGATCTCACCCGCCACGGACTGGGTCTCCCAACACTTCACCACCAACATCCCGCAAAGCGACACCAGATACCTCACCGGAGACCCCCGAGACCCCGACTCCCAGTACCGCACCCGGAGCCCGCTCATGGCGGCGTCGACCAGCACCAGCCCGCTGCTCCTCACCGCCGGCGCACTGGACCTCGCCACCCCACCGGCCCAGGCCCTGCTCATGCACCGTGCACTCATCGAGCTCGACGTCGACACCGACATCGCGATCTACCCCCACGAGGGCCACGACGTACACGCCTGGCCAGCAATCGTTGACCACCTCACCCGCACCCTCGACTGGTTCGAGGCCTACCTGCCACCAACAACGACCCCCAAACGACCGACCGCGACCTCGACCATGGAGAGCGCATGACCACGAAAGCCGCTGTGGCGGGCTGGACGACACCACTGCCAAGACCGCGCCGCCGCCATTCGCGTTTCTAGGGCAGCCCTCAGTGCCCGGCAGCGGCCCCAACTCCTCAACGACTCGTGGGGGGCGAGGTAGCGTTGCGGACGCGGTCCCCGTGCTGCCACACCCCCGTGCCAGTGGCGGGGGCCGCGCCAAGTCCGATGCGGCCGCTGTGGGCGGCTAGGCAAATAGCGAGCCCAGGGTCCCGTCCGTGGACCACTGCGGGAGGCACGGAAGGGGTTTCCACACACCGAATTCGGGTGGAAGATCCAGCACCGGGAGAAACTCGGCTCGGGTGAACCAGGTCCTCCACCCGGTCGGTGCGGTCGAGAAGCCGGCCCATGAAGGTGCTCGGGTGCACGGCTCTGCCCGAGCACACGCCTCATCGCTGTGTGGATCGTGCGGCGCGCAAGTCGGCGATTTCTGCACGGGCACGCAGGACATGCAGGCCACGTTCTAATGCGACGCGTTGGCCTCGCGAACGGGCCGGGGCGGTCGACGGCCGCTCCCTCTCATCGACGTCCATGGCGCAGATGTTTCACGTTGTCAGAGCGACGCAGGCCGGGCATGGCTGGTTCGTCATGAAGATGTCCGGCCAGAAGTTGGCCTCGAACACGTGGCGAACGGCAGTACGACACAGGGTTTCGTGCGTATCGGGAAGAACGGCATGTGCCAGACCGACCCCTATCGTCAATCGCGCTGGGGACTCGTTGACCGTGCCCGCGTCATGGATGATGACGTTGGCGTCGCACCCGACGTGATACAGCACCCCTGAAGCGTAGACGGGGTTGCGCTTTGCCGTGCCGAGGCCCGACGGTGACGTGCAACGTATCCGATCCTCGCTGCGACGGGCGCCACCTCGGCGTCCCAGTCGGCGCTGGGTTCGTGGACGCACGGCGCCACCGGTGCCGACGTCGTTGCGCAGACTGCAGCAATCCGGATTCCCTCGGAGAGTTTTGAGATCGACCTTCAACCAGGGCGTGCTGGGCTGACGCCTGGCCGTCCAACGCCTCCCGACTTTCGAATCAGCGCTATCGGGGGCTACGCGGGGTGGGTGCCGACGCGATTCGGTGCAGGGCCTCTTCCCAGGTGATCCGGATGACGATGGCAGCTTCGGTCATCGGCAGGAGCGGCTCGAGGGCGTCGGGGCCAAGGAATCGGCGTCGCTCACGCGGCAGACCGCAGTCCGGAAGCGACCGACCGTGGGCGGTGTCATTGGATCCCCGGCCGTTACGACAGAGTGGCGGCCGGGGACCACCGAGACGGTACGCGCGAAGAGAGGGCAGGAAAAGACCCTCGGGCCACGACTGGCGGCGGCGGTCGAGACCCGTCCTGTGCGGGAGTCGCCCAACTCGCTATCGTCGGAATAGTCTCTGCCGGTGTCCCTCCGCACCGGTCGCGCGTCCCAGCCCCCGAGGTAGTAGCGCGTTCGCGACGGGCGACGATCGAGCCGTTCACCGTCCACGTTGTCGATGATGAGCTCACTTTGCCCGATGGCTCGCTCTGCGACCTGGTGTTGGATCATGTCCAATCCCACCAACCGCCCGAACGGTCTCGGTCAGTCACCCTCATCGTCCGAGGACGGCGTCCTCGTGGATCGCGAGCCTCGGGCGAGGACGCCCGCGCTCGATCGGTCGTACGCCGTGGACGAGTCGCGTGAGACGGAGGGCTCCGGTGCGGGCGAGGCAACGGGGCGCCG
>JANMBJ010000217.1:0-18108 GCA_031360335.1 Candidatus Nanopelagicales bacterium
CGGCAAGGTCACCATCGTCCCCGTGCCGAGCCGTCATCGCCTCCAGGGCCGGGTCGCGCACCGACGCGAGGACGACCCGATGGTGCCGGGTCAGGGTGGGCAGCACCGGCAGCAGACCCTCCTCCACGGCCGAGGGCTCCAGCGGGGTCAGGAGTACGACGAGCGCACGCTGGCGTCCGAGCCCCTGCACGGCGCCGGCCAGGGTCGCCCAGTCTGCCTCGGCGATGATCGGCTGGAGGTCCGACATGGCGTCCTGGAGCGTGACTGCGATCCCGGTCCTGGTGGACAGACGCAGACGCGAACGCACCCGTCGGTCGCCGGCCACGAAGTCGCTGCGGTCGCCGGCCCGGGCATCAAGGGCAGCGAGCAGCAGCGCTGCGTCCATGGCGGCGTCGAGGCGCGGAACGTCCTCGACCCGTCCGGCCGAGGTCCGCGAGGTGTCCAGGACCAGCACCACCCGCCGGTCGCGTTCAGGCTGCCAGGTCCGGACCACCACGTTGCGGTTGCGGGCGCTCGCTCGCCAGTCGATCGAGCGCACGTCGTCGCCGAGCACATACTCGCGCAGGGAGTCGAACTCGCTGCCCTGCCCGCGCACCATCAGCGCAACGCGACCATCGAGCTCACGGAGCCTGGCCAGGCGCGACGGCAGGTGCTTGCGCGACGGGAAACCCGGCAGCACGCGGACCGCCCACGGCACCGCGTGCGACGCCTGGCGACCCGCGAGACGCAGCGGGCCTAGCGAGCGCACGGTGACCAGGTCGGGACGGCGCTCCCCGCGGCGTACGGGCCGCAGCACCGACGACACCCGTACGAGGCGCTCGGGCTCGACGTCGAGCGCGTGGCGTGTGATCGCCACACCTGCGGTCGGAGCCCACGCGTCGCGCAGGATGGCGTAAACCCGGCGCCGGCCGATGTTGCGCACCGTCAGGGTGACGACGGCCTCCTCACCGAGCCGTGTCGTGTGGTCGCCGGTGCGAGCGAACGTCAGGGCGCGAGGCGACCCCGCGAGCCAGGCGTCGACGCCCAGCAGAGCCAGCAGCACGGCATCGACGAGCAGCACCGCACCCCACGACCGCGCGACGACCGCGACGGGGGCGGTGAGGAGCAGCGCGAGCAGCGCGGCGCGTCCGGTGACTACCATCGGGCTGCGCCGTTACCGCGGGGTCGGGACGGTCGCCAGGATGCCCTCGAGCACAGCGTCGGCCGTCACTCCCTCGAGCTCGGCCTCCGGGCGCAGGGACACCCGGTGCCGCAAGGCCGGTCGTGCCAGAGACTTCACGTCGTCAGGCGAGACGTAGTCCCGTCCGGACAGCCACGCCCACGCGCGCGCCGCACTGATCAGGCCGATGGCACCACGCGGTGAGACGCCGAGGCGCAACGACGGGCTCGACCGTGTCGCACGGACGAGGTCGACGACGTAGGCGGCCACCTCAGGAGCGACTGTCACCTTCGCGACAGCGGCACGCGCGATCGCGAGGTCCTGTGCACCCGCGACCGGGCGGAGGCCCGCGCCGTGCAGGTCGCGCGGGTCGAAACCGTCGAGGTGGCGGCGCAGCACCGCGAACTCCTCGTCGCGGCCGGGGAGCGGCACGGTGAGCTTGAGCAGGAAGCGGTCGAGCTGCGCCTCGGGCAGCGGGTAGGTGCCTTCGTACTCCACGGGGTTCTGGGTCGCGGCGACGATGAACGGGTCGGGCAGGGGTCGCGCCGATCCTTCGACCGTGACCTGCCGCTCCTCCATCGCCTCGAGCAGCGAGGCCTGCGTCTTCGGTGGCGTGCGGTTGATCTCGTTGGCGAGGAGCAGGTTGGTGAAGACCGGGCCGGGCTTGAAGGAGAACTCCGACGAGCGGTTGTCGTAGACGAGTGACCCCGTCACGTCGCCGGGCATGAGGTCGGGGGTGAACTGGATCCGGGTGCTCTGCAGGTCGAGCGCCGTGGCCAACGCGCGGATCATCAGCGTCTTCGCCGTGCCGGGGACTCCCTCGAGCAGCACGTGTCCGCGGCAGAGCAGCGCGATGACGAGACCCGTGACCACGGAGTCCTGACCGACGACCGCCTTGCTGACCTCCGACCGCAGCGCCATGAGCGCCGCACGTGGGTCGGGTCCGGCCGGCGTGGTCTCAGCCGTCGGCACGGGTGGCACTGCCGTCGGCGCCAAGACCGGCTCGGGCGAGAACGTCTGGGGGACAGCAGGTTCCGGCGTCAGACTGCTGGCCACCGCGGGAGGCGCCGGCTCGGCATCGGGCAGCATCGGCATGGGCTCGGGGGAGAAGCCGGGGGTGTCGGTCATGGGTGTCGGACCTCGTTCTCCAGTGCGTCGAGCGCGTTCGCGAGCCTGGTCAGGCCCACGTCGTCGGTGGGGTCGCTGCCGGGTGACAGCAATGCGGCAATCTCGGTATCGGGTCGTCCGGTGCGGGTGGCGACCGCCGCGACGACCGTGGCGATGTCGGCCGTACGCGGCAGCGAGAGCCGGGTCCGCACCCGCGCCGTCGTCGAGGTGCGCAACGCGTCCGCTGCACGGCCACGCGCCCTGCCTCGGCGGTAGAGGCGCGCGCGCCCCTCGACCGACTCGGTCGCGCGTACGACGACGGGCAGCGGCTCGACGACGACGCGGCCGAGTCGACGCCCGCGCCACCAGATGACCACGAGCATCGCGATCACGACCTGCAGCAGCGCCCAACCGACCCATGACGGGATGAGGTCCTGGATCGAGGGCTGCTCCTCGCCCTGAGCGACCTGCAGCGGATCGGCGATCGAGGGCAGCCACCACACGAGCGTCGTGGAGCGGCCGAGCACTCCCATCGTCATCGACGCGTTGCCGGAGCTCGCGAGCTCGGCGTTGGTGAACGCGGTGGTCAGGCCCACGACGGTCACGCTGCCGCTGTCGACGGTGCCGCTGTCGAGCACGCCGCCGTTCCAGCACGACAGGATCCCGGGGCGGGTCGCGGTGTAGGTCGTGCCCAGCACCGGGAGTGTCCCGGCCCGTGCGGCCACGGTGAAGGCGCAACCGGGTGCGACCTCATCGGTCGACGTCGAGCGGCCGCCAGTCTCGGCCCACGGCGCGAACTCCTGCAGCACAAAGGGATCCGGCTCGATCAGCACCGTGTGCCCGACACTCTCGTCGCGGACGACCGCCAGCATGGAGTCGCTGACCGGACCGGTCGGCGCGATGAGCAGAGTCGCATCAGGTGAGGTCCGGAGGTCGGCGGCGACACCGGCAGCCGTGGTCTCGCGGATGACCGTCACCCCCTGCGCGCGGAGCACGGTGGCGAGTGCTCTGGACCCCGACTTGTCGGTCGCGTCGGGGTCGAGGAAGCCGGACTTCTGCTGCGACTGCGCGAGTGCCACGAGCGTCGCCAGCACGAGCACCAGCGCCATGATCACGAGGAGCCCGCGGTTGGCTCGCATGCGTTGGCGCAGTGTCGGACCGCTGACGGAGGCGGTGTCGCCGGGGCGTGCGACGTCGACACTCATCGGGGCACCGCCAGCGCCGGCTCGGGCAGGTCGCCGGTGCGCCCCGGCCGGGCCGAAGACACGGCCTCGTCGACTGCGACCAGGCGTGCGTAGGTGTCGGAGTCAGCGGCGCGGCCGCCGTACCAGACGTCGTCGAAGAGTCGGGCTCCGGTGCGCAGGTCGGCGGAGACCGACGGCAGTGCCTGTCCGGCGTCGACCGCGATCTCGTCCGCGGTGCGCCCAGGTCGTACGTCGACCAGACCACGTTCCTCGAGATCTCGTACGACCGCACGGAGCCGGGCGCGCACAGCTTCGGCCCACGCGCCGGCGGCCGCGAAGCGTTCGGCATCGGCGCGCAGCTCGGCCGCCCGCCGTGTCGCCTCGTCGAAGAGGGCGACCGTCGCACGGCCGCGCTCGAGACGTCCGGTGCGCCGGCTGATGAGCACGACCACGACGATGGCGATCACGAGGAGCACGGCGATCCCTACCCAGCCGAGCGGCGAGGTCGTCACGGCCCGGTCCAGCAGCAAGGAGATCTTCTCGATGACCCAGCGGAAGATCTTCTGCACCCAGGACTCGTCGTCGTAGTGGTAGGCGGGCTTGGCCAGCTCGAGCTGCGCGAGCAGCGCCGCCTGCTCGCGGGTCAGTGTCACCGGGACGTCGGAGGGCAGCCTCGCCGCAAGGATCACCGTCGCAAGTGTCACGTGAGCGTCAGACCGGGAACCCGGCCGCGCGCGCGAGCTCGATGTCGAGCGCCTCACGACGGATCCGTCGGTCGATGTAGAGCAGGACGACCACCCCGGAGCTGAAGGGCAGCACGACCGTGCTCGCGATCAGGGTTCCCAGCGATGTGGCGATGAAGTATCCCAGGCCCAGCGAGGTGCTGCCGTTGCTCGAGCCGAGGGCGGTGCTGACGCCGCCGACGAGCGCGAACGGCACCGCCAGCACGCCGCTGACGATCGCCCCGATGACCGAAGCGAGCAGCCAGATCCCGAAGGTGCGCCACCAGGCTCCTCGAACGAGGCCCCACGAGCGAGTCATGGACCGGCCGACTCCGGCCCCTTCGAGCATGAGGGCCACGGGGGAGAGCAGCAGACGCACATGCAGCCAGAGCGCAGCGAGCAGAGCGGAGAACCCCAGGACGATGCCGACGAACACGCCGAGGCCGACGCTGGCGTTCGAGATCGCCCAGCCGATGAGCACGCTCGCCAGGATGCCGGCGAGTGCGGCGGCACCGACCGCGAGGCTGATCACGAACGTGAGGCCGAGCAGTGGCCAGAATCGCTTCGAGGTGCCCTTCCAGGCTTCGCCGAGAGTGACGCGCTGGCCGAGCACCGCGCGCCCCATGACGAGAGTGAGCAGGCCCGTCGCGACCACGCCGAGAACGCTCGTGACGACGAACTGCAGCAGCTGAGCGCCCTGACCCGCGAACGCCGTGCCGACAACATCGTTGACCGCTGCAACGTCGCTGGCGCTGGACCCGACCCGCGTCGACGTGGAGCTGAGCGAGTCGAGGGAGGAGAAGGTGAGCGAGAGGGTGAGCAGCTGCGCCGCGGCGATGATCGCCGAGATGGCGGCCGAGATGCCCAGCACCGTCTTCGGGTCGCGCCGGATATAGCTGATCGCGCCGTCGAGGATCTCGCCCACCCCGAGCGGGCGTAGCGGGATGACGCCCGGCTTCGGCGCGAGCGGCACGGCGCCCCATCCGGCGACCCCCGGCATCCCCGCACCCGCCGGAAGGCCGTACTGCCCTGGCCCGTACTGCCCAGGCCTGTACTGCGCGGCCCCTGGAGCCCCGCCGAACTGGGGCGCGCCGTACTGAGGGGCTCCGTACTGAGGGGCTCCGAACTGAGGGGCTCCGAACTGAGGGGCTCCGAACTGAGGTGCTCCGAACTGAGGTGCTCCGGGAGGGGCGCCGAACTGGGGTGCGCCGTAGGACGGGGGTTGCGGGGGAGCGGCCGGCGCCGGCGAGGGC
Organism: Candidatus Nanopelagicales bacterium; assembly: GCA_031360335.1. Classification (GTDB taxonomy): domain Bacteria; phylum Actinomycetota; class Actinomycetes; order S36-B12; family CAIYMF01; genus Longivirga. The sequence continues at coordinate 5,426 of JANMBJ010000217.1, forward strand.
GTGGTCCAGGACGGCACCACCGGCAGCACGGGAGGAGCGGCATACGACGGGGGCGGCGGCGGCACCATCGGGTCGACGGTGGTCGGCTGCGCGCCGAGGCGCGTGGTCTCGGCGTCCGCGACGTAGGTCGGAGCAGGTTCGATGACTGCGGTGTCGGGCCACGCCGGAGCTGGGGTCCACGGCGGCTCGACGGGCGGCGGCGGGATGGGTGCCTCGTCGCGCGTGCCGCCGGGCAGCTCATCGTGACGAGAGGAGTCCTCGGTCATGAGTGGTCCGCGATCCCTTCCGCAGCCGGCAGCGGGGTTGGCTGCCAGCGGCTGGCCGGGGCAGACCGGCCCGGTGCCGAACGTCCCCCACCCGATCGTGCCACGGGGGTGCCGTCACGGGGAGCGCGACCCGCCCCGGCTCACCCGTGGGAACGAGTTGCCGGGAACGAGTGGCCCCCCTCACGCGTCGGAAGAGCGGGTCCGCCGGACGTGGCGTTGCACCCGAGACGGGGATGGAGCGACGATCATGACGACAGCGAGCTGGGAAGTCCGGCTACGCCCAGCCGAGACGGGTGCCACGATGACGGGTGTGAAGGGACGCGTGCTGGTCGTCGACGACGACACCGCGCTGGCCGAGATGCTCGGGATCGTCCTGCGTACGGAGGGCTTCGAGCCCTTCTTCTGCGCCGACGGTTCCAAGGCTCTGGCGGTATTCCGCGAGACCAAGCCGGACCTCGTGCTGCTCGATCTCATGCTGCCCGGGCGCGACGGCATCGACGTCTGCCGCTCGATCCGGGCCGAGTCCGGGGTGCCCATCGTGATGCTCACAGCCAAGACCGACACCGTCGACATCGTCCTGGGTCTCGAGAGCGGTGCCGACGACTACGTCGTCAAGCCGTTCAAGCCCAAGGAGCTCGTCGCCCGGGTGCGCACGCGGCTGCGGCGCACCGACCAGGCCGGCCCCGAGAACCTCGCGATCGGTGACCTGCAGATCGACGTCGCGGGCCACTCGGTCAAGCGCGGCAGCGAGTCCATCTCCCTGACCCCGCTCGAGTTCGACCTCCTCGCTGCGCTGGCCCGCAAGCCGTGGCAGGTGTTCACCCGCGAGATCCTGCTGCAGGAGGTATGGGGCTATCGCCACGCCGCTGACACCCGCCTCGTCAACGTCCACGTCCAGCGCCTTCGGTCGAAGATCGAGCACGACCCCGAGCGCCCCGAGATCGTCGTGACCGTGCGCGGTGTCGGCTACAAGGCCGGCCCTCCGTGAGCACCGCAGGTGACGTGAACGCATGAACCAGTGGTCGCGCTGGTGGCAGCGGGTCTGGGCCGTCCTCCGTCGACCACTGACGATCTGGCGTTCGTCGGTGTCGTTGCGTGTCGTCGCGACGACTCTCTTCCTCTCGCTCATCGTCGTAGGCCTCGTCGGCGTGCTGCTCGTCGGGCGCATCACCTCAGGTCTCCTCGACGCCAAGGAACGCGCCTCGGTCGCCGAGGCGAGCTCCGGGGTGACCGAGGCGCAGAGCGTGCTCAACGCTGCCGACGCGAGCCAGCCCACCGCTGTCAGCGTCGGCACCGTCATCAGCACCCTCGCGCAGCGTGCGGGCAACCCGCACCTGTTCGAGCTGGTCATGCTGGCGTCGCCGCCCAAGAAGGCGGAGAGCCCTGACGTCGCCACTCTGGCGTCCGAGTCGAGCGTGCCTCCGGAGCTGCGCGTCGCGGTGCAGCGCGACCTGCGTCAGTCGTGGACCTACAACGAGATCCGGTTCCTCGACGGTCATGTGACGCCGGGTCTCGCCGTAGGCGCTCCGCTGTCCGTGACCGGCGTGGCGTACGAGGTCTACTACCTCTTCCCGCTCACGCAGGAGGAGGCCACGCTCGATCTGGTCCGGCGGGCGGTGGGGCTCGTCGGCCTGATCCTCGTCCTGACCCTCGCGGGCATCGCCTACGTCGTCACCCGCCAGGTGGTGTCGCCGGTGCGGCTCGCAGCGCGGACCGCGGAGCGGTTCTCCGCGGGCATCCTCACCGAGCGGATGCGGGTCCGTGGCGAGGACGACCTCGCCAAGCTGGCCACCTCGTTCAACGGGATGGCTGCCAACCTGCAGGAACAGATCAACCGGCTCGAGTCGCTGTCGCGCGTCCAGCAGCGGTTTGTCTCCGATGTGTCGCACGAGCTGCGCACGCCGCTGACGACCGTGCGCATGGCCGCCGACCTGCTCTACGAGTCGCGCGCCGACTTCGATCCGGCGACGTCGCGCAGCGCTGAGCTCCTCCAGACCCAGCTCGACCGCTTCGAGGCGCTGCTGTCGGACCTGCTCGAGATCAGCCGGTTCGACGCCGGAGCGGCCGTGCTCGACCCCGAGCAGGTCGACCTGCGATCCGTCGTCGAACGGGTGGTCGAGGCCGCATCGCCGCTCACCGAGCGCAAGGGCTCCGAGGTCCGACTCCTCCTCCCTGACAGTGCGTGCCTCGTCGACTGCGACCCGCGTCGCATCGATCGCGTGCTGCGCAACCTCGTGATCAACGCCGTCGAGCACGGGGAAGGTCGCCCCGTCGACATCACCATGGCCGCGAGCGAGGACGCCGTCGCGGTGAGCGTGCGCGACCACGGTGTCGGGCTGCGCCCCGGCGAGACCTCGCTGGTCTTCAACCGGTTCTGGCGTGCCGATCCGGCCCGCGCGCGCACCACGGGCGGCACGGGACTCGGCCTCTCCATCGCGATGGAGGACGTACGCCTCCACGGCGGCTGGCTGCAGGCCTGGGGCGCACCCGGCGACGGTGCCAACTTCCGGATGACGTTGCCACGCACGGGTCACGGCGCGATCGCCGAGTCGCCGCTGCCCCTCGAGCCGTCCGACATCGGCCCTCGCGTGCAGGCTTCGCTAGCCACGCCGTACCGCACACCGCGTCGTGAGGGTGTGGCGCCGTGACGGCCCGCGCAGCTGTGCGGACCCGTCGGTTCATCGGTCTGGTGTCGTGCGCGCTGGTGCTCTCGGCGTGCGCCGGGATCCCGACGTCGGGGCCGATCCAGCAGGGCCCGTCGGTCGGCGTGGCCGAGAACGACCCGCTGTTCCGGGTCATCCCGCAGTCACCCCAGGTCGACGCGACGCCCGAGCAGCTGGTCCGCGGCTTCCAGAACGCCACGGCCAGCGTCGAGACGGGCTACAAGATCGCCAAGGAATATCTCACCGACGGCGCTGCGAGCGTCTGGGACCCCAAGGCAGGCGTGCGGGTGACCGACGGGAAGACGACGTATGCCTTGAAGGGCAATGTCGTCTCCATCCAGGGTGGTCTCACGGCGACCATCAACGCGACGGGCGAGTACGCCGTCGAGGCGCCCGGAACCCAGCTCGACAACATCAGCTATGGGGTCACCAAGGTCAACGGGCAGTGGCGGATCTCGACTCTGCCCAGCGGTCTCGTGCTGAGCCCGTCGGACATCTCGCGCAGCTATCGCACCTACGACCTCTACTTCTTCACGCGGGACTTCTCCACGCTCGTCCCCGCACCGATCACGGTCCCGGTCACGAGCTCCGCCGTCGCGACCGTGCTGGTGCAGTCGCTGCTCCAGGGCGCGACTCCCTGGATCGCGCCCGCAGTGAGCTCGGCCTTCCCCGAGGGCACCCGGCTGCTGATCGACGCTGTCCCCGTCGAGGCAGACGGCGTCGCCGACGTCGAGCTCAGTCCCGAGCTCCTCGGGGCGAGCGACGAGACACGGCAGAAGCTCTCCGCGCAGCTGGTGTGGACCCTGCGGCAGGTGCCCGGGATCACCGGGGTGCGGATGACCGTCAACGGGCAGCCCGTGACCGTGACCGGTAAGGGACCCGTCCAGCCGATCGGCTCGTGGCCGCTGGTCGACCCGGATGCACTGTCGGACACGGCGAAGGGCTGGGCCGTCGATCCGCGCGGGCTGCTCCAGCTCAACCCGGACGGCTCGCAGACTGTCGTCAAGCTCAAGGCTCCTCTCACGAAACCGGGAGTCAGCCTCGACTCGACCCAGGTCGCGGGGGTCGGCGCGGACAAGGCGTCGCTGTGGATCTCGCGCCTCGTCGACGGTGCGACCCCCGTCCTCCGCTACACCGGCACCGACCTGTCGCGACCGTCGTGGGACCGCTACGGCGATGTGTGGGTCGTCGACCGCGGCAGGGGCCTCGTGCTCGTTGCGGGCGACGAGAAGTCGGTCGACGTGCCGATCGTCGATCTGCCGCCCGACGTCACCAGCAAGAGCCTGCTGGCCGTCTCCGTCTCGCGCGACGGCACCCGGATCGCCTTGCTGGTCAAGCGCAAGTCGAAGGTCGAGCCGTTGGTGGCGCGCATCGAGCGCGACGGCCAGACCGTGCGTGTCGCGGCTCCGCGACGTATCGACGCGTCGCTCACCAACAGCACCGACCTCGCGTGGCTCGACGCCGACACCCTCGTGGTGCTCGGCAGTGTCGCGGCATCGTCGCTCGAGGTGCATCAGCTCTCGATCGGCTATTCCAGCAGCCCCGGTCACACGCTCGCACCCGCCGGTGCGGTGACCCTGGCCGCAGCGCCTCAGCATCCGATCCTCGTGGGTGCTGGCACCACGGTCGTGAGCAGCTCGGGCAGCCTCTGGGTGAAGGTCACTGACGGCGCCTTCCCGGTCTACCCCGGCTGACCAGCGCCCTGAGTGCTGCTGTCCACAGCCGTCCCGGGGAGCCACGTCCGGCGTCAGCTGGGGACGGAAGCGTCGCGCGGCGTGAGTGTTGGGGCAGCCTTCGCAGATGCCCACGCCTCATCCCCTCTTGCGTATGCCGTCGGCGCTCGCGCGCGTGACCTCGGTGGTGCCGCGAGTGTGCGCCGGGTGCCGGGGGCGAGGCGGATCGCTCTGCCCCGACTGTGCGCCGCTGCTGCACGGGCCGGCGCGCACCGCGGTCGTGCGACCGCGTCCTGACGGCCTCCCCGAGGTGTGGGCGGTGGCCGACTACGACGGGCCGGTGCGCGAGGCGGTCGTGGCGTTCAAGGATCACGGGCGGTGGGCGTTGCGTTCAGCACTCGGTGTGGCGTTGACGACCTCGATCGCCGCGGCGGCGACAGGTGCCCTCGACCCGTCGCACCTCACGCTGGTGCCGGTGCCGGGCTCGCCCGGGTCGGCGCGTGACCGCGACGGCGACCACGTCCTCGAGCTCTGCCGCGTGGCGGCGGCCCACCTGCGCGCCGCTGGGGTCCGGGTGCGGGTCGGCGCGGTGCTCGTCGGCGTCCGGCGGCGGCGCGACCAGGTCGGATTGGGACGTACGGCACGGGCTGACAACCTGCGTGGCTCGATGGCGCCCACGACCCGCGCCGCTGGGCTGTCGGGCGTCGTCCTCGTCGACGACATCGTCACCAGCGGAGCCACTCTCGCTGAGGCCGCCCGCGCCCTGCGCTCGGTCGGCGTCGATCCGCTCGGCGCGGCCGTCGTGGCCGCGACACGCGTCCGTCACTGACCCGAAACGATGCCGTTGCTGAGGGTCCGGTATGACTAGTCGACGAGCCGCGCGCCCATCGCTCGCGGGGGCTAACGTGGGTCACGTGACACCCGTCCGGGTCCGTGGTTGCGTCCCTGGAGGAGAGCCGCTCGTCGGTGCTCCTCGGGGGCAAGCCGATGCCAGCCGCAGGCAAAGCGGTCCACGTAAGGCGACTCTTCGTCGTTCGATCACGGTGCGGTTTAGTAGTAAGTCCTGCCCTGCCGTCAGGCCCGAGTGCCTGACGATCCAGGAGAAGGGGAGTAGTCGCACAATGCCCGACCGGGCGCGGCGAGACCCTCAGCAGGCGGATGTGGGGTCGAAGACCAGGTCGGCCGGACGGGTGTCACGCGTCCAGTGCTGTCTCGAGGGAAGGTGACGTCGTCATGACCACCATGAACGCGCCCGTCGACATCGTCGTCAGAGGTCGGCACTTCGACCTGTCCGATCGTTTCCGAGAGCACGTCGTCGACAAGCTCGGCCGGGTCGACCGCTTCGGTGTCGCGCTGAGTCGCGTCGATGTCGAGGTGAGCAAGGAGAGCAATCCTCGGCAGGCAGACCGTGCCTTCGAGGTCGAGCTCACCTGCGTCGGTCGCGGCCCCGTGATCCGGGCCGAGGCGACCGCGGCCGACAAGTACGCCGCCCTCGATCTGGCCTACGGGCGCCTCGAGGAGCGGCTGCGCCGCGCCGGTGAGCGCCGCCACACCAAGAACCGCCGCGGGACGCCGATCGCCGGTGTGCTGGGTGAGGCTGCGGCCGCTGCCGAGGAGGCCGCCGAGGCCGACGACACCGAGGCCGACGTCGTCTACGAGGACGGCCCCATCGTCGTCCGCGACAAGACGCACCCGAGCATGCCGATGACGGTGTCGGAGGCACTGCACGCTCTCGAGCTCGTCGGGCACGATTTCTTCCTGTTCCACGACGTCGCCACCGATCGACCGACCGTCGTCTACAAGCGGCGCGGCTACGACTACGGTCTGCTGCGCCTCGAGCTCAGCGAGATCCGAGAAGCGGCCGAGGTCTCCTAGCGCACGACCCCGCCCGCTCAGACTGATCGTGTGGCTGCTACCCGACCCCGGAAACGACCACACGATCAGTCTGACCGGCGGTGTGGTCGAGGGATCAAGGCGCGGTACCGGTTTACCCGTGTCGCCGCCTGCGCGTTCGCTGCGTGCCATGATGCGCGCGTGCCGCAGCGCTCCAGTGGACCTGTGCGCGTACTCGTCGTCGATCGTCTCCCGTTGTTCCGGCGTGGCGTCGCTGACGTCGTCGCACAGGAGCCCGACCTCACGGTCGTCGCCGAGACCGGCGACGGCTCCCTCGTGGTCGACCTCGTCACCCGACACGACGTCGATGTCGTGCTGCTCGACCTCGGTGCCGAGGGCGGCGGGGTCGACGCCATCTCGCTCCTGCGTGCCACCCACCCCGGTGTGCACGTCGTGGTGCTCACCCACGCCGACGACGATGCGGACCTCGCCGGTGCGGTTCGCGCGGGCGCACGCGGCTACCTGCTGACCGACACGACGCCGGTCGAGCTCGTCGACGCGCTGCGCGCGGTGGCCGCCGGCAGCTCGCTGCTCTCGCCCGCGATGGCGTCACGGCTGCTCGACGAGTTCGCGGTGCTCGTGCGTCGCAACGAGGCATCCGCCGAAGGCGCGGGGTCGCTGTCGCGTCGCGAGCTCGAGGTGCTCACCCTCGTCGCCCAGGGACTCAACAACCGCACCATCGCCGAGAAGCTCTTCATCAGCGAGAACACCGTGAAGAACCACATCCGCAACATCCACGAGAAGCTCCAGGTGCACAGCCGGATGGAAGCCGTCGTACGAGCAGTGCGCGAGGGCGTCCTCCAGATCGCCTGACCCACCACAACCAGGACGCGCCAGCAGCGCGGGTCCTGGTTGTGGGTCGGGCGGGCTAGGTTCCGGGTGTGGCTGATGTGCTCTCGATCGCTGATGCGCGGACCTTGGTGCTGCACGCGCAGGGGCTCGTCCCCGGGGTGCTTCCGCTGCGTCCCGCGCAGACGTCACGGGCGTCGGTGCCACGGCGTACGGCTGCGGTCGGAGCGACGCTGCGCCTGCTCGGAGCGGTGCAGCTCGACACGGTCAGCGTGCTCGCTCGCAGCCACGAGCTCGTGCAGTACTCCCGACTCGGCGCGGTCGGCCGAGAGGCGGTCGAGGCGGCCTACTGGGGTGGTGGGCGCGGCCCTGACCATCCGGGTGACGCGACGACCTTCGAATACTGGTCGCACGCCGCGAGCATCCTCCCGGTCGAGGAGTGGCCGCTGTTCGCCTTTCGCCGCAGGGCTTACAAGGCGCGCGGGTTCCACTGGCACAAGGAGCCGACCACGGCGATCGAGCTCGTGCGCGCCAAGCTGGCGTCCGACGGTCCGCTGACGACCACCGAGCTCGGCGGTGCCAGGAAGGGTGGCGAGTGGTGGGACTGGAGCGACACGAAGATCGCCGTCGAGTGGCTGCTCTTCCTCGGCGAGGTTGTGTGCGTACGACGGGTGGGCTGGCGCAGGGTCTACGACCTCGCTCAGAGAGCGATCCCGAGCGACCTCCAGGAGCCACGTGAGGGCTGGTCGGATGCCGATGGCATCGTTGGGCCGTCTGATGAGCAGTGCCTGCGCGAGCTCCTCCTGCGCTCCGTACGTGTCATGGGTGTCGGCACGCTCACCGATGTCCTCGACGTGCACCGGCTCGCGCGACGAGAGCTCCCGCGCCACTACTTCCAGCGGCTGCTGGCCGAGCTCGCGGATGCCGGCCACGTCCGTCAGGTCGAGGTGCAGGGATGGAAGGCACCTGGCTACGCAGACGCGCACGCTCTCGATCTCCTCGCAGCGGGTGAGCTCGCAGGTCGTTCCCGCACGACGCTGCTCTCGCCCTTCGACTCCCTCGTCTGGCACCGCGAACGCACCTCGCGGCTCTTCCACTTCGACTATCAGATGGAGCTCTACGTCCCTCGGGATCAGCGGGTGCACGGCTATTTCACGATGCCGGTGCTGGCCGGCGGCAAGCTCGTCGCACGCGTGGATCCCAAGCGCGACAACGACATCCTGCACGCGCGTCAGGTCACGTTCGAGGCGGGTCGTCGTGGCTGCGTCGCTTCATCCGCCATCTCGGGAACGGCCGCAGCACTGCGCGAGGCGGCCTCTTGGGTGGGCGCCACCGACGTGCAGGTGGATCGAGTCGTCCCCGACTCAGCTCGTCCGGCGCTCGTCGCGGCCCTCACCGCGTCGTGATCGACCCCCTGCGGTTCGGACGCGCGGCGTGGACCTGATGGGTCGAGACGAGCGCGAGGTCCAGAGCCGTCCCCGAGTGCCTCGTCACGGGCGTCGCTGCCACTGCCTCTACGATCGACGGACCAACGGCTCGGGAGGTTCGGGTGGCGCGCAGACATGAGGTGTCGGTCGACATCGCCGCGCGCGCCTCGAAGGTCTGGTCGGTGCTGACCGACGTCGAGGAGATGCCGTCGTGGACGGCGTCGATGGTGTCGGTGTCGCTCGAGCCGCAGGGTGCGCTCGCGGTCGGCTCGCGGGCGCGGATCCTGCAGCCCAAGCTCTCGGAGACGACGTGGACCGTCACCGAGGTGATCGCGGGGGAGTCGTTCACCTGGGTCTCCCACGGCCCGGGGATCACCACGACGGCCTCGCACCTTCTCGAAGGTCGTCAGGGCGGTGTCATCGTGCACCTCGCAGTGCGGTTCTCCGGACCTGGCTCGGTCGTCGCGGGTCTCCTCGGAGGCAAGCTCACCGAGACCTACCTCCAGTTGGAGGCCGAGGGACTCAAGGCGATCTGCGAGCGACGATAGAACGCACCGGGTCGGGTTCAGGTCGGCTGCGCCAGCGTGAGACCGAGGGCGCCGGTGGCCCAGCGACGTACGACGTCGTCCACCGGCCCCTCCAACCCGCTGTCGACATGGTCCGGGCGGGGGCGCACGACGACCGACGCTTCCTGCTGCGGCGTCACGACGACGAGCGCCTCCGCGACGCTCGCGCCGCTGGTGATCTCGCGCACCGCGAATCCGAGCAGGTCGCCGCGGCGCCATCCCTCGAGTCGTGCGATGCGCTCTGCGTCGACCTGCCCGGGCGGATAGCGCTCTGCCAGCAGGTCGTCGAGGTCGGCATGGGCCACCGGCCAGGGGCGCAGCTGCCACGAGCCTGCGACGAGCTCGGTCGGCTCGACGCCGGCCGTGGGCGATCCGGTCATCGCAGCAGATCCTCGGGCAGCAGGGTCGCGACCCAGGAGTCCTCGCGCACACCGCGATTCTCGGTCCAGCGACGCAGCGTGCCCTCCACCTGATACCCGGCGGCCTCGGCGACCCGACGCGACGCGTCGTTGCCGGCCACGGCGTACCACGTGATGACGGCGAGGCCGAGGTCGTCGAAGGCCCACCCGGAGACGAGCCGCACGGCGCGAGTCATGAGCCCGCGACCACGACCTTCGGTGCGCAGCCAGTAGCCGACCTCGGCGGTGCCGCCCGGCTCGCCGGTCAGGTCGGCCCCGTGCAGGCCGACCAGGCCCAGCAGCTCTCCGGGATCGGCGGCATCGCACACCGCGAATACGGCGTCGGTGCTCGCCGTCCACCCCTCGTGGGAGATCCGCAGGATCGCCTCGAGGTCCTCCGGGCCGTACGGCGAGGGCACCCGGGTGTAGCGCACGACGTCGGGGGTCGTGGCTCCTGCGATGATCGCCGCCGAGTCAGCAGGACCAGGCTCGCGCAGCAGCACGACGCCGTCGGTGAGGTCGCGGCGGGGTGGGAACGCAGGCGTATCGGCGGTCGTCGTCATGGGAGTCATCCCATCGCACCTCGGCACCTGGTCGCGCGGCCGTTCTCCCCGGCGCCCGCGCCCCGAACGCCTCGCGCCGGACTTCGGGCGTCGGAATGTCGGTGACCGTGACCGAATGGTTACCATGCTCACGGTGGCGGGGACTCCCGTTCGCCCCGTCGCGCCCGCACCCGGGCCGCTGCAGATGCAGACAAGGACGTTTCTGGTGTCGCTCCTCGACAAGATCCTTCGCGCCGGTGAAGGACGCCTGATCAAGAAGCTGGAGTCGATCGCTGTCCAGGTGAACGCGCTCGAGGACGACTTCGTCGCCCTCAGCGACGCCGAGCTGCGCGAGAAGACCGACGAGTACAAGCAGCGGTTCGCCGAGGGCGAGTCGCTCGACTCGCTCCTGCCCGAGGCCTACGCGACCGTCCGCGAGGCGGCTCGGCGCACCCTCGGCCAGCGGCACTACGACGTCCAGGTCATGGGTGGGGCGTCGCTGCACCTCGGCAACATCTCCGAGATGAAGACGGGCGAGGGCAAGACACTGGTCTCGACCCTGCCCGCCTATCTCAACGCCTTGACCGGCGAGGGTGTGCACGTCGTCACGGTCAACGACTACCTCGCCGAGCGCGACTCGGAGTGGATGGGCCGGGTGCACCGTTTCCTAGGGCTGTCGGTCGGCGTGATCCTCGCCAGCATGACTCCGGCGCAGCGCAAGGTCGCCTACGACTGCGACATCACCTACGGCACCAACAACGAGTTCGGCTTCGACTACCTCCGCGACAACATGGCGTGGTCGATCGACGAGCGTGTGCAGCGCGGCCATCACTTCGCCGTGGTTGACGAGACCGACTCGATCCTCATCGACGAGGCCCGCACGCCGCTCATCATCAGCGGGCCCGCAGACGCAGCGACCAAGTGGTATTCGGAGTTCGCCCGCCTCGTCCCGCGTCTCAAGCGGGGCGACGAGGAGAAGGGCATCGACGGCGACTACGAGGTCGACGAGAAGAAGCGCACCGTCGGCATCCTCGAGAGCGGCGTCGAGAAGGTCGAGGACTGGCTCGGCATCGACAACCTCTACGAGTCGGTCAACACCCCGCTCGTCGGCTACCTCAACAACGCCCTGCGCGCCAAGGAGCTCTTCAAGCGCGACAAGGACTACGTCGTCATGAACGGCGAGGTCCTCATCGTCGACGAGCACACCGGGCGAATCCTCGCCGGCCGTCGCTACAACGAGGGCATGCACCAGGCCATCGAGGCCAAGGAAGCCGTGGAGATCAAGCAGGAGAACCAGACCCTCGCGACGATCACCCTGCAGAACTACTTCCGGCTCTACAGCAAGCTCTCGGGCATGACCGGAACGGCGATGACCGAGGCCGCCGAGTTCGACCAGATCTACAAGCTCGGCGTCGTGCCGATCCCCACCAACCGCGACCTCGTCCGCCTCGACGAGGCCGACCTCGTCTACCGCACCGAGGAGGCCAAGCTCAACGCCGTCGTCGACGACCTGGCCATGCGTCACGAGAAGGGCCAGCCGGTCCTCGTCGGCACGACGTCGGTCGAGAAGTCGGAGAACCTCTCTGCCCTGCTGCGCAAGCGCGGTGTGCCGCACGAGGTCCTCAACGCGAAGTTCCACGAGCGCGAGGCCGCGATCGTCGCGCAGGCCGGTCGCAAGGGTGCCGTCACCGTCGCCACCAACATGGCCGGACGAGGCACCGACATCATGCTCGGTGGCAACTCGGAGTTCATGGCGGCTGCCGAGCTGGCCCAGCGCGAGCTGAGCCCGGTCGACACCCCGGAGGAGTACGAGTCCGAGTGGCCCGGTGCCCTCGAGCGCGCGAAGAAGGCCGTGGCGACCGAGCACGAGGAGGTCACCGGTCTCGGGGGTCTCTACGTCCTCGGCACCGAGCGGCACGAGTCGCGCCGCATCGACAACCAGCTGCGTGGTCGTTCCGGTCGCCAGGGTGACCCGGGTGAGACGCGGTTCTACCTCTCGCTCGAGGACGACCTGATGCGGCTGTTCAAGGCCGACATCGTCGATGCGTTCCTGCGTCGCTTCAACGTCCCGGACGACGTACCCATCGAGGCGAAGATGGTGAGCAACGCCATCCGCTCGGCGCAGACGCAGGTCGAGTCGCAGAACTTCGAGATCCGCAAGAACGTCCTCAAGTACGACGAGGTCATGAACCGCCAGCGCGTGGTCATCTACGAGGAGCGACGCCGCGTCCTCGAGGGTGAGGACCTCCACGAGCAGGTGCGCGGATTCCTCGACGACACCATCGAGGGCTATGTCGCTGCCGAGACGAGCGACGGCTATCCGGAGGACTGGGACCTCGACCGGCTCTGGACCGCGCTCAAGACTCTCTATCCGGTGAGCATGTCGCCGGACGACGTCATCGAGTCGTCAGGCGGCGGCAAGGCGGGGCTCACGCAGGAGTTCCTCGTCGGCGAGCTGCAGGAGGA
>JANMBJ010000012.1:0-5445 GCA_031360335.1 Candidatus Nanopelagicales bacterium
GCCGCCTGGTCGGCATCGGCCCACAGGACCGGGCGGTAGTTGACGTCGAAGCTGGTCCCGCCGCTGCGTCCGGCAAGCAGCCGCGTGACTACCTCCCGGTTCTCCGGAGAGAGCGCCGGAGTCACCCCGGTCAGGTGCAGCCGGCGAGCAGCCATCAGCGGCCCGACGTCGAGCAGGTCGAGACGGCTCGCTGCGCTGCAGGCTCGGTAGTAGCGCATCCGAGAACCGCTCGGGCCGACCTCCTTCACGGCTGCACCGGTACGCCGGACCTGGTCCGTCTCGGACACCACGTGCACTCCGGCCGCCGCGATGGAGCCCGCGACGAACCCGCCGAGCTCGTCGGCGCCCAGGCGCGACCTCCATTCGGTGCGGCAGCCCAGCAGTGCCATGCCGACGGCTACGTTGGACTCGGCCCCGGCAGTGATGAGCCGATAGGAGTCGACGCCCCCGTCGCGCACGAAGGTCGCCATCGTCTCTCCGAGGGCCACCAGGTCAGGGGCTTCGCCAGTCACGTCGTCCTTCGTGGGTTTCGGCCGGTCCACTTGACCTACCTTCCCGATGGACGTTAGCGTCAGTCTTCGGCATATGCAATCCCTGTGCGTATGTCGCAGAGAGAGGATTCCTCGTGACCGTCGAGCACCGTACCTACGAGATCGTGCCCGGCACGATGGACGCCTGGCTCGTGCTGTTCCACGAGAAGATCGTCCCGCTGCACGCGGAGTTCGGCCTCCCCGTACGCGGCGCCTGGGCCGACCGCGAGACGTCGACCTTCATCTGGGTCCGGGAGTTCGTGGGAGAAGGCACCGCAGAGCAGCAGGAGGCACGCTACCGAGCCTCGGACCAGCGTGCCGCCATGATCGGCGACGAGCCGAAGGACTTCATCGTGAGCATATCCGTGCGACGGGTCGAGACCGTCGTGCCGGTTGTGGAGTAGCGGTGCAGACACGTCGCCTCGGAACCGAGCTGGAGGTCTCCGCCCTCGGCCTGGGTTGCATGTCCATGTCCGGCACGTACGGAACCGACTTCGACGACGTCGAGTCGCGCGCCACGCTCCTGCGGGCGGTGGACCTCGGGGTCACGCTCTTCGACACCGCGGATGTCTACGGACCGTTCGCCAACGAGGCCCTCGTGGGTCACGCGCTCGCCTCGGTGCGCGACCAGGTCATCTACTCCACGAAGTTCGGCATGCTGCGCTCGTCCGACGGGACCAACCTCGGCGTCAGCGGGCGACCCGACTACGTGCGCCGCTCCTGCGACCTGTCGCTCCAACGGCTCGGCACCGACCGCATCGACATCTACTGGCAGCACCGGGTGGACCCCGACACCCCCATCGAGGACACGGTCGGAGCCGTGGCCGAGCTCGTCGCGGCCGGCAAGGTCCGTCACATCGGGCTGTCCGAAGTGTCCGCCTCGACGCTGCGCCGCGCCCATTCGATCCACCCGATCGCGGCCGTCCAGAGTGAGTACTCACTGCAGAGCCGTGACGTCGAGCGGGAGGTGCTCCCCGCCTGCCGCGAGCTCGGAGTCGGGTTCGTCGCCTACAGCCCGCTCGGCCGCGGGCTGCTCACGGGTGCGATCACCCGCGCCGAGGACCTGGCCGCCGACGACTGGAGGCGGACGTCGCCCCGCTTCCAGGGCGAGGCGCTCGAGCACAACCTCGCGCTCGTCGAGGGGTCTCGCGAGGTCGCAGACGATCTCGGCTGCACTCTCGCGCAGCTGGCGCTGGCCTGGGTGCTCGCGCGCGGTGAGGACGTCGTGCCGATCCCGGGAACGAAGCACCGCCGCAACCTTGAGTCCAACGTGGCGGCGGCATCCCTGCACCTCACCGACGAGCACCTCGCCCACCTCGACGTCGTGGTTCCGCCGGACTCCGCCGCCGGTGACCGCTACGGCGACATGTCCGCCGTCAACGTCTGAGCGGGACCGGATTCCTGTGGACCTCATGCTCGACGCGCTGCTCCCGGACCTATTGCGCGACCGCGCCCACCAGGACGGCGACCGTGAGTTCTTCCGCCGCGCGGGCGAGCGACCCGTCACCTACGCCGAGGCCTACGCGGCAGCCTGCGCCGTGGCCAACGGGCTCGTCTCGCTCGGCGTCGCGCACGGTGAGTGCGTCGTGATCATGGCCGACAACTCCACCGAGTCCATCGCGACCTGGCTCGGCACGAGTCTCGCCGGGGCCGCCGAGGTGGCGATCAACACCGGTTACCGCGGCCACAGCCTCGAGCACGCGCTGCAGAACTCCCAGGCGCGGGTGATGTTCATCGAGGAGCAGCTCTTGCCACGGGTCGTCGAGATCTGCGACTCGCTCACCTACCTCGAGACCGTCGTCGTCTACCCGTCCGGCGACGAGCCGCTTCAGCGGGCGGTCCCGGGCACCAGGCTGCTCGCCTACCAGGAGATCCTCGGCGCCAGCGACCATGAGCCGGATCGACGCGTGGGACCGCACGACATTGCCTCGATCGTCTACACCTCCGGCACGACCGGGCCGGCCAAGGGCGTGATGCTGCCGCACGGTCAGGTCCGACTGTTCTCTCGACTGGGGGTCGAGGGCGCGCGGATGACCTCCGACGATGCCTTCTACTGCTTCATCCCGCTCTTCCACGTCGCCGGGAAGTTCATCGGGATCATGGGATCGATGATGGCCGGCGGGCGCGTCGTCCTCGACACGCGTTTCGCGGTCGAGGAGTTCCTTCCGAGAGTGCGCGACAACGGCTGCACGATCGCCCTGCTCCACGGCCCGCTCGTCGAGATGCTGCACCAGCAGCCCGAACGACCGGACGACGCTGACAACCCCGTCACCCGAATCATGGCTTCACCGTTCCCGGCCGGCATCGCCCTGGACTTCCAGAAGCGGTTCGGGATCCGTGGCATCGAGACCTGGGGTATGACCGAGGTGACGATCCCGATCTGGCAACCGTTTGACGAGCCGCTGCACATCGGTTCATGCGGTCGTCTTCGCGAGGAGCACTTCGAGCTGCGGATCGTCGACCCGGACACCGACGAGGAAGTGCCCGTTGGCAGCACGGGCGAAATGGTCCTGCGGCCACGTCGCCCCTTCACGATGATGCAGGGCTACCTCCGCATGCCCGAGGTCACTCTCGCCGCGTGGCGCAACCTCTGGTTCCACACGGGCGATCTCGCCTACATCGCGAGCGACGGCTACGTCTACTTCGTGGACCGCGTGAAGGAGCGCATCCGCCGGCGGGCGGAAAACATCTCGTCGTACGAGATCGAGCATGCCGCCCTGGCGAACCCGGACGTGGCCGAGTGCGCGGCCGTGGGTGTTCCGTCGCAGTTCGCCGGCGACGACGACATCCTGCTCTGCGTGATCCCTTCCCCCGACCGACCCTTCGATCCGGCGGCTCTCATCGCCGACCTCGCGGTCCGGCTGCCGCACTTCATGGTCCCCCGCTACATCCGGGTGCTCCGCGGGCTTCCGCGCACCCCGACAGGGAAGCCGCAGAAGGTCGCCTTGCGCTCCGAGGGAGTCACCACCGACACGTGGGACCGTCAGGCTGCCGGGGTGTCGTTGAGAGAACTGATCACAGGAGCCGAGTCGTGAAGTACCTGACCATCGCCGACGTCCAGGTCGGCGACCGCGAGGTCTGGACACGCACCATCACCGAGACCGACGTCGTCATGTACGCGGGACTCATCGGGGATCGCGGTCCGCTCCACCTCGACGAGGAGTTCGCCGCATCGACCCGCTTCGGAGGCCGCATCGCCTACGGGATGCAGTGCGGCGGATACATCGGTGCGACGCTGGCGCAACTCCTCGGCGTGGGCAGCGCCTACGTCTCCCAGACGATGCGCTTCCGAGGTCCCGTGCTCATCGGGGACCGCATCACGGTCGACTGCGTGGTCACCGGGAAGGACGAGGGGCGCAAGCGCGTCTTCGTCACCACCACGGTCACGAAGGACGAGGACAAGGTCGTGCTCGAGGGCGAGGCCGAGCTCGTGATGTTCGAGATCGACGGGAACCCGTGACCGTGGACCTCGCCACGTTCGACGAGATCGTGGACCGCGTCAGCACGTGGGGCCGTTGGGGCGCCGACGACCAGCGCGGAACCCTGAACCTCGTCACCGAGCAGGTCGTGGTGTACGCCGCGACCCTGGCCCGGGTCGGCCGGCCCGTCAGCCTCGGCCACGACCTGGACCTGGACACGGGCCCCGACAACGCACGACCGGCCGACCACCGGATGACCGGATACGCCGCTGACGGCACCACCCAGCCGAGCGTCAACACCGACTACGTCGGCACCGACTTCCACGGCAAGTCCGTGACGCATCTCGACGCCCTCTGCCACTGCGTCTTCCGGGGCCGCCTCTACAACGGGCAACCGGCGGATGAGCATGTGGGCGAGTCAGGCGCGGATCTGGGCACCATCGCCGAGATGGCGCAGGGCGTCGTGACGCGCGGCGTGCTCGTGGACGTCCCTCGGAGCCGGCGGCTGCCCTGGCTCGAACCCGGTTCCGCCGTCGGGGCGGACGAGCTCGAGTCCGTGCTCGACGAGCAGGGTGTGTCGCTCCGGCCGGGCGACGCCGTCCTCGTGCGCACCGGGGCGCGGGCACGCAAGGACGCGCTGGGGGCCTGGGACCCGTCGAACTTCAGCGCCGGCATCGCGCCGGAGACCACGCTCGTGCTTAGTCGCGCCGGAACCGCGCTGCTCGGTTCGGACGGCGACAGCGACGTACGCCCCAGTCCGGTCGACGGCATCTTCTCCCCCATCCACGCGCTCGCGCTCAACGCGATGGGCATGCCGCTCATCGACAACATGTTCCTCGAGGACCTCGCCGTCGCGTGCGCGGACCTCGACCGCTGGGAGTTCCTTTTCACCATGGCCCCCTTGCGCATCCCCGGCGGTACCGGTTCACCGGTGAACCCGCTGGCCGTGTTCTAGAAGACCCAGAGAGGACGACATGATCGAGGACATCACGATCGGCAACAGTGCGACGCTGGTCAAGAAGATCGAGCTGCAGGACTGCACGGAGCGGGGCGGGTTCCACATCTTCGCCACACCGGATCTCGTGCTGCTCCTCGAGCTCACCGCGATCGAGGCGCTCGCGCCGTACCTGCCCGAGACGCAGTCGACCGTCGGCACCCGTGTCGACGTCGCTCACACCGCTGCGACCGTGCTAGGCCAGACCGTGACGTGCACGGCGACAGTCATCGAGATCGACCGGCGACGGGTCCTCCTCGAGATCACGGCGAACGACGGCGTCGACGACATCGTCGCCGGGACGCACGAGAGGTTCATCGTCGACTTGGACAAGTTCGTTGCCCGACTCGCCGAGAAGGCGGCAGCGGTCGGCTCCTAGCAACGGGCATCACGGGGACGGCGAGGAGAAGACCCTCACCGTCCCCTGTGACGTCAGCTCCCGAGCAGGCGCAGCACGGAGGAGCACCCCACAGCGAGGTCGTCGACGACGAGGATGTTCGTC
>JANMBJ010000173.1:0-11069 GCA_031360335.1 Candidatus Nanopelagicales bacterium
GACATCATCGCTCTCCAGCAGCTTGCGCTCGTCATGGCGACCTCACGAGGTTTCGATCCCGACAGCCCCCGCGGCCTGTCGAAGGTCACCGAGACCTGGTGATGCAGGAAAGCTGGGTTCGACCGTTCAGGCGCGGTGCGGGAACTGGCCGAAGTCGGGAGATCGCTTCTCCTTGTATGCGTCTCGGCCCTCCTGCGCCTCGGGTGAGCCGTAGAACAGCAGGTTGGTGTCATGGGCGAGCTGCTGGATCCCGGCATAGCCGTCTTCCGACGCGTGGAAGCTCGCCTTGATGAGACGAAGGGCGAAGGGCGAGAGCGCGAGCATCTCGCGGCACCACTGGACCGTCTCCGTCTCGAGGTCGGCCAGCGGGACGACGGTGTTGACGAGGCCCATGTCGAGCGCCTCCTGAGCGTCATACTGCCGGCAGAGGAACCAGATCTCCTTGGCCTTCTTCGGGCCGACGAGGTCCGACAGCACGCTGGCACCGAAGCCGCCGTCGAACGAGCCGACCTTCGGACCCACCTGGCCGAAGCGGGCGTTGTCCGCAGCAATGGTCAGGTCGCACACGAGGTGCAGCACGTGGCCACCGCCGATCGCCCACCCGGCGACCATGGCGACGATCGGCTTAGGGCAGCGCCGCATCTGCACGTGCAGGTCCGTCACATGGAAGCGACCGGTGGCACCGTCGTCGAGCTGGTAGCCGCTGTCGCCACGTACCCGCTGGTCGCCGCCGGAGCAGAACGCCTTCTCCCCGGCTCCGGTGAGGATGATGACGCCCACCCGCTCGTCCTCGCGGGCCACGGTCAGCGCGTGGGACATCTCGATGATGGTCTGCGGCCGGAACGCGTTGTGCACCTCGGGACGGTTGATAACAATCTTGGCGATCCCGTCGGCCGTCGTCGCATAGACGATGTCGGAGTAGCCACCGGACTCGGTCCAGTCGACGGGCGAAGGCACAGCGGCAGCGTCGGCGTCAGTCATGAGCCCATTGTGCTGGTCGGCGCACGTCGCCGCCCCACCGAGTCGAATGTGCGGTTCAGGCGTCCTCGGGTCGGGTCCGCGGCAGCCGGGTGATGAGGCTCGAGGTGTCCCACCGGCGCCCACCGGACTGCCAGACCTCGGCGTACCACTGGTCGACGAGTGCCGTCATCGGCAGTGCCGCACCGGCAGCGCGTGCCTCTGCGAGGGTGTTGGCGAGGTCCTTGCGCATGTGCTCGACCGCGAACCCGAAGTCGAACTCGTCGGCCGCCATCGTGGAGTGCCGGTTGGTCATCTGCCACGAGCCCGCAGCGCCCGCGCCGATGGTGTCGAACACCGCCTCGATGTCCTGGCCGGTGCGCTGGGCGAACGCCACCCCTTCGGCCAGACCCTGCACGACACCGGCGATGCAGATCTGGTTGACCATCTTCGCGAGCTGCCCGGCACCGACCGGCCCCAACAATCGCCGTTTGGCGCTGTAGGCGGCCATCACCGGCTCGGCGCGGTCGAAGTCGTCCTCGGTGCCGCCCACCATCACGGTCAACGTGGCGTTGACCGCACCGACCTGGCCGCCGGACACCGGCGCGTCGAGAAATCCCACACCGCGATCGGCGCACGCATGCCCGGCACGCCGCGCGGTCACTGCGGCGACGGTCGTGTGGTCCACCACTATCGACCCGGCGGCCGCACCTGCCAGGATGCCGTCGTCACCGAGCAGCACCTGGTTCACCGAGGCGTCGTCCCCGACGCACATCATGATGAGGTCGGCGCCGTCCGCGGCCTCGCGTGCCGTGTCGACCACTCGCGCGTCCGAGTGCCCGACGAGCCACGCATCGGCTCGTTCGGCGGTGCGGTTCCACGCGGTCACCGTGTGGCCGGCCGAGACGAGATGTCCGGCCATGGGATAGCCCATGACCCCCAGGCCGACGAACGCAACCCTGGCCACAGCGCCTCCTCGGTCGTCCACGTCACTGTCGACGCGCAGGTGACATCACGGTGCCGTGAGATCTGTCTCCAGTCTCCCGCCTCGCGCGCCCGCACCGTCGTACCCCGCGCCGCACGATCGCGAGGGATGGCCCTGGGTCGGAGGCGCCAGCGTTTGTGCCGGTGGGAGTCGGTCGTGGGTCTCGTACGCTGCGGGGATGGCCCCGGGTGCACCTGCGACGTCGGTGCGTGCTGATGCGTGGACCTGGGCCGTGCGGGTCTACCCCACGAGGTCGGCGGCGAGCGCGGCGTGCAAGGCCGGTCACGTGAAGGTCAACGACGTGAGCGTGAAGCCGGCCCACGCCGTGCGCCCCGGTGACACGGTCCGCGCTGTCACCCCGGCCGGCGAACGGATCCTGGTCGTCACCGGCCTCATCGAGAAGCGCACGAGCGCCACCCTCGCCGCGCTGCACTACGACGACCTGACGCCCCCGCCGCCCCCGAAGGAGGAGCGTCCCACGGTGATCCTGCGGGATCGCGGAGCCGGCCGCCCCACCAAGCGCGACCGTCGGGTGATCGACCGACTCCGCGGCCGCGACTGACGGGGGCGATCCGTAGGATCGAGTCATGGACGAGGCTGCTGGTTCGCGTGCGCGGACTGCCATCCGGGAGGCGCACGATGCTGCCGTCGCTCGGGGCGACGCCGGGTATGCCGATCCCGCCACCGGGTTCTTCGTCTTCACGACGCCCGCCCTGCTGGCGAAGCGCGCCTGCTGCGGCAACGGTTGCCGGCACTGCCCCTACGGTCGCGTCGCGGGGGCGACGGTGCCGCGATGACCGTCGACGATCTCGGCGCTCACGTCGCGCTGACTGCACGTCCGTCACGCGTGGTGTCGCTCGTCCCCTCGATCACAGAGTCCATCGCGCTCACCTGCCCCGACGTGCTCGTGGCCACCACCGACTGGTGCACGCACCCGGCCGGGCTCGACGTCGTCCGCATCCGCGGCACCAAGAACCCCGACTGCCGCGCGATCATCGACCTGGCCCCGGACCTCGTCGTGGCCAACATGGAGGAGAACCGCGAGATCGACGTACGCCGGCTCCGCGACGCCGGGGTGACCGTGTGGGTGACGAGGATCGAGACGCTCGACGAGTCGTTCACCTCTCTGCGCCGGCTCTTCACCCTGGCCCTCATGGTCGACATCCCGTCGTGGTTGCTCCGGGCAGAGGCGATCTGGGCGACTCCGGCCGGGCCCACGACAACCCGCGTGGGCGTTGCGATCTGGCGCGATCCCTGGATGGTCGTCGGCAGCTCGACATTCACCGGCGACCTGGTCTCGCGACTCGGGGTCGTCAACGCCTTCGCCGACCATCCCGACCGCTATCCCGCCGTGTCGCTCGACGATCTGCAGAAGGAGGCTGACCTCGTCCTGCTTCCCGACGAGCCCTACGTCTTCACCGCCGACGACGGCCCCGAGTCGCTTCCACGGGTGCGCACCGCACTCGTGAGCGGTCGCGACCTCACGTGGTACGGCCCGTCGCTGGTCGAGGCGAGAGCTCGGCTCAGCACGGCCATCGCCGGAGCGCTCCGGACCTGACCGTGCACGTCACGACGCCTGACCGACCGTGATCCCGGCCGACCAGCCCGGCGCACGGCCGCCCCGAGGCGGGGCTACGTCACCGAGCTCGAGGCCGGCCGTCAGGAGGATCCAGCTGACCACGGAGTTCGAGTTCCACATGTCTCCGGTGTGCCGCTCGTCGCGACCCCAGGTCGCCGTGGGCACCCGGGCCACGGCGCCCCAGGCACGACGCACGAGCTCGGAGTCATCGCTGAGCCGATGTGCTCCGCCCACTGCGAGCGCGAGATCGGGGATCACTCCCTCGCGCCAGCGGTGCACCTCGTAGCGGAAGAACGGGGATCGACCCAGCACGCGAAGCCCGACCGGCCCCTGCGCGACCGTGCCACGGTCCTGCCCTGCCGCTCCCCACGCAGGAGTCATCTCGATGGCATAGCCGACGCCGTCGAGACTGATCTCGAGGGCTGCGTGATAGAGCTCGCAGGGTGTCCGGTGCTCACGCCGCGCAGCGATGGCCTCGAAGGCCCGCCCACTCGTGCGCACGACCGGGAACCGGTCGCCAGCCCCGAGCGGCAGCCAGAACAGATCGATGCCGTCGGCACCGTCGGGTGCCGGCTGCGACGATCCAGCGCGGCCGGTCGCGCTAGGCATCGCGGCGCTTCAGCAGGTAGGCGCCGAGGGCGAGCAGCGCAGTAGTCCAGAGACCGAAAACTCCGAACCCCTGCCACGCGGTGAGGAGGTCGTCCGATCGTTGTGCGGTCATGGCGATGCCCTGACCCGCGACCGTCGGCAGGTAGGCGTGGATGTGGTGACCGACAGTTCCCGGCAGCAGAAGCGCCAGGGGCGAGAGCACCAGGACGAATCCGATGATGCCCGTGATTGCGCCGGCGGTGTGCCGCACGAGAGTGCCGATCGCGATCGCGAAGACACCGAGCACCGAGGCATAGAGACCAGCACCGATCACCGCACGGAGCACGTCGGGGTCACCGATCGACACGGGAGCGCGGGAGTTCATGATCGCGGCCCCGACGAAGAACGACGGGAACGCGGCAATCTCGGCGACGACGAACACGACGGCCGCGAAGACCAGCGACTTGGCGGCCAGCATCGGGGTGCGTCGCGGGACCGCGAGCAGACTCGCCCGGATGGTCCCGCTGGAGTACTCAGCCGTCATGACCAGCACGCCGAGCACGCAGACTGCGAGCTGGCTGAACTGGAACCCCGACCCGAGGATCTGTCCGGCCGGGTCGGCCATCACCTCCTGCTGCTGCAGCGGCGTGAAGGTGTCCCATTGCGATACGGCGAGCCAGCTCAGCAGGCTCGTGAAGCCGATCGTGGTGACCACCAGGGTGACGAGCGCCCAGATGGTCGAGCGCACTGACCGCAGCTTCGTCCACTCCGACCGAAGGAGGTTGGCGAAGCTGGCGTGCGGGTCGCCGGTGACGATCGGGGTGGCGACGTCAGACCTGACGATGTTCGTGGCGAGGGCGGTGCCGTGCACTGAGGCGGTCACGGGGTGCTCCGTTCCGGAACGAGGACGGGAAGGCAGGGATCGGGCCCCGGGTCTGAGGCGACCGTGTCGCGGACGTCATAGTCGCGGACGTCGTGCGTGCGTTCCATGAACGCGTCCTCGAGCGAGGCACGCCGAGGGCTCAGCTCGTGCAGGACGAGACCCGCACGACCTGCGAGGTCACCGATGCGTACGGCATCAAGGACGTGAACGGTCAACGTGCCTGTGTCGTCGACCTCGACCATCGCTCCCGCCGCCGTGAGCACCTCGCGGAGGGCATTGAACTCCGGCGCCTTGACCGTCACCGTCTGCTCGGAGTTGCGAGAGATGAACTCCTCCGTGCTGCTCTGAGCGATGAGACGTCCACGTCCGATGACGACGAGGCTGTCGGCAGTGAGCGCCATCTCCGTCATCAGGTGGCTGGAGACAAGGACAGTCCGGCCTTCGCCGGCGAGGTACTTCATGAGGTTGCGGAACCAGAAGATGCCGTCGGGGTCGAGCCCGTTGACCGGCTCGTCGAGGATGAGCACCCGCGGGTCACCGAGAAGTGCGGAGGCGATCCCGAGCCGCTGCCGCATGCCCAGGGAGAACCCGCCTACCCGGTCATGGGCGACGTCGTGGAGCCCGACCAGGTCGAGGACCTCGTCGACCCGACGGCTCGCAATCGCTTGGGTCTGTGCGAGATACAGCAGATGGTTGTGCGCCGAGCGGCCCGGGTGCACAGCGCCTGCCTCCAGCAGAGCCCCGACGACGCGGAGCGGCTCCATCAGCTCTGCGTACTCCACCCCGTCGATGGTGGCGGTTCCGCCCGACGGTCGGTCGAGACCGAGGATCAGACGCATCGTCGTGGACTTCCCGGCGCCGTTCGGCCCGAGGAAGCCGGTCACCGTGCCGGGGCTCACCGTGAACGACAGGTCGTCGACGGCTGCCTTGTTTCCGTAGTGCTTGCTGAGGTTTCGTACCTCGATCATCAGGTGCCTTCCGTTGTACGTCGTGCGGCACGGTCGTGCGGAGAGCGAGGTCGCAGCGGCCGCAGTGCGAGGACCACGGGGACCATCCCGAACACGGCCCAGGTGAGGAATGCGGGAGTCATCGCGGGACCGGCCAACGAGCTCGTCGAGTCGGCGTGCGACCAGAACCACTGGTCGACGGCGATGCCCAAGGCTTCGAGCACCCAGGTGATGAGCAACGCCGAGGTGAGCAGGCTGAGCGCATCGCGACAATCATGATCGGTGTTGCGACACCGGCCACGACGAGCGCCGTGCCCCGCGCGCAGCCGACTGCAGCAGCGGGTCCGGCGATCTGGTCCTTCGCGAGCAGGGTTGCGAGCCCAGCCGCCACCGC
This sequence comes from Candidatus Nanopelagicales bacterium, assembly GCA_031360335.1. Lineage (GTDB taxonomy): Bacteria > Actinomycetota > Actinomycetes > S36-B12 > CAIYMF01 > Longivirga. Next base: position 6,334 of record JANMBJ010000173.1, read on the forward strand.
GACCGCCGCGAGGCCCGCTGCCAGCCAGTAGCTCGCGCGGCCGGGTCGGGGAGCCCGGTCAACGGCGTCGAGGTTCGGGGTGCGATACCAGCGGACGCTGGCAGTGGCGTAGGTGCTCAAGGGGCGCCTCGGGTCCTGGTGCTGTCAGCGGCGGATCGTGTGAGCTCGTGGCGCAACTCGCCACGGTGGCAGCGCACCTGCTCGACGACGCAGGGGTGAGGCGAACGCGCCGCTCAGGCCTGTGGCACGGTGCAGCGCTGCCGGACGGGTGGCCCAGCAGGCAACGGCCGCGAACGAGGTGCGATGACTCGCTGATCCGCGAGATGGTCTCGCGGACATTCCTGACTCTACGCCCGGCATCCCTCGCAGTCCGCGCGGCACGTCGCCACTCGCTCACGGGGTACGACCCCTCGCTCGTCGAGGCGAGGGCCTGGCTGCCCGACGAGATCACCGGAGCTCTCCCGCGGTGATGGCGCGACGCGGCGCCTCGTCAGTATCGGCGTGCTCAACGCCGACAACATGCCCAGGGAACCACCGCTGAAGCCAGCTCGGGAGCCACCAGTTGGCATCACCGAGCAAGGTCATCGTGGCCGGCACGAGCATCATGCGCACGAGGGTCGCGTCGATGAAGATCGCCGTCGCGAGCCCGAGTCCGAACATCTTCGTGGCGGCGTCGGCGCCCGTGACGAATGCGAGGAACACCGCAATCATGATGAGCGCGGCTGAGGTGATGACGCGTGCGGTGCTGGAGATGCCGAGGACGACCGATGCTGCGTTGTCGCCCGTGGCGACGTACGCCTCGCGCACCCGCGACAGCAGAAAGACTTCGTAGTCCATCGACAGGCCAAACAGGATCGCGAACATGAACACGGGGATGAACGACACGATCGGGACGGTCGAGGTCAGACCGATGAGGCTGCCACCCCACCCCCACTGGAAGACGGCGACCATGACGCCGTAGGCGGCGCCGATGGTCAACAGGTTGAGCAGCACCGCCTTGAGCGGCACGAGCACCGAGCGGAACACCAGCATCAGCAGCACGAACGACATCGCGAGAACCGCACTGATGAAGTAGGGAAGCCGGTCGTTGACCCGCACACCTACGTCAGCGAAGTTGACCATCTGGCCGCCGACGTAGGCGTGGGCGGGGCTGCCGGCGAGCGCTCGCGGGATCACCTCGGTCCTCAGCCGGTCGATGGTCGCTGCCGTCGCCTCCTCCTGCGGCCCGGTCGTGGGTATGACGACCAGCGAGGCGATCCCCCGCACGGAGTCGATGTCGGGCGAACCCACCGACGCGACGCCGCCGTCTGCGCCCAGCGCCACGGAGAGCGTTGCCACGGCCGTCGGATCTCCGGCCAGGTCGACAGCCACCACGAGCGGGCCGTTCTGCCCGGGTCCGAAGCCCCGCGCCACGAGGTCATAGGCGAGGCGCTCAGTTCGGCTCGCGGGGAGGGCGCCGTCGTCCGGGATCCCCGGGCGCAGTGCGAGGACGGGCAGAGCCAGGATCACGAGCACGGTGGTGACGCCGATCGCATACACCCACGGACGGCGGCTCACGTGCTGGATCCATCGGATCCAGCCCGTGGCCGCACCGCGGCGACGTCTGAGGCCGAAGCGGTCGATGGCGTGCCCGGACAGACCAAGGAAGGCCGGCAGCAGCGTGATCGAGACGGCAACCATGACCGCGACGACGATCGCGAGGGCGATGCCGCCCCCCGTCATGAACGGCACACCTGCGACGGTGAGGCCCAGCACGGACACGACGACGATCCCCCCTGCGAACACCACCGGCTGTCCTGCCGTGGCGATGGCGCGACCCACTGACTCGTCGACGTCGGCGCCCTCGACGAGGTAGTCACGGTGCCGAGTGATCACGAAGAGCGCGTAGTCGATGCCGACGCCGAGACCGACCATGCTGCCGAGAACCGGCGCCCAGCTGGGGACGTCGATGATCCGCGCGAGCAGCCCCATCGAGCTCACGCTGACGGCCAGGCCGAAGACTGCCATGCCGATCGGCAGGGCCGTCGCGATCAGGGACCCGAACGCGAGGAACAGGATCACGGCGGCGGCGAGGAGCCCGATCAGCTCGCCGATGCCCGCCGGCGACTTCTCGAATGCGAAGAAGAGGTCGCCGCCGAGCTCGATTCGCAGCGGCAGGCCCGCCACAACCACGTCGCGCATCGCCTTGAGCTCGACCAGGTCCGCCTCGGAGATCGCGTCCAGCGTGGGGTACTGCAGCCGCACGAGGGCGACCCGACCGTCAGCCGACACCACTCCGCTGGCCACCGCGGCGTCGCGACCCGAGGCAAGGGCGGCCGTCGGGTCGGTGGTCGAGAGCACATGGGGAAGCGCACGAGCCGCCACCTCGACCTTCGCGAGGTCAGCGCGGGCCGAAGCCGAGTCGAAGAAGGTCGCCGACGAGTCTGACGGCGTCACGACCACCTGAGCGGTGACCCCCTGCTGCCCCGTGCCCGCCGCAGTCATGAGGTCGTTGGCCGTCTGCGAGTCGAGGCCAGGCACTCGGAGGGAGTCCTCCATCTTGTGCCCGAACGCGCTCGATGCGCCGACCACGACGATGGCGACGGCGAGCCATGCTCCGATCACCGCCCACGGGTGCTGGGCGCTCAGACGGCCGAGACGATAGAGACTCTGTGACTTCATCGGTGGACCTCCTGGTCGTACGCCGGCGCTCTGCCGCGGGCGTCGATCGATCCTGCCGAGGCGCGAGCCCGGGCCACATCGGCTGCACAGCAGGTCGTCGCCCCGTCCGATGGAGTGGCAGGCGACTGGTTCTTTCGGCTGATACGTCGCGGGTCAGGATCCCTACTCTGGGATCGTGATGGGAGCCCAGGTCAGGTCGCTGTGGGCCGAACCGCGCGTGCCCGAGGTCCCGACGCAGATCTGGAGGGACTGGGTCCTCATCGCAGCTCTGATCGCGGCGGCCATTCTCGAGAACCTGGTGCGGGCCGACGTCCCGTGGCGGTGGGTGGGGATCTTCGAAGTCGGCGTTGCCGTGGTCGCGTTGCTGATCCGACGCCGCCAGCCGCTCGCAGCGGTGGCGCTCGGCTTCGGCGTGGCGATCCTCGTCGACGTTGCATCGATCGTGCGCGACATCGAGGGCTCCGTGAGCCAGTACTCCATGGTCGTCCTGCTGATCCTGGTCTACGACCTGTATCGCTGGGGATCCGGACACGAGGCGGTGGTCGGATCGGTCATCTCCCTGACAGCGTTCGCCGTCGGACTGGTCCGCGACCACAGTGCCGTCGCCGACTCCATGATCGGGCTCGTCCTGCTGATGTTTCCGGCGGTGCTCGGAGCGTCCGTGCGCTTCTGGACGACGTCACGGGTGCGCGAGCTGGATCAGGTTCGCCTGCGCGAACGCCAGCAGCTCGCACGCGAGCTGCATGACACGGTGGCGCACCACGTGTCCGCGATGGTCATTCGGGCTCAGGCCGGTCGAGTCGTCACAGCCACGAATCCCGGTGCAGCAGTCGAGGCGCTCGAGATCATCGAGGCGGAGGGTTCCCGTACCCTCGCGGACATGCGGACCATGGTCGGTGCCCTGCGCGACCACGATGACGTCGCGCTGAGTCCGCGGACAGGGATCGCCGACCTCGAGCGCCTGGCGCGCTCCGTGGGCGACCGACCCCGCGTGCAGGTGCAGATCCGCGGCGATGTGCACGATCTGAGTCCCGCGATCGACGCGGCTATCTATCGCATCGCGCAGGAGTCGATCACCAACGCTCTGCGTCACGCTCGACATGCGACGCACGTCGACGTCGACATCGACTCGGGGGCTACAGACATCAGGCTCACAGTGCGGGACGACGGCGATCCAGCAGCCGCGAGCCGCGCGACCGACGGTTTTGGCATCGTCGGGATGACGGAACGGGCAGTGCTCGTCGGGGGGGAGCTCGAGGTGGCTGCAGGACCAGATGGTGGCTGGACGGTCACCGCGACCCTGCCGAGGACCGGACCGACCACGTGACGATCCGAGTTCTCGTCGCGGACGACCAGGAGCTGGTGCGCACCGGTCTGCGCATGATCCTGGACGCACAACCAGGTATCGAGGTGGTTGCGGAGGCACGCGACGGACGTGAGGCGGTGCGGCTCGCTCGCGAGCTGCGACCTGACGTCTGCCTGCTCGACATCAGGATGCCCGACATGAACGGTCTCGAAGCAACACGAGCCCTCGCGGGACCTGACGTCGCAGAACCCGTCGCCGTCGTCGTCATCACGACGTTCGACCTCGATGAGTACGTCCACGGTGCGCTCAAGGCTGGCGCCCGGGGCTTCCTCCTCAAGGATGCGGGCCCGCAGCTCCTTACCCAGGCGATCCACGCCGCGGCCAACGGCGAAGCGCTCATCGCCCCCAACGTCACCGTGCGTCTGCTGGCGGCGTTTGCCGATGCGACCACGGACCAACCACCCGTGCAACCCATCGAGCCGCTCACCGCACGCGAGGAGGAGGTGCTCCTCACCGTGGCGCGTGGCCTGACGAATGCAGAGATCGCCCACGAGCTCCACATCAGTCTCAGCACGGTGAAGACCCATCTTGCGAGCCTGATGAACAAGCTCACCGCGCGCAACCGCGTCCAGATAGCGCTCTGGGCCTACGAGACCAAGCGCGTAGCGCGAGCCTGAGGCTGGATCGTGCTGCGGTCGCGCCTCAGGCGACGGGCTCGGCGTCGAGGGTGGGCAGCGAGTCAGCGCTGGCCCGCGCGATCTCGGGCACG
>JANMBJ010000248.1:0-3426 GCA_031360335.1 Candidatus Nanopelagicales bacterium
CGGCGCCCACGCGCGCGACGTCGAGCACCTGGAGGCGCAACGCCTCTGAGACCGTGGACATGCCGGCGTCACCGAGGGCGCTCGGCCCGGCACCGAGCAGCGCGGGGGCGACGTACCACCGGACGGCATCGACGACGCCAGCGCGCACGAAGGCGGCAGCCACGGTGGGACCGCCCTCAAGCAGCACGTGACGAACGCCGCGGGCGAACAGCGCGGTCAGCACGTCCAGCGGGTCGCGCGTGCGCAGGTGCAGGGTCGGTGCGGTGTCATCGAGCACCCGGGCACCGACCGGGATGTCCCGCAGGCCGACGATCACGCGGACCGGCTGACGGGGGTCGAGGGACGCCCCGTCGCGGCGCACGGCCAGGTGGGGATCGTCGGCGAGCACCGTGCCGGTGCCGACGAGCACCGCGTCGACCTGGGAACGGAGCTCGTGGACCTCGGCTCTGGCCGGAGCAGACGTGATCCACCGGCTCGTGCCGTCGGCGGCGGCGATGCGACCGTCGAGCGTGGACGCCGCCTTCCAGGTCACGAACGGTCGGCCGTGGCTCACCGCAAACGTCCAGATCTCGTTGAGCGCAACGGCTTGCGCCACGAGCACGACACCGACGGCGTCGGCCCCGCCGACGACATCGACACCGGCGGCGCGCAGGGTCTCGGCACCCCCGGCGGCCACCGGGTTGGGGTCGACCTGCGCGAACACCACGCGCGATACCCCTGCCTCGATCAACGCCTGGGCGCACGGGCCGGTGCGACCGATGTGGTTGCACGGCTCGAGAGTCACGACTGCAGTGCTGCCGGGCACCAGGCCGCCAGCACGTGCCAGGGCGTCGACCTCGGCATGCGAGGTGCCCGCTCCGCGGTGGAACCCCTCGGCCAGGACGGTGCCGTCGGGAGCGAGCAGGACGCATCCCACGCGAGGGTTGGGGCCGTGGGGCACACCCACGGTGGCCGCGAGAGCGAGCGCGCGCAGCAGCGCGCCGGTCTCGGTGCGGCTCGCGGTGCTCACGGATGCTCCTGGTCTCGTCGGTGCCGATGATCGCCGCGACGCGGGGCGAGGGTCAGGCACGGGACGACGACCTGCGCCGTGCCCGGAGCTGCCGGGACGGCGTTCATCGATCGACCCGCGCGCGTCTCCTCCCATCCGGACTTTCACCGTCGGCTCCGGATGACCCTCGGCTCCCTCGCCGGAGCGAGAGGCGCGGGCTGACCGGATCAACCGGCCACTGGCTGTGGCCGGGTCGCGGGCTGACACCGCCGGTTCGGACTTGCACCGACCCCGGGACGCGCGAGCAGGTTCATGCTCGTACGGTGCCGAGTCTACGCAGGCGCACCCCACCAGGAGGCGGCGGTGGCCGCGGCGGCCTGCGCCGCGAGCGAACGCACCGCGGCGGCGGGGTCGGCAGCGCCGTAGACCGCAGAGCCCGCGACGAAGACATCCGCGCCGGCGTCAGCGCAGATCTCGATCGTCTCGACCGTGACGCCGCCGTCGACCTGGATCCACAGGTCGAGGTCGCGGCCCTTGACGAGCTCACGCGCCCGCCTGATCTTGGGCACCACGACATCGAGGAACTTCTGACCGCCGAACCCGGGCTCGACCGTCATCACCAGCAGCATGTCGATCTCGGGAAGCAGGTCGGCATAGGCCTCGACCGGCGTCGCCGCCCGACGTCCCATCGCCGCACGTGCGCCACCACCGCGGATGTTCATCGCCAGCCGAACCTTTGCCGAGGCGGCAACCACGTGGAAGGACCCCGAGCCGGCACCGGCCTCGGCGTAGGCCGGTGCCCAGCGGTCCGGGTCCTCGATCATCAGGTGGCAGTCGACCGGCGTCGCCACCGACCTCAGCAATGACTCGACGACAGGGAGACCGAGGGTGAGGTTGGGAACGAAGTGGTTGTCCATGACGTCCACGTGGAGCCAGTCAGCAGCACCGGCCACCCGTTCGCACTCGGCAGCCAGCCGAGCGAAGTCGGCCGACAGGATGCTCGGAGAGATCTGGACGCCCATGGCCGTCACGCTAGCGGGACGGGCTCGCACATCGCGCAACGCGGCACCGTCGTGTGCCACGATTTCGTGCAGAAGGAGTCGTCCATGAGGCTGTGGTCTCTGTGAGCTCCCTGTCGTCGCGCCTCCTCTCGGTCTCGTGCGCTGATCTGCGGACCGCCCGGCGCGGTCGCAACGCGCTCATCGTCTTCACGGGGGCGATCGCCTGCGGGCTGCCCTCGATCGTCGCGCTCTTCTTCATCCCGCACGGTCCCGGGCTCTCGGTCATCATCGCGGTCTTCTGCCTCTGCGCGGCGCTGTGCACGCGGCTGGTGCACCGGGGCATGGTCGATCTCGGGGTCGGGCTCTTCTTCGTGATCATGATCGGCGCCGAGCTCGCGTTTCCGATCGTGTCGCAGGACTCGAGACTCACCGCGGTCTATCTCGTCATCCCGGTGGCCATCGCCGGCGTGACGCTGGAGCGACGCGGGCTCGTGGCCGTCGCACTCGCGTCGATGATCGTCGCGGTCGTCGTGACGCTGGTCTATCCGCCGGTCGACCCACCACCCTCGACGTTCGAGGTGGTGCTCGCAGCACTCATCCTCATCGCGTTCGTCCTGATGGCGACGTGGCTCGGGAGCGACAGCCTGCGGCGCGAGGCCGAGCGAGCTGACGACGCAGCAGCACGTGCCGGCTTACTGGCCGACGGACTCGCAGCGGCCAACGAGGAGCTCGAGGAGCGGGTCGCCCGACGTACCGATGACCTCGAGCGTGCGCTGGCCCGGCAGGAGGCGCTCGTCGCCGAGCTCGCCGAGCTCTCGCTGCGCGATCCCCTCACCGGACTGCACAACCGCCGTCACGCCGACCATGAGCTGCCTCGGCTGCTGGCGGCCGCCGAACGCTATGACCACCCGATGTCGATGGCGATGGCAGACCTGGACCACTTCAAGACCGTCAACGACGACCACAACTACGCCGTGGGCGACGAGGTGCTGCGTCGGTTCGCGCGAATCCTCCAGGGCACCTGCCGCACGACCGATGTCGTTACTCGCTACGGCGGCGAGGAGTTCCTCGTCATGATGCCGCAGACCAACGTGGATCAGGGCGTCGTCGTCTGCGAGCGGCTGCGGCTCGAGGTCGAGCGCCACCCCTGGAACGAGGTGGTGCCAGGGCTCGCCGTCACCGTGAGCATCGGCGTCGCCGACACAGCACACAGCGGGGGGCTCGTGAATGTGGTTGCCGCGTCCGACAGCGCGCTGCATCGGGCGAAGCGCGAGGGACGCAACCGGGTGGTGGCCACGTCGGGTGAGGCGTTCACCCGCCCCGTCGCGCTGCTCGGCGAGCACGATCCGTCGACGGTGCGGGAGGCCTGACCGCACTCAGCGGGTGCGGCGCAGGACCGCGAGGAACATCGCGTCGGTGCCGTGCACGTGCGGCCAC
>JANMBJ010000266.1:0-18863 GCA_031360335.1 Candidatus Nanopelagicales bacterium
GCGCGATGACTTCCTACGGCCCGAGCCTGGTTCCAATGGTCAGCATCCGCTCGTCCTCCAGGACCACCGGGTCGACCGAGCGCGTCACGGTGAGGTAGTCGCGCATCGCAGTGCCGTGGCGACCCTCTTCGGCCGTCCACCGGTGCACCCACTCGCCCCAGGCGCTGTCGCGGCCCACGACGTCGGACAGGGCCCGGTGGTAGCTCGGGAGGTTGTCCTCGGTGAGCAGGTTGACGACCAGCGCCGTGCGCGCGACAGCGTCCATGGGCGACTGCTCCTCCGCCCAGCCCTGGCCGTCGTACTCGCCCTCGTAGTCGGTCCCCTGGCTCCACGGGACGTACTGGTGCGGGAACCACTCCTTGGCCGTGGCCATGTGCCGCTCGAGCTCACGAGCAGCGACGGGCTCGAGCTCGAGGACGAGGTCGGCAGAGAGACGATCGTCGACAGCAGTCATGCGGGCACTCCTCACGTGTGGTTACGCCACCGTAGCCCGCGCGGCCGACCTCGTCACGATCCGTCCCCTCCCAGCCCACGACGGACTCGGAGTCACAGGTCCGACGGTCGCTAACAACCCCGAGCTAGCAACCGTCAGACCTGTGACTCGGGCACGGGGGTGGGACGGGCGAGGGCGGCGCGGAGGCGGGCGGGGTCGACGCGCCAGAAGTCGTGCTGCACGCCGTCGACGAGCGTCACCGGGATCTGCTCCCAGTACTGGTCGGCGAGTTCGGGGTCGTCGAGGATAGAGAGCTCGACGTAGGCGTCACCCGTCTGCGCGCACACGGCGGCGATCACGGCGCGGGCGTCCTCGCACAGGTGGCAGTCGGGCTTGCCGATCAGGGTCACCCGAGCGTCCGTCCCCGCGCTCACAGCCCGGGCTCGCTCTCGTCGGCGGCGCTCTGGCCGGCTCCGGTCGTCTCGGGCTCGCTCACTGGGGCCTCGTGGATTCCTCGCGCAGCCTGGCTCGGGCGATCTTGCCGGTCGAGGAGTGCGGCAGGGAGTCGACGATCTCGATGACCGTCGGGCACTTGAAGCGAGCAAGTCGCGACTCGCAGAGCGCTGCGACCTGCTCCCGCGTGACGGTGGTCCCGGGCAGGGGTACGACGAACGCCTTGACCGTCTCACCGGTCTGCGCGTTCGGGATCCCGACCACGGCCACCTCGGCGATGTCGGGGTGGCCGGTGATCACCGTCTCGACCTCGAACGGATAGACGTTGAACCCGGAGACGAGCACCAGGTCACGGCGACGGTCGACCAGGTGCAGGTCACCGTCGTCGTCGCGATACGCGATGTCCCCCGTGGCATACCAGCCGTCGGCGTCGGGGCCGCCTGAGCCGTCGGGCCAGTAGCCGGAGAACAGGTTGGCGCCGCGTACCCAGATCTCGCCCGGGTCCTCGTCGTCCGAGGTCGAACCGTCCTCATCGACCAGCCGAACCTCGACGCCCGGGAGCGGCTCTCCGATGCAGCCCGGCTTGGGCCGACGTCCGACCATCGTCGAGGCGACGACCGGCGCCGCCTCGGTGAGGCCGTAGCCCTCCCAGACGGGCTGGCCAGCGTGGTCGGCGAACGCGCTGAACACGGCCGGTGACAAAGGTGCCGCACCGGAGACGAGGGTGCGCACGCCCGCGAGCCGGTGGTCGAGGTCGGGGACCGACGCCCATGCGACGAACACGGGCGGCGCCGCGGGGATGTTGGTGACGCCCTGGGCGTCGACGACGTCGAGCGCCGACATGGGCGAGAACTTCGGCAGCAGCACCGACCGCGCACCCGTAGCCACCGCGATCCCGAGCACGGCGTTGAGCGCATAGACGTGGAACAACGGCAGCACGACAAGGACCACGTCATCGGGCAGCACCGGCGGCGGGTCGACGCTGAGCAGCTGGGCGATGTTGGCGAGCAGTGCACGGTGGCTGAGCATCGCCCCGCGGCTCGGTCCGCTGGTGCCGGACGTGAAGAGCAGCACGGCGAGGGACTCCGGGTCGAACTCGCCGGCGTCGAGCTTCGGTGCGTCGGCCCGGTGACCTGCGCGCTCGAGCGCGGCGTACGCCGGATCTCCCACCACGATCACCTCGGTGCCGAGCTCGGCGGCAGCTGACGAGGCGGTCGTCTCCGTCGCCTCGTCGGCGACGAGCAGCCGCGCCTGGGAACGGTGGAGCAGGTCGGCCACCTCATGGGCGGTGTAGCCGGTGTTGAGCGGGAGCGCGACCATCCCGGCGCGCAGCACGGCGAAATAGGTCGCCACGAACTCGATGCGGTTGCCCAGCAGGAGCGCCACGCGGTCGCCCTGCGCGAGCCCGTGGCGGCGCAGCCCGGCGGCCATCGCGTCGACCGACGCGTCGAGCGTGGCCCACGTGGTGTCCACGCCGGAGGCGAGGTCGACGAACGCGACATCGGTCGGTCGGGCCTGCGCCGTGGTGCGGAGCAGGTCGGCGAGGTTGGTCGGAGCCGTCTGGGTCACGGAATGATCGTGGCACATCGAGCACGCCCTAGGCTCAGAGCATGAGCGCGTCCTCGCGGTCGGACCTCGTCCGCGCCTCCCAGGTCGCCGGCGAGGCCTCTGCGGCCGCGGCCGACGTCGCCCCCGCCCGCCTCGTCGAGCCCGATCTGACAGGTGCCGCCTTCTTCGACGTCGACAACACCGTCATGCGGGGCGCGAGCATCTTCCACCTGGCTCGCGGGCTCGCCAGCCGCAAGTTCTTCACCATGCGCGAGGTGGGCGACTTCGCGCTCAAGCAGGCGAAGTTCGTCATCAACGGCTCCGAGGACCTTGAGGACATGGCCTCGGCCACCGAGGCCGCCCTTGCGTTCGTCCGGGGCAAGCGGGTCGACGACGTCGTGTCGCTCGGCGAGGAGATCTTCGACGAGCTCATGATGCGCAAGCTGTGGCCAGGCACCCTGGCGCTGGCTCAGGGACATCTCGACCGTGGTCAGCGCGTGTGGCTCGTGACGGCCACCCCGGTCGAGCTCGCATCGATCATCGCGGCGAGGCTCGGTCTCACTGGCGCTCTGGGCACGGTGAGCGAGGTTGAGGGCGGCGTCTACACAGGCCGCCTCGTCGGCGCACCGCTGCATGGCAAGGCGAAGGCCGAAGCGGTGCGGGCGCTCGCCGAGCGCGAGGGCCTGGACCTGGTGCGCTGCACGGCATATTCCGATTCGGCGAACGACGTCCCGATGCTCTCGACGGTCGGGCGGGCCGTGGCAGTCAACCCGGACCACGCCCTGCGCAAGCACGCGCGTGCCGTCGGGTGGGAGATCCACGACTACCGCCGCGCCCGGATGAATGCCCGCTACTACGTGCCCGCCGGCCTCGCCGCGGCCGCGGGCCTAGGCATGGGTGTCGGGATCGGCATCGGCGCGGCTCGGCACAAGGGCTGAGCGGTCTGCTGCGCTAGCGGCGGACGCGGTAGCGGAGCTGGACGACGCCGTTGGGATGGGGTGTCGTATCCGTGAGCTCCAGCGGGGTCGATCGGGGTACGGCGTGAAAGAGGCGCCTGCCGGATCCCAGGAGCAGCGGGATCACCGTGAGGGCGAGGTCGTCGACCAGACCCGCGGCGAGGAAGTCGCTGATCAGCCGACCACCGTCGAGGTAGACGTGCGTGAGGCCCGCCGCCTCCCACTCGTCGACCGCCTCGTGCGGCGCGCGCGACCAGAACTGCACTCCGTCGCGCGGTCGCGCCTCGCGACCGGTGAAGACGTAGACCGGGCGACCGCCGAACGGCAGGTCGGGCTCCTCGGCGATGAAGTCCCAGGTGCCGCGGCCCATCGCGAGGCCGTCGATGCCGGCCATGAACTCCTCGTAGCCGTAGTCCTCGGCGCCTGCCGCGGCGAAGAGCCAGTCGAGCGAGCCGTCGGCGTCGGCGATGTAGCCGTCGAGCGAGTGTGCGATGTAGACCGAGATCTGCGGTGCCGTCATCGGGTCACGCTCCTGCGTCGACGCGTCGACGCGTCAGCGGAAGACCGAGCGCCGCTGGACGAGCAGGCGATAGAGGGTCTGCTGGATCGTCTCGCGCACCTGGTCGGTGATGTTGAAGACGAGCATCGGGTCGTCGGCAGCGCCCTCGGGATAGTGGTCGGTCATGATCGGCTCGCCGAACTCGATGATCCACTTGCTCGGCAGCGGCACGAAGCCGAACGGACCGAGCCAGGGGAAGGTCGGCGTGATCGGGAAGTAGGGCAGGTTGAACAGGCGGGCCAGGGTCTTCGCGTTGCCGATGATGGGGTAGATCTCCTCGGCTCCCACGACGGCGCACGGGATGATCGGTGTCTTGGTACGCAGCGCGGTGGCGACGAAGCCGCCGCGACCGAACCGCTGCAGCTTGTAGCGCTCCGTGTAGGGCTTGCCGATGCCCTTGAAGCCCTCGGGCCACACGCCGACGATCTCGCCGGTCGACAGCAGCCGCTCCGCGTCCGGGTTGCACGCGAGCGTGTGACCGGACTTGCGAGCGACCTCACCCATGAACGGAGTCTGGAAGACGAGGTTGGCGCCGAGCATCCGCAGGTTGCGGTGCGCCGGGTGGTGATCGTGCAGCGCCACCTGGGTCATCACGGCGTCGAGCGCGATGGTGCCCGAGTGGTTGGCGACCACCAGTGCGCCGCCGTGACTCGGGACGTTCTCGATGCCGCGCGTCTCCACCCGGAACCACTTCTCGTACAACGGCCGCAGCGGTGCCATGAAGACGCGGTCGGTGAGCTCCTCGTCGAAGCCGAAGTCGTCGACGACGTAGTCGCCGGTGATGCGGCGACGCATGAAGTCGAGCCAGTCGGCCAGCGTCGCGTCGAGTCGCTGCGGGGCACCGTCGACATCGTGGGCGGCGTCGGGCTCGACCTCGTCGTAGGCCACGACCTCGGGCTCCGGCTGCGGCCGAGGGTGTGCCGATGCGCGTTTGGCACGTGGGCCGGTCGCACCGGCGCTCCGCGCCGCGCGCGACGCCGCCTTGCGGGCACCGTCGTCGCCGCCGATGGGGATGACTGTGGCGTCAGGCACGGCCGGGAGCCTCCTCGCGCAACCGCGCGGACAGCCGCGCCTCGGACAGGGTCGATGAACCGAGGGCGTGCGCGATGCCGCGCTCGATCGCCTCAGCACGGTGCTTCGGGAGCGCCGAGTCGAGGCCGCGCTCGTGAACGAACTCGACGAAGGCGTCATGGGTCGTGTAGGTCGGCACCACGCCCATGCGCTCGCGCAGCCGGGTCGTGTCGAGACCGCGCCCGTAGGTGAGGAACTTGATCTGCTCGGGTGAGAAGTCGGCGAGGCCGGCCCGGCGGAACCAGCCGCCGACCACGCCGACCATCGGTGTGGGCACCGGCAGCGCGCTCTTGCCAGCGAGCCGGACGGCCTGGCTCAGCATGATGACGCCGTCGCCGGCGACGTTGAACGTGCCGGGATGGTCCTCGAGCGCCGCGCGGCGGATCACATCGAGGCCGTCGTCCTCGTGGATGAACTGCAGCCGGGCATCGTGGCCGAGCACGGTCGGCACGACCGGAAGGCCGAAGTAGGCGGCCATCGGGGTGTCGACCTTGGGGCCGAGGAAGTTGGCGAAGCGGAAGGTCGTGACGGCGACGTCGGGCCGACGGCGGGCGAAGCCGCGGACGTAGGACTCGACCTCGACCGAGTCCTTGGCCCAGCCAGACCGCGGCTGGCTGCGCGGCTCCGTGTCCTCGGTGAACATCGCCGGGTCCTTGGGGCCGGCGCCGTAGATCGACGACGTCGACTTCACGATGAGCCGGGAGATGCCCGGCGACTTCTGGCAGGCAGCGAGGAGCTGCATCGTGCCGATGACGTTGATCTCCTTCATCGACACCCGGCCGCCGGCCTGAACCGGCGTCGAGAGCACCCCCATGTGCACGACCGTGTCGACACCGGCAGCGGCGATGACCTTGGCGATGATCGGGTTGCGGATGTCGGCGCGGACGAACTCCGCCCCTCCGATGCCCTCGCGCGGCGGAACGATGTCGACCCCGATGACCTTCTCGATGCCGGGGTCGTTCGAGAGCACCGCAGCCATCCGGCTGCCCAGGTGCCGGGACACACCCGTGACGAGGACCACGCGAGACATGGCACCCCTCCTCCGGTGTCGGCGCTGTCGGGACAGCGCTCGGGCGTCGGTCCCATCCTGCCTCACCGGACATGCGAACGGGCGGGGACCCGAAGGTCCTCGCCCGTTCGTGCCCCCCGGAGGGCGCATGCTTCTGGACGGCTGTCCGAAGCGACCGTGCCGCTGCGTCGCCTACTTCTTGTTACGACGCTGAACGCGCGTCTTCTTGAGCAGCTTGCGGTGCTTCTTCTTCGCCATGCGCTTGCGGCGCTTCTTGATGACGGAGCCCATAGGGCGACCTCACGTGTCTCGTCCGGACGCGGCACCAGGGAGGCGCCGCTGACTAGGTGGCGTCCGGAAACTATTCCGTCCGCAATCTGAAGGCACACCCTACCCGCAGTTCCGGGGCCGCCCCTCCGCGGGCGTCGGGCGGTCAGGTGCGCTGGCGTACGGCGGGGTCAGGCGGTCTCGACGAAGGAGTCGCGCAGGTAGTCGTGGACCGCCTGCTCGGGGACGCGGAAGCTACGGCCGACCCGGATCGCGGGCAGATCACCGTTGTGCACCAGGCGGTAGACGGTCATCTTCGACACGCGCATGAGCGAGGCCACCTCGGCCACGGTCAGGAACCGGACCTCTGAGAAAGGCCGTTCGTTGCTTGCCATCGTTCACTTGCCCTTCGGGCGCCACGTGGCGGACTCCGGCTTCCCCACCGAATCCGCGACAACACGTGCTGCCCCGCTGATGATCAAGGCTAGTGGCGGTCGGTGCCCGTGGGGAAGGTGTGGCGAGAGTCCAGTCTCAGGCACGTCACCCGGTCGGCCCTGGCTGGCGACAGCCTCGCTAGCGCTGCGTCACGGTGCTGCTGCAGAGAGTGCACGGATCGTCCCTTCCAGCGACAACGGCATGTCGCGGGCCATGCCCACCTGCCACGCACAGTGAGCACCAGAGTCACCCGGGAGCACCACACCTGAATCCTCAAGACGCCGTTCCTGTGCCACCAGGGAGACTGAGCGGGCGCGGGCTCCGCCGCCGATTCCGACGACGACGAGGACCCTCGTGACCTACTGCATCGCCATCCGCCTGGACGAGGGTCTGGTGTTCGTCGCCGACACCCGGACCAACGCCGGCGTCGACAACGTCACCACCTACCGCACGATGCACGTGCTCACCCCCGCGCCCGACCGCCTCTTCGTGCTGCAGTCCGCCGGCAACCTGGCCACGACGCAGGAGGTGCTCGACCGGATCCGCCGTGACCTCCACGACGGCGCGGAGTCCAGCCTCGCCACCGTGTCGCACCTGTTCGAGGCTGCCCTCTACATCGGCCGGCTGAGCCAGGAGGTGGCCCGCGCGCATGCGTCGGCGTTCACCAGCCCTCGTGACGCGACGGCGACTTTCATCCTCGGCGGCCAGGTGGGCGACGAGACTCCTGACGTCCTGCTCGTCTACCCCGAGGGCAACTACATCCGTGCCTCGGAGGAGCGGCCGTTCCTCCAGATCGGAGAGTCGAAGTACGGCAAGTTCCTCCTCGAGGTCGGTGTGCACGAGGAGGTCGACATGGTGACGGCGCTCAAGGTCGCGCTCAGCTCGATGATCAGCACGGCGCGTGCCAACCTCTCGGTGGGGCCGCCGTACGACGTCGGGATCTACCTTCCTGGGTCGCACGCGCTCGACCACTTCCGGGTGGCGGAGGGTTCACCAGCACTCGTGCGCCTCGAGCGGTTCTGGAGCGAGCGGCTCGTCGACAGCATGAGCCAGCTGCCCGCCATCTCCCCCGCAGACTTCGAGACCGGCTGAGGCTACCTATCGCTCCGGAGACCCGGCGGCGGCTCGTGACTCGACCCAGAACCCCACGAGTGCGATGACGAGCCCCGCCACCGCCAGGATCGCGGTAGTGCCCCAGCGGACCGAGCCGAGACGTGAGGCGTGCGACGCGATCCCGAACGCCAGAGTGCCCAGCCACACCGAGCCGGCGATCCCGACCACCCGTCCGATCAGCACCACGACCGAACTCGCACCTCGTGACATCGCGCAACTCCCGTCCTTGATCGCGCTGCACCGCCGCTGTAGGAGGACAGCACGGCGGACCACAGGATCGCGCGGCCACCTTGGGTAAACCTGGGGGCCGCGCCGTTGATGTGTAGCCACGACGGGCTATAGCCGGTTGTGGTTACACATCAACGGGTCGGTCAGAATCCGTGGTAGGGGTCGGCGGAGAGTCCGTGCCAGGGGAACACTGCCTCGCGGGTGCGCAGGACGGCGGCGTCGATCGGGTCGGCGGGGTCGTAACCCGACTCCCAGGTGCGGGTCTTCGGCTCGAAGCCATCGGTCATGAGTGCGGGCGACGGCACCTTGAGTCGCTCCGTCACGAAGCTGCGCCAGGACTCAGGCACCAGCGTCTCCGGCGGGATCCGTGCGTCGACGATCTCCCCCATGAGATGCGACCACGCGCGCGGCACGACATCTATCCAGGAGTAGCCACCACCTCCGGTGGCGATCCATCGGCCGTCGGTGACGTCGTGCGCGAGCTGGTGGAGCGCGCGGTAGCTCGCCCGCTGACCGTCGATGGAGAGCGCGAGGTGCGCGAGCGGGTCGTCCTCGTGGGTGTCGCAGCCCTGCTGGGTCACCAGGAACTGCGGCGCGAACTCCGTGACGATCGACGGCACGACGCCGTCGAACGCGCGGAGCCAGCCCTCGTCGCGGGTGCCAGGGGGCAGCGCGATGTTGACCGCCGAGCCGATCGCGTCGGGACCGCCGATCTCCATCGGGAAGCCGGTGCCGGGGAAGAGCGCGCGGCCCGACTCGTGGATCGAGACCGTCAGCACTCGAGGTTCGTTCCAGAACGCCGCCTGCACACCGTCACCGTGGTGGACGTCGACGTCGACGTAGGCAATGCGTTCGACGCCCTGGTCGAGAAGCCACTGGATGGAGATCGCGATGTCGTTGTAGACGCAGAAGCCGGAGGCCGCGCCCGGCATCGCGTGGTGCAGGCCGCCGGCGAGGTTGAGCGCGTGCAGCGCGCGGCCTTCGAAGACCGCGCGCGTGGCGGCGAGCGTGGCACCGCACACGTCGCGCGACGCCTCGTGCATGCCGGAGAAGGTCGGCACATCGTCGGTGCCGAGACCACGGTGCAGCTCGTGCACAGTCGGGTCCGCGGAGGAGCGGCGCACAGCCTCGATGTAGTCACGGTCGTGCACGGTCGCGAGCAGCTCGTCGTCGACCGGGTCGGGGGTGATGACGGTGACGTTGGCGCCCTCGAGCAGACCGAGGTCACGAGCCAGCCGCATCGCGAGCTGCACCCGGATCGGTGCCAGCGGGTGCCCGGGACCGAAGTCGTAGGCCGCCAGCAGGTCGTCCCAGACGACCGCAGCGTGTCCGGTCACCGACGCATCACGTGCCCGAGGCCAGGTCGGCGCTGCGGTCGCGCGCAGCCTCGAGTGCGGAGATGAACGCCGCGCGCACCTTGTGGTCGTCGAGGGTACGCAGCGCAGCCACGGTCGTGCCGCCCGGAGACGTGACGTTCTCGCGAAGGACGCTCGGGTGCTCACCGGTCTCGCGCAGCATCGTGGCCGCGCCGTAGAAGGTCTGCACGACGAGCTCGGTCGCGGTGCTGCGCGGCAGGCCGAGGAAGACGCCCGCCTCGATCATCGCCTCGGCGACGTAGAAGATGTACGCCGGCCCGCTGCCGCTGATCGCGGTGACCGCATCGAGGTGCTTCTCGTCGAGGCGTACGACCCGACCCACCGCGCGCAGCAGCGACTCCGCCTCCTCGAGGTGAGCCTCGTCGCAGTGCGCGCCGGCTGCCACCGCCGACATTCCCTGGTCGACGAGGGCGGGGGTGTTGGGCATGACGCGGACGACGGGACAACCCTCCGGCAGGTGCGACTCGAGGAACTCGGTGGTGATGCCCGCAGCCAGGGAGACGACCAGGGCACCGGGGCGGACGTGAGCGACGATCTCGTCGCACAGCGCACCCATGTCCTGCGGCTTGACGACGAAGACGAGGGTGTCGGCCTTCTCGGCCGCGACGACGTTGGAGACGACGTCGACGCCGTGCTTGTCACGCAGCTCCTGCGCACGGTCCGGACGTCGCTCGGTGACGACGATGTCGTCGGCGGAGCGCCCGGCGCGGAGGAGACCGGCGAGCAGGGTCTCCCCCATCACTCCGGCGCCGAAGATCGCGACGAGACCCATGACGTGTCAGCCCTTCGAGGTGAGCGAGCGTGCGAGAAGTGTCAGGTTGGCAGGTCGTTCGGCGAGCCGTCGCACGAGATAGCCGTACCACTCGTCGCCGTAAGGGACGTAGACGCGCATCCGCTCGCCCTGGTCGGCGAGTCGCTGCTGCTCGTCGGTCCGGATGCCGAAGAGCATCTGGAACTCATAGCTGCCGGGCGCCCTGTCGTTGCGCACCGCGAGCGCACCGCCGATCTCGACGAGCCTCGGGTCGTGTGTCGCGAGCATGGGATACCCCTTGCCCTGCATGAGGATCTTCATCGCGCGGACATAGGCACGATCGATATCGGCGCGGTCGGTGAAGGCGACCGTCTCGGGCTCTGAATAGGCGCCCTTGCACAGCCGCACCCGGGATCCCTCGTGGGCGAGGTCGCGGCAGTCGGACTCGGTGCGCCGCAGATAGGCCTGGAGGACAGCGCCGGTCGACGGGAAGTCGGCTCGCAGCTCGCGCAGGATCCCGAGCGTGGAGTCGGTGGTCGTGTGGTCCTCCATGTCGAGGGTCACCGTGGTGCCGACCGATGCCGCCTTCTCGCAGATGGCCGCGGCGAACTCGTGGGCGATCTTCTCGCCGTCGCCGGGGAGCGCCTGGCCGACGGCCGAGAGCTTCACGGAGACCTCGGCACGGTCGGCGAGACCGGCCTCGCCCAGGGAGCCGAGCAGCTCGAGATAGGCATCGCGGGTGTTCTCCGCCTGGGACCGGTCGAGGGTGTCCTCGCCGAGACGGTCGATCGTCACGAGTCGTCCGCTGGCTGTGAGCTCGGCCGTCGCGCGCACCGCGTCGGCTGTCTTCTCGCCAGCGACGAAGCGTGCCACGAGGGCGCGAGCCGGTGGTGCATCCGTCGCTACCTGCTTGAGGCGCTCGCTGCGCGACATCGACAGCAGGACCTCACGCAGCACGGCGTACTCCTTCGTGACGGACGGCGCCGATGCCGTCGGGTGTCAGGCTACTCGGCGCCGTCCGACGACGATCGTCAGCGTGCGTCGCGCTTGGCCTGGCGACGTGCGCCAGCCGCCAGCGTCGACGCGTTCTTCTTGCGGGTCACTGGTGCCTTCTTGCTCGAGGGCATACGTGCCGCCGGCGCGGGCGGGCGGCCCGACGGCTTCGTGGTGGTCGTCGTGCCGCGCAGCGGGGTGTTGGTGACCGCCCCTGCCGCAGCGAGGCGCTCGGCCTTGAGCTCTGCGGCGCTCGCCTTGGCAGCACGTGCGAGCGCGGTGCTGACTCGAGCGAGCACGACCTCGAAAACCTCGGCCTTGTCTCGTGCGCGCTGGTTCTGCGCGTTGGCCTTGCCACGGCCGCCGACCGACCCGACCCGGGCGGACGCGCCGCGTCGGTACTGTCCGACGTACTTGCCGCGAGCCCGACGGATCCGCGTGTGGAGCTCCACCAGCGCATCCTCGTCGAGGGCGGCGAGCTCCTTCGGCTCGGTCTCGAGCACGAGCATCCGCTCGGCATCGGTGAGCAGACTGAGAGAACGCTTGTCCATGAGAGCCCCTGGGTCGAAGACGAATGACGTGTCGGCGACCGTACCGCCCCGGGCGACACCCTGCTCGGACGAGCGCCCCCGCACCCCTCGAACGCCCCCGATCGCTCCCTCAGCGGGGCGCTGGGGTGGTGAGGGCTGACTGGATGGCGGGGGCGACCATGAGGACGATCTCGTCCTCGGTGGCCGAGGCGAGCGGCTCGACCTGCAGGACATAGCGGGAGGTCGCGATTCCGATGAGATAGGACATCGCCAGAGTCACCCGCATCCGGGCGTCGGGTACGCCGAGGAAGGTCACGACGCGGTCGAGCACGGCCGACTCGAAGAACTCGCGGACCGACGCGGTCGCCTTGCTCGCACCCGCACCGGCCCGCGCCATCTCAGCGAGCTGGTCACGCGTCTCGGGGTCGTCGAGCATCCGCAGGGTGACGCGGACCAGCCGCTCGCCGAGGCCGTCCATGCCCGGCGCTAGGAGCTGCGCGATCGAGGTGCCCGGGTCCATCGGCAGGCGCATCGCAGCGGCGAACAGCGCCTCTCGGCTGTCGTAGTAGCGGCGTACGACGTCAGGCGCGACCCCGGCCGCGGCGGCGACTCCCTTGATCGTGGTGCCGAGATAGCCACGCGCGGCGTAGGCCGCCCGCGCTGCGTCGAGCACCTGACGGGTGATGTCGTCGGAGCTGCTCACGGTGCGCCCCCCGGGGTCGACGATGCCGTGTCCACGTCGTCGAGCTGCCCGAGGTGACGGCGGGCAAACTCCAACGACTCGGTCAGTGCGGTCTCCCGCTCGGCACGGTCGACCGCCTTCCGGGTGCTGATCTCGACGACGACCTGTCCGTCGAAGTCTGACGCCGCGAGACCCCGCAGCAGCTCCGCGCACGGCTGGGTGCCACGTCCCGGGACGAGGTGCTCGTCACGGGACGCGCCGCTGCCGTCGGCGAGGTGCACGTGGACCAGTCGGTCGCCGAGGTCGCGTGCCATCTCGAGCGCGTCCGACCCGGACACGGAGGTGTGCGACAGGTCGAGGGTGGTGTGGCGGTAGTCATCGTCGCGGACATCCCAGCTCGGGAGGTAGGCCGCGAACTGCTGCGACGCCGCCTTCCACGGGAACATGTTCTCGACCGCGTAGTGCACGTCGGTCTCGCTGGCCATCGCCTCGATGCCGGCGACGAAGTCGCGGGCATAGTCGCGCTGCCAGCGGAAGGGCGGGTGCACGACGACCGTCGAGGCACCGAGCAGCTCAGCCGCCGCCTGCGCGCGCTGCAGCTTGGGCCACGGCTCGCTTCCCCAGACCCGTTGGCTGATGAGCAGGCAGGGCGCGTGGATCGAGGTGATCGCGATGCCGTAGTGGTCGCGTAGCCGCAGCAGAGCCTCGGGATCCTGGCTCACCGCGTCGGTGAGCACCATCACCTCGAGACCGTCATAGCCGAGGCGGGCAGCCATCTCGAACGCGGCCGCGGTCGACTCGGGGAACGTCGATGCTGTCGAGAGGGTGACCTTCGGGCTCACGACATCATCCTGCGACGCCGGCGGTCACAACACCATCGGGGCGCCCGGGTGCCGCATGGCGACCCTTCTCCGACCACAGCCGGATCCCGGTGATGACGACTGCGCCCAGGACACCGACGACGAGGGAGACGGCTCCTTCCTTGTCGGCATGCCACTCGAGCGCGAACAGGCTCGACAGCGGCGGGATGAACAGCACGCCGAGGAAGCCGACGAGCATCGCGCCGCAGATCGCCCACCGCAGAGGCGACCACGGGCGCGCCACCATGACGAGCACCCACCAGGCGGTGACGAACAGCGTCACGACCGCGGCGGACCGTGCTTCGCTGACATCGTCCTGGGACAGTCCGAGCACGTAGTTGTAGGTGACATAGGCCGAGATGGCCGTCACCACACCGGCGGGGGCGGCGAAGCGCAGCACCCGTCGGAAGAATCCCGGGCGGAACCGCTGGGTGTTGGGCATGAGGGCGAGGAAGAACGCCGGGATGCCGATCGTCAGAGCGGTGACGACGGTGAGATGCCGGTTGAGGAACGGGAACGGCAGGACGAACACCACCGTGGCGATCGAGATGCACATCGCATAGAAGCTCTTCGTGAGGAAGAGGTCCGACACCCGCTCGATGTTTCCGAGCACCCGTCGACCCTCCGCGACGACGGACGGCATGACAGAGAAGGCATCGTCGAGCAGCACGATCTGCGCGACCGCCCGGGTGGCGCCTGCACCGGAACCCATTGCGATGCCGAGGTCAGCGTCCTTGAGGGCGAGCACGTCGTTGACCCCGTCGCCGGTCATCGCCACGACGTGGCCGCGGCTCTGCAGCGCGCCGACCATCGCTCGCTTCTGTGCCGGCGTGACACGGCCGAAGACCGATGTGGTCTCGAGGATGTCGGCTAGCGCCTCGCGGTCCTCGGGGAGCTCGCGCGCGTCGAACGGCCGGTCGGCGCCAGGGATGCCCGCCTGCTCCGCGATCGCCCCGACCGTCACGGCGTTGTCGCCACTGATCACCTTCATCGCGACGTTCTGGTCGAGGAAGTAGCGCACCGTCTCAGCCGCATCGGAGCGCAGCGTCTGGTCGATGACGACGAGAGCCGCAGGCACCAGTCCCCCAGGGCCGCCCTCGGCGCTGGGTACGCGGTCCGAGCGCGCGAGCAGCAGCACACGCGCGCCACCACCGGCGAGACCGTCGGCCTTGCGGCGCGCGGGATCCCCGTCAGGCAGCAGCATCTCCGGAGCACCGAGCACCCACGATCCGTGGCCGTCGAACGTCGCTGCGGACCACTTGCGCGAGCTCGAGAACGGCACGGTCGACGTGACCGTCCACCCGACGTTCGCGGGGTAGCGCGCGGCCACCGCGACGAGCGTCTGGTTGGGCTCGGGCTCGCTCGCCCCGAGCGCCGCCAGCGCGTCGGACACCGGGAGGCTGTCGTCGATCACCTCGACCTGCTTCACCGCCATCCCAGGCTCGGTGAGGGTCCCGGTCTTGTCGACGCACACGACGTCGACCCGGGCCAGCACCTCGACCGCCGGCATGTCCTGCACGAGAGCGCGCTTCTGTGCGAGGCGGATCACCGAGACCGCCATCGCGACACTGGTCAGGAGCACCAGGCCCTCAGGGACCATCGTGATGACACCCGGAACCGTCCCGGCGATCGCCGCGCGGATGTTGCCGTCGTTGGCGTTGTACTGCGAGATGAAGAGGAAGAACGCCACCGGCACGAGCGCGTAGGAGACGTAGCGGATGAACTTCTGGATCGAGTCACGCAGCTCGGAGCGGGTGAGGCTGAACTTGCTCGCCTCGTCGGCGAGCTGGGCGGCGTAGGAGTCCTGGCCGACCTTGGTCGCACGGACGAGACCGGAACCCGCCACGACGAAGGATCCGGAGAGCACCTCGGCTCCCGCCTCCTTCTCGACCGGGTCGGCCTCGCCGGTGAGGAGCGACTCGTCGAGCTCGAGGCCGCGCGACTCGAGCACCTCGGAGTCGACCAGCATCTGGTCGCCGGTGCGGATCACGATCACGTCGTCGAGCACGACGTCGCTCGGCGGCACCTCCGTGTCGGTGCCGTCACGGCGCACGAGCGCCTGCTGCTGGCCGACGAGGGAGAGCTTCGCGAGGGTACGGGCGGCGCGGTATTCCTGGATCACGCCGATCGCCGTGTTGATCACGATGACGAGACCGAAGAGCGAGTCGATGAGCGGGGCGCTCGCGAGCATGAGCACCCAGAGGCCACCGATGAGTGCGTTGAAGTAGGTGAACGTGTTGGCCCGGACGATGTCACCCAGCGATCGGGCGTTGCGGTCCTTCACCGCGTTGACCCGGCCGGAGGCGACGCGCTCCGCCACCTCTGCCGAGCTCAGCCCAAGTGAAGCATCGACATCCACAGCGTCCGAGGTCATCGGTCGATCCGGTCGAGGCGCTCGAGGATGACGCCTTCGCGCAGCGCCCACGGCGCGATCTCGAGCTTCTCGATGCCGAGCAGGTCCATCGCCGCCTCGGCCACGAGTGCGCCCGCCAGCAGCTGCGGCGCCCGACCGAGACTGACCCCTGGCAGGTCGCCCCGCTCCTTCGCTGTCATCGCAGCAAGCTTGGGGACCCACCCGCGGAGGTCCTCCCGACGCAGCACCCGCTTGGCGAACGGGCCGTCGCTCGACGGCGCTGCGCCGGTGATGCGCGCGAGCGAGCGGAACGTCTTGCTCGTGGCGACGGCATGACGCGGGTCGCCGACCCGGGTGACCCGACCAGCCAGGTCGGCGATCGTGGCGCGTACGTGCTTGCGCAGCGCCCGGACGTCGTCGGCGTGGGCCGGCTCCCGCAGGAGGAACTCGCGGTGCATCCGCCCGGCGCCCAAAGCGACGGAGACCGCAAGATCGGGCACCTCGTCGGTGCCCACGGCGATCTCGAGCGACCCGCCGCCGATGTCGAGGACGAGGATGCGTCCGGACGACCAGCCGTACCAGCGGCGCACCGCGAGGAACGTGAGCCGGGCCTCGTCGTCACCGGACAGCACCTTGAGGTCGATGCCCGTGCGCTCGTACACCTCGCGCAGGACGTCGTCGCCGTTGGTCGCCTCCCGGATGGCGGAGGTGGCGAAGGCCAGTGTCTCGGTGACGCCGAGGTCCTCGGCGACAACCTGAGCGGACGCGATGAACTCCACCAAGGCGTCGACGCCGGTCGGCGAGATCCGCTCGCCGTCGACGATGTGCTCGGCGAGGCGCAGCTCGGTCTTGTGCGAGTGCGCGGGCAGCGGGGCGGCACCGTGGTGCGCATCGACCACCAGCAGGTGGACGGTGTTGGATCCGACGTCGAGGACTCCTAGGCGCACACCACGAGCCTACGGGGTGCGGCCGGGCACCGGTGCTGCCCCGGCACCGGTGTGCGAGGGGGCAGTAGGCCCGGCGTACCCAGGCTCTAGGGTGATGCGGTGGCTGATGCGAAGAAGGCGAAGCGATCCGCGAAGTCGTCGAGGGGGCCGCACGAGACTGCGGCGGAGCCGACCACGACCACGTCCGTCGACATCGCGCTGACCCGACGGGGTGAGGTGCCGCTCGACTTCCCGCGTGCGTTCGTGGAGTTCCCCGATCCCACGGATGCCGACCAGGCCTATCGGTGCGACCTGACCTGGCTCACCAGCCGCTGGACCTGCATCTATGGCCGCGGCTGCCACGGCATCGACCGCAACAAGCCCGACGACGGCTGCTGCGTGCTCGGTGCGCATTTCTCGGACAAGGACGACGAGAAGAAGACCAAGAAGTACGCCGACCTCCTCGACGACGCGACGTGGCAGTACGCCAAGACCGGCCGCAAGGACGGGGTCGTCGAGAAGGACGAGGAGGGCCAGCGCAAGACACGTGTCGTCGACGGCGCCTGCGTCTTCCTCAACCGCGACGGCTTCGCTGGCGGCGCGGGCTGCGCGCTGCACCAGCTCGCCGGGCGCATCGGCATGGACTACGTCGATGTGAAGCCTGACGTCTGCTGGCAGCTGCCGGTGCGACGACAGTTCGAGCACATCACGCGCACGGACGGCACGGAGATCCTGCTCATCTCGATCGGGGAATATGACCGGCGCGGGTGGGGTCCGGGTGGCCATGACCTCGACTGGTACTGCAGCGGCTCGACCGAGGCGCACATCGCCAGCGAGCCGGTCTACGTCAGCGAGCGCTCGACCCTCGTGGCGCTCATGGGCCAGCCCGCGTTTGACGTCCTGGAGTCGCACTGCGAGGCGCGCGTCGCCACCCTGACGGCCGCCCGCTCGGTCGCGTCGAAGATGCGCACCCCCGAGGCGCGCCTGGGCGCCCTCGCCCCGTTCGCACCGCACCCCGCCGACCCGCAATAGCCCCGAGCGAGTGGTGACGGGCATGCCGGCCGAGCTCGCTGAGGCTCGACGGTCGCGGCCTGCCTGGGTCACCTACGCAGGTGCGGTGCTGGCGATGGTGGCCTTCGCCGCCAACTCCATCATCACGAGGGCCGCGCTCGACGCCGACAGCATCGACCCAGCGACCTACACCGCGATCCGCCTCACGTCCGGCGCGCTCGTGCTCGCCACGATCGTGCTGATCACCGGTCGGGCGGCTGCGGCCCGCGCCGCACGCCCGGTCCCCTGGCGCTCGGCCACGTTCCTCTTCCTCTACGCATCGGCGTTCTCCCTGGCCTATCTGCGCATCGGCGCCGCGACCGGAGCCCTGATCCTGTTCGGGACGGTCCAGACCGTCATGTACGCCACCGCGATCCGCCGCGGGGAGCGCCCGGGGCGCAGCGGCTGGACCGGTCTGGCACTCGCCTTCGTCGGACTGGTCGCGCTGGTGGCACCCGGCGTCTCGGCGCCCGACCCCTGGGGTGCGGCCCTCATGGTGGTGGCGGGCTGCGCCTGGGCCGGCTACACCCTGGCCGGTCGAGCCGGCGGTGACCCGCTGGTCAGCTCGGCGCGCAACTTCGTGGTGAGCCTGCCGCTGGCGCTGGCGTTCGAGGTGGCATTCGTCGTCGTACGACCCGGGTCGGTCCATGTCGACGGACGGGGTCTAGGGCTCGCGCTGCTCTCCGGCGCGGTCGCCTCCGGGCTGGGCTATGCGCTCTGGTACTCCGTGCTCCCGTCGCTCACCCGGGTGCAGTCCGGCATCGTCCAGATGGCGCCGCCGCCCATCGCGGCGACGGCCGGGCTCCTGTTGCTGGGTGAGGCGCTCACCCTGCGCGTCGGCCTCTCCTCGGTGCTCATCCTCACCGGCGTCGCTGTCGGCGTCCTGGGAGCCCGACGGCCGAGATGACCCTCGTGCCTGTCTGTCCTGACAGGGCGTGACCCTCATCAGGACGATCGGCGTATGGAAGACCACGCTGATGGTCCGACGTCGGGAGCAGCGGGACGAGTTCAGCGGTGCCATAACGAAGGTACTGAATCAAGGAGACCAGCGATGTCGGATGTCATGTCGACGTGCCGAACGACGTGGAAGCGGCTCGGGGTCCCTGACGGTGTCCGGAGTAGTCGGCTTCGAAGCCCTGGCAGCGGTCAACGTCCTGGCTCGCCCCTTGTGGCTTTGACAACTCGTCGACCCGCACCGGGCCGACGCTGAGTCGTGGTGGGCTCTCTACGGTCACGCGGCTTTCGAGTTCGTACTGCCGGTCCTGAGGGC
>JANMBJ010000288.1:0-2817 GCA_031360335.1 Candidatus Nanopelagicales bacterium
TCGATCGCGGGCGGAGTGGAGCCCGCGATCACCGGGGACTGGGAACGAGTCTGAGGAACGGTCTCGGAACGCGGTTCGGACTGCGATCGGCCGACGAGCTGCCCCGCCCTGATGCCGTCCGGGTTCGAGTCGGTGGGCACAGGCTCGGTCAGCGGGTTGGGCACAGACGTCTCGGCGGCCATGGCTGCCCCCCACGCGCCCAACGCGAACTGGCTCATCGCGGGGTCGAGCCCACGGGCTTCCAGCCGTGAGAGCAGTTCCACGTCCGTCGCGCCGCCAGGCCCGCGTCGGCGGCCGATGAGAGCTGCAGGCACACCCTCCTCGACACCCATCACCACGGCGTCGATCTCCGCACGGTTCGCCCGCGCCCCCGCGCCGAGAGTGTCAGACAGCAGCGCTCGTACGCGGAAAGGATCGGTGGTGGCGAGGCGCCCGACATCAGCGACGGACTCGGCCAAGGCTGCCGCAACGGCTGCGTGGTCGCTCACCTCGGCACCCCCAACCTGGTTCGTGTACGGAGTATGCGGGTCAGGGACCAGCGCTCATCCCGAAATGCAGGAACTCGAGCGCGACCGCGTGCTCCAGGAATGGCGCTTTCTTCCCGTCTGGGACGACTCTCGCTTCAGGCCCTGACACAGCGCTGATGATCCCCTGATGCGAGGCGAGCGAGGGCCGACTCGACCGGTCGGAACAACAGTCGCGCTGCGACTGATGGTCGATCCGAACGGGTGTGCGCCTGTGCACGGGCCATCGCAGCCGTGCCTCAATCGTGGTGAGCCGCAGGAGGGTCGACGCTTCAGGCGTTGCAGGGCCCCGCGTCCTACGCGAAGTTGGGGTTGTGATCGAAGGTCACCGACATGTCTGCCCAGCCGCTGAAGATGCCGAGCGCTGTGTTCTTGAGCCGGTAGTGGACCGTCTCCGTGTATGGCCCGTTGTGGTTGGGCCAGAACCAGATGACGGGCTTCCCTGAACCGTCTGTGGCGTACGCGATGAGTCCCAGCCCTGTCGACGCGGCGTTGTTCGGGTTGCTGTCTGCGTAGGCTTGAACCGCGGTGAAGCTGCTCGTCCCGGTGTTGACCGGGACCAGTGTGGCGTGGCACCAGAAAAGCGTCCCGGTGTGACCGGCCTTTGACGCCGAGCACGGCGTGCCCGGCGAGTCAGCCTCTCCGTACACCTGCGACTGCCAGCTCGACGCCGTGGCCCCGGCCACCAAAGTCGTTGGGATCACCGTCACCGTTAGCCTGGTCGGCGGTGCATAGTTGTAGGGGGCACTCACCACGACGGTGAACTTCTTCGTAGTTGCGGGTACGGCGATGAGGGTGAAGCGCAGCGTGGCGCCGCTGAGCCGGGTGACCTTGAGACCTGCAGGAGTGACGGAGAACTTGTTGTAGGCGTACGTCGTCAGCGTGCCGTCCGCCACGCAGGGCAGCGCCGCGCACGTCACCGTGGCCATGTCCCAGGTGAAGGCCTTGGCAGGCGGCATCGCGAGCTGGTACGGCGCGGATGCGAACAGCGACTTCGTCTTGGCGTGCTGTGCAATCGCGAGCTTGATCGCGCAGACGTTGAGCGTCGCGGCAGTGGTCCTGGGGTAGCGTGCCCAGCACTCAGCGAAGACCAGTGCGGAGTTGGCCCGCAGCTGCGCATATCTGGTGGTGTACTTGACTTTGCCGAGTTTGAGCGTGCAACTCCAGATGACGCCGCGCACGGGCGACGTGGACGACACCCTGAAGGTGGTTTTCGACTGGCACGTGCGACCGGCGTTTCTGTATACGGTGCCTTGCAAGTCCTGACTGGCGGCGTACCCTGTTCCATCGTCCCAGACGCCCACGAGACGTGGCTGCGGCAGGGGTCGTGGCGTAGCCAGGTGGTAGACGAACCCGTGGCTGGTGTACTGCTCCGTCAAGTAGTTCGGAATTACTAGACGTTCAGTGTGGGACACGGTCTTCACCCCTTGTGCCGTGGCTTTGCTTCCCCACACCATCTTCGTCGCGGCTTGCGTGGTCATCAGAGTGCGAAGCACCATGGCAGGTGAGGCGTACTTCGGAGCAGCGGCGGTCGTCACCGTCTGGCCGGCCGCAGGAACAGCAGACGCGACGGATGCCTGCAGCAGCCGTGGCACCGGCGAGCCGGCAACAGCGGACGCGGTCGTAGGAGCCACAGATGTCAGTGCCAGGGCGGCCACAGGCAGACCGAGCAACCAACGGGTCCTGCCGCGCGTGAGGTTCGGACACGTCCTCATGAGAACTCCTGTGCCTTAGTAGACGGGTACGGGATCGGAACTGCTGACGACGTTGATCCTCACCACGGAACCGGGCGCCCTCCAGCCGCCGCTGGGCGACTGCGACTTCACGAAGCCGACGGGCTGCGATCCTCCGGTGGACCGGACCACGCTAGGGGTGAAGCCGGCTCGCCTGAGCTTGCCGGCCGCCGCTGCTGCGGACATCCCAACCACCGAGGGCACCTGGACTGTGCCGTCGTCGGCGGTGACGTTGACGCGGGTGCCGCGCTTGACGTGGGCGCCTGTGGCGACCGACTGAGAGAAGACCTGACCTGCGCCCCGGCCTGAGTGGCCACGGCTCACCGAGCCGAGCTTGAGCCCGCGCTTCTCGAGCGCCGACGCGGCCGAGGCCACCGTCATCGAGGTGAGGCCGGGAACGGTCGCGGTAGCGACTGGCGCGGGGGTTGGTGTCGACGGCGCCGGCGCAGGAGGGGTGGACGGGCTGGCGACGGCGGAGGTGGTAGACGATGGAGAGCTGCTACCCCCGGGACTGGGTGAGGCTGCGCTCAGAGCACTGACCGCCGACGGCTCCGAGCTGC
>JANMBJ010000359.1:0-1757 GCA_031360335.1 Candidatus Nanopelagicales bacterium
GTGCTGCTCGACGGCACCATCGGTTTCACCGACCAAGAGGTGGCCGACTCTGTTGCCGAGGCCAAGACCAACTCCAGCAAGCTCAATCTCGTCGCCAACATCCTGCCCGTCGTATCGCTCGTGGGCGGGCTGGTGCTGCTCGTACCCGGCATCCTGCTGCTCCGGCGCTCCGACGACGACGTCTGAGGTCACCCGGGGAGCCGGACGTCCGTGAACGTCGGATGAGCACGCCAGGCGTCCCGTGCCAGCAGGTCGAACGACGTCGATGTCCGGCTGACCACCACGACGGCGGTGCGGCCGCTATGCGCGGTCACCAGGCACGGCGAATACCGCAGCTCCGTGGGCGTCGAGGATGCTCGGAACAGCGCGTGCTCGACCCACGGACCCCAGGGATGGGGTGCCGTGAGGGCGACGACGTCGTCGCCCAGGAACTCGTCCGGCTTGGTGACCACGACGTACGACCTGCCCACCCGTGTGACCGAGGGCACGGTCGAGACGCCCTCGCGGGCGGGTCGCACGACGGCCGCGCTGCTCGCACCCGATGACCAGCCGTGCGACGTGCGGTAGGTCCAGGTGCGCTCGTCTCCCGCGGTCGCGGTAGGTGCCTGAGCGAGCAGCAGGTCTCGACCGAAGACCAACGGTGACGACGAGCCACGGGTCCCGTAGATCCAGGTGGTGGCGCCTTCGGTGAGGGTCGCGGCACCCCAGAGCACGTCGGACGACGGTAGGTCGCGGACAGCGCCCACGACCGGGGCACCTCGAGCCGGCACCGTGAGCGACACGACAGCCGTCCCGGTACGGCGGAACCCCCATGAGCCAGCGCCGGTGCGGGTGATCCGTTGGGCGAAGACCACGAGCCGGGCCGGGGTCCCGGACGTGCCCGTCACGACCGCGTGGGTCGGCCAGAGCCAGGTCCCGACCCGACCGGGAAGGGCGTCGTCGGCGGTGGGGAGCAGGTCGACACAGGTGCCGTCGGTCACCGCGATGCTGTTGCGCACCAGGCGGGTTCCGGCGGCGCGGCGGCCCGACGTGTCGACGCCGCCCAAGTAGGTGTCATCGAAGAGCCAGAGCAGCCGGCCGTCGGGCAGGCGCGTGCTCGAGGCACCGTCGCCACCTGACCAGGTGCCCGTCTGCGAATCCCACATTCGTTGCCATCCGGCAGCGTCCGTCGGCTCAGCACCGCAGGTCCGTGCCAGCGACGCCGCGGGTGCCGACGCCGAGGTGGTCGCGGCTGCTGACCGATCACGATCGGGGCGCGCAGGCAATGGGGTGGGGGCTGACACGATCCCGGCCGAGACGACGCCCACCACGAGCATCGACACGGCTCCGTGCATCACTCCAGAGCCATCGACCCTGGCCGGGGTCGGGCCTCAGCCGCAGTGATCCATCTGGGCGTTCATCGCGGCGCACGAATCGCTCTCGATCTCCTCACGACCCGCCCGCGCGGCGAACGGGGCCGGGTCAGATCCTGATCGACACCCAGATGGCCGTGCCGGGCAGGATCCGGCCGCGCAAGGGCGACCAGCCACCCCACACCGCGTCGTTGCGCTCGGGCCACTCGGGCTCGACGAGGTCGATGACGACCAGGCCGGCAGCCACCAGCGCCCGCACCGTGTCGCCGAGGGTGCGGTGGTGCTCGACGTAGGACGCCGTGCCGTCCTCGCCGCGCTCCACGTACGGCGTCCGATCGAAGTAGGGGCGGTCGGCCACCAGACCAGCCGGGCCGGGCGCGTCGGGGAACGCCCAACGCACCGGGT
>JANMBJ010000378.1:0-2461 GCA_031360335.1 Candidatus Nanopelagicales bacterium
TGCCGCCGCCGTGCAGGTCGTGACGACGGGGTCGCCGGACCAGGTGGCCGGGGCGCGCAAGGTACTCTCGCAGGCACGCCGCGACCTCTATCGCCTGCTCGCCGACGACGACGCCACGGAGTCGGAGTCGTGAACGGCGAGCCGCTGATGCGCGCGAGCGACCAGGACCGCAACGAGGCCGTGCTGGCACTGTCGGACCACTTCGCCGAAGGCCGGCTCGACCAGGCCGAGTTCGACCTGCGCATGACGGCAGCGTCGGAGGCGACCTACGTCCACGACCTCGACCCGCTCTTCGCCGACCTGCCTCGACGCGGGTCGGTGCGACCGATGGGTGCGGATGGGTCGCGACGTCACGCGCCTCCCGGCTGGGACATGGCCACGGCCCGTCGTGGGCCGCGCCTGAACCGGCACCGGCGCGGGCTTCCCTTCCCGGTCGCCCCGCTGGTGTTCGGCCTCGTCGTGACCCTCGTGATGGTGTTCGGGTTCCACGCGCTGCTGTTCGTGATCCCCGCGATGTGGCTCGCGGGCGGTATCGCCCGCCGCCGCGCCTTCCGGCACCTGATGGTCACCGGTGATCCGCACGGCAGCGCGCCTCCCTGGAGGTGACGGATCCGAGGCACGATGGCGCGGCCACCGTCACCGATAGCGTCAGCGCGGGCTATAGACCGCGGTGACGTTGTCGATGCGGTCGCCACGGTCGTCCACGGTCGGTCGTGTGGCTAGCGCGGGTCGTCGAGGCCTTGCTCGAGGGCATAGCGCGCGAGCTGTACGCGGTTGTGCAGGTGCAGCTTGCGCAGCGTCGACTGCACGTGGTTCTGCACCGTACGGTGGCTGATGACGAGGCTGTCGGCGATGTCGCGGTAGGACATCCCGGTCGCCACGAGACGCAGCACCTCGATCTCGCGGGCGGTGAGCTCGACCTCGGGCGTCGCGCCGTCACGACCCGCGCGTCGGAGCTCACCCAGGACGAGCGCAGCGAGCCCAGGCGAGAAGACGGCTTCACCGCGCGCCGTCTCGTCGACTGCGGCCAGCAGCTCGTCGCGCGTAGCCGACTTCGTGAGATATCCGCTGGCGCCGGCTCGTACCGCGGCCAGCACGTCGGCGCGCTCGCCGCTGGCGGAGAGCACGAGGATGGCCGGCGGCTCGGCCAACGTCGCGAGGTCGGCCACGACGTCGACCCCCGGACGATCGGGCAGCTGGAGGTCGACGAGAGCCACATCGGGGCGGGTCGCCGCGGCGACCGGTCCCACGGAGGTGCCGCGGTCGAGGCTGGCGACGACCTCGTGCCCGGCGTCGGTGAGGTCGCGGGTCAGCGAGTCACGCCACATCGGATGATCGTCGACGACGAGCACCCGCCATCGCGCCCGCTCAGTCACAACGGCTCCTCGGTGCCACGAGCTCGACGACGACGCCAGCTCCGGGTGTCGACCGTACGCTCGCGGTCCCGCCGACATCGCGCAGGCGACCGCAGATCGACTCCGACACCCCGAGCCGCCCCTCGGACCGTGCCTCGTCGAGCCGCGACGGCTCGAAACCGGGTCCGTCATCGCGCACCACCACGCGCACCTCGTCGATGTCGTCCTCGAGCAGCACCCAGGCGTGCGCGCCGGGCGCGTGGCGTCGCACGTTGTCGAGTGCCGCGCGCACGGCGGCGTCGAGCTCGTGCCCGAGGTCGGCGCTCACCATGACCGGGCCGGCCGGCGGTGACACGGTGACACCTGCTGCTGCAAGGGTTGCGACGAGTGCGGCGAGATCGACCTCGCCACCCACGACTCCCGTCTCGTCACCCGCGACCAGGCGCCGCAGGGCGATCTCCTGCTCCGCGGCCGCCGCGGCCAGCGACTGTCCGTCGCGGCCGAGCTCCGGAGCGCGGTGCGCGACCTGGGCCAGCACCTGCAGCACGCCGTCGTGCACGGTGCGCCCGATCCGGCGGCGCTCGGCATCGCGCGCTCGCACCTCTTCGGCCAGGATCCTCTCGCGCTCAGCCGATCTCGCCAGATCGGCGACCCAGCCGAGCACCACCACGGAGAACACGAGCAGCACGCCGTTGGCCACCACCGTGCCGGTGACGGCGCCGCGTACCAGCGCGGTCGTGGCCACGATGATCGCGGCGCTCGCCAGTCCCGCGGTGAGGCCGTGGGCGAGAGCCGCGGCCAGCGCAGGCACCGCAGCCCAGAGCACGGGGAGCGAGCGCTCGGAGACGAGCATCGGAGTGTCGGCTGTGGTCGTGGCCACGAGAACCGCGACCGCCACGACGAGGTCGGCGCCCAGCCACGGCCAGGTGCGGCCGGCGGGAGTCCGTTGCGCCCGGGTGATGACCACGGTCCACCCGGCCATCGCGGCGATGACGATCCAGGTGCGCTCCGGATGTGCGTAGTCGCCGGCGACGTGGATCCAGACGGCGAGGGCGCCCGACCACGCCAAGGCCAGGATGCGCAGCAGGCTCAGCCCCCGCCACAGC
>JANMBJ010000008.1:0-34761 GCA_031360335.1 Candidatus Nanopelagicales bacterium
CGCCCACCGGCACCGGCGCGTCGAGCACCTCGCCCGTCGGGATGTTGGTCGGCCCGAGGGTGGCCCGACGGACGAACGGGACGTCGAGGTCCCACTCGGCGCGGGGTACGTCGGGGAACGCGACCCACGGGTGCCACCCGAAGGCCACCGGCACCGGGTGGTCACCGGTCGGGGTGAGCGAGGTCGAGATCCGCAGGGTGCGCCCGCGCAGCTCGACCTCGACGACGAGGTCGTGCGCGAACGGGAACGAGGCGAACCGGTCGAGGTGGCCGCCGAACCGCAGCCGTGCCACGAGGCGCGCGACGTCGCCGCTTGCCGAGACGTCCTCGACCTCCCACTCCTGGGCGCCCGCGAGCAGCCCGTGGATCGGCTGGCCGAATTCGTCGAGGTGCACGTGAGCGTCTCCGGGCGCGACGTCCCAGGCGACGTCGCCGACCTGCTGATGGCCGTCGGCGAGACGATTCGCCCACGGCGCGAGGATCGGGATGCCAAAGGTCGATGCATGGTCGAGGTAGTCGGGCAGCCCTCCCCGGCGCGCCAGCAGCTCCGTGCCGTCGAGGGTCATCGAGGTGCCGACCATCCCGCCGCGAGGCACGAACGCCACCTCGACGCCGTCGGGTGACGACAGCGTGATCCGTTCCAGCGCAGGGACTTCCGCGTCAGGACCGCGGCGTACGGAGTAGCCGGTCATGCGCCTGTCATCCCGAGCTCGCGGGCGATGAGCATGCGTTGCACCTCCGAAGTACCTTCGCCGATCTCGAGAATCTTCGCGTCGCGATAGAACCGTCCCACCGGGAACTCGAGCATGAAGCCGTAGCCACCGTGCACCTGGGTAGCCCAGCGCGCGTTGTCCATCGCCGCCTCCGACGCGTGCAGCTTGGCGATCGCCGCCTCACGTTTGAAGGGCAGGCCAGCTGCCATCCGGGAGGCCGCATCTCGCCAGGCGAGGCGTGACGTGTGCGCACGCACCTCCATGTCGGCGACGAGGAACTGCACCGCCTGGTTGGCACCGATCGGGCGCCCGAATGCCTCGCGCTGGGCGGCGTAGCGCACCGACTCGTCGACGCAGCCCTGCGCCAGTCCGGTCGCGAGGGCGGCGATGGCGATGCGGCCCTCGTCGAGGATCTGCAGGAACTGCGCATAGCCGCGACCGCGCTCCCCCACGAGGTTGGCCGAGGGCACCCGGACGTCGACGAGCGAGAGCTCGTGCGTGTCGGACGCGTCCCAGCCGACCTTGCGATACGACGGCGCCACCGTGAGTCCGGGCGTGCCGCTCGGCACGAGGATCGCGCTGATCTCCTTGCGCCCGTCGGCCTGGGTCCCGGTGACGGCCGTGACCGTGACGAACCCCGTGATCGCCGTGCCCGAGTTGGTGATGAACGCCTTCGTGCCGTTGATGACCCACTCGTCGCCATCGAGCACCGCCGTGGTCCTCGTCGCACCGGCGTCGGTGCCGCCCCCGGGCTCGGTCAGGCCGAAGGCCGCGACCATCTCGCCGCTCGTGAGTCGGGGCAGCCACTCGCGCTTCTGCTCCTCGGTGCCGAAGCGGAAGATCGGCATCGCACCGAGCGACACCGCAGCCTCCAGAGTGATGGCGACCGACGAGTCGACCCGCGCGAGCTCCTCGATGGCGACGCAGAGCGCGACGTAGTCACCGCCCATGCCGCCGTACTCCTCGGGGAACGGCAGACCGAACAGGCCCATGCGGCCCATGCTGGCCACGAGGTCGTACGGGAACTCACCGCGGGCGTAGTGCTCACCGATGACCGGCGCCACCTCGTCGTGCGCGAACGCCTCCACCGTGACCCTCAGGGCCTCGAGCTCGTCTGACAGACGCAGGTCCACGTCGTCCTCCCTCCACCGGTCGTCGCGCCGGGTGGGCGCGCTCGGCCAGGCTGCACCACCCGGATCTCGGGTGCGCCGAGGCTACCTTCCACGGTGCCGGCCGACGGGCAGGCGGGTCGACCCACGCCAGGTAGACTCCTGCGGTGCCTGACACGTCCCGCCGACCCGCCGGCCTCGTGCGTGGCCTCTACCGTCAGGCCGACCACCTGATCCACGAGGTGGCCAAGTTCGGCGCGGTGGGTCTGGTCGCCCTGGTGGTCGACGTCGGGCTGTTCAACCTGCTGCGTTTCGCCGGCGGCGAGGGCCCGATGTACGACAAACCGCTCACCGCAAAGGCGATCAGCGTCACGGTCGCCGCGACGGTCGCCTACTTCGGAAACCGCTACTGGACGTTCCGCCACCGCGGCCGCACCAGCTTCCACCGCGAGTACCTGCTGTTCATCGTGCTCAACGCGGTCGGCCTGGGCATCTCCGTCGGCTGCCTGTGGTTCTCGCACTACGCGCTGAACCTTCGCGGCCCCATCGCCGACAACATCAGCGCCAACGTGATCGGCCTGGGGCTCGGCACGCTGTTCCGCTTCTGGTCCTACCGGCGCTGGGTCTTCCCCGAGGACACCGACGCAGCCGAGGAGGCCGCCATCTCCACCGTCGCTTGAGCGAACTACGGCTGAGCACCGTCCGGCCGAGCACCGTACGGCCGAGCACCGTCCGGCCGAGCCCCGTCCGGCCGAGCGATGGCCGGCCGCGAGGACTCGGGCGTCCGCTCGGGTGGCGTCTCGGCACGGGCCACGTCTCGCAGCGGGGGCTCCGCCGCCACCGCGTCGGAGACCTGGATCGCCGGGAGGAAAATAGCGAAGACGGCCGGGCGTGCCGACAGCAGCTCGAGCCGGCCGCCGTCGGCAGAGACGAGGGTGCGTGCCAGCGCGAGCCCGAGACCGGAGGAGTTCCCGCCGCTGACGTTGCGCTCGAAGACGTGCGGCTCGACCTCCGTCGCGACCCCGGACCCCTCGTCGCTCACCTCGATGACTGCCCAGGTTCCCGAGCCGCGCACGCGGACGGTCGTGCGACCGGCGCCGTGCTGCAGGGCGTTCTCGATCAGGGTCCCCAGCGCTTGGGACTGCGCGCCGAAGGCGCCGTCGATCTCGAGCCTCGACAACCCCTGCGACCGGAGATCGCGACCGACCGCCTGGAAGGTCGGCGTCCACTCGAGCACCTGGCTCTCGACAAGTGCGTCGAGGGCGTAGCGCGACTGCGGGCCGAGCGGAAAGCCGCGGCTCACGGACACGACGTCGTCGACGACACCGGAGAGCCGCTCGACCTGCCCGAGCGCCGCAGTGGCCTCGGCATGCACGACGTCGAGGTCGTCGGAGGCCAGGATCTCCTCGAGCCGCAACGACAGTGCCGTGAGCGGGGTCCGCAGTTGGTGGCTCGTCTCGGCCGTGACGCGACGCTCGCTCTCGAGGAGGTCGTTGAAGTTCGACGCGCCCTGGTCGAGCACGTCGGCGACCGCGTCGAGCTCGGCGATGCCGTATCGACGCGACACCTGGCGTCGGTCGCCGGTGGCCAGCCGGCCCGCTGCCTCAGCGAAGTCCTCGAGCGGGCGCGTGAGACGACGGGCGTAGAACAGCGCGATGACCATCGAGACGCCGAGGGCGAGCACCGACAGCGCGATGACCACGAAGCCTTGGGAACGCACCAGCTTGACGTTGACCTCGAGCGGGATCTTGGCCTCGACCGTGACCGAGGTGCCGGCAGGCGTGATCTGGGTGTCGCGGCCGTAGAAGACCGAGCCGGTCGGCGCGGCCCCGGTGGACAACGTCGACCCGTCCGGCAGTGTGGCGAGCAGCCAGGCCTCGTCGCGGACATAGCCACGCAGGGTGTCCTCGGTGATCGTGCCGTGCGCCTCGACCAGCTCCTCGAGACCGGCCGCCGCGACGCGGGCGGTGTCGCCCGCCCGGTTCTGCATCGCGGAGCCCATCGCGGCCCAGATCACCACGACGAGCACCACACCGAGGATCGTCAGCGCGAGCAGGGTCGTGGAGAACACGAGGGTCAGCAGGCGCCGGCGCACGTCACACCGCCTTGTCGAGGCGGAACCCG
Organism: Candidatus Nanopelagicales bacterium; assembly: GCA_031360335.1. Classification (GTDB taxonomy): domain Bacteria; phylum Actinomycetota; class Actinomycetes; order S36-B12; family CAIYMF01; genus Longivirga. Next base: position 3,946 of record JANMBJ010000008.1, read on the forward strand.
ACCCCGCGGACGGTGGTGATGCGCGATCCGGCAGCGCCGAGCTTGCGTCGCAGCGTCGAGACATGCATGTCGAGGGTCTTCGTCGCACCCAGCCACTCGGTCTGCCAGACCTCCCGCATGAGCTCGTCGCGACCGACAACCGTGCCCGCACGGCGCATGAGCATGAGCAGCAGGTCGTACTCCTTCGGCGTCAGCGCGGCCTCGACACCGTCGACCGTCACGCGCCGCGACGGCACGTCGAGCGTGATCTCCCCGACGGCGTAGGCGTCCGGCTCGGGCAGGCCGGCACGGCGCAGCTGGGCGCGCACCCGGGCGAGCAGCTCTGCGATGCGGAACGGCTTGCCGACGTAGTCGTCGGCGCCCGCGTCGAGACCGACGACCAGGTCGGGTACGTCGGTCCGCGCGGTGAGCACGAGCACCGGGAGCGTGCTGCCGCGCCCGCGCAGCGACCGGCAGACGTCGAGACCGTCCATGCCGGGGAGCCCCAGGTCGAGCACGAGCAGGTCGGAGGATCCCGACAGCGCCGACGTCAGGGCGGTCGGACCGTCGGTGACCAGGGTGACGTCGTAGCCCTCGCGGGACAGCGCGCGCACGAGCGGCTCGCTGATGTCGGTGTCGTCCTCGGCCACCAGGATGCGGTTCGGGTGGCCTGGGTTCATGCCGTCAGGATAGGTCGCGCGGGGGCCCATCGGGACAACGGACGCGACAGCGATCAGCGGCGCACGGCCAGCGCGACGCCTGCACGCAGAGCCGAGACGTAGGGCCGAACGGGCGCAGAGAGGTCGTCGCCGAGGATCTCCACGACCCAGTGGTTGCCCTCGCCGTCAGCAGCGCCGGTCATGAGCATCTCGGACTGGCCGGCGAGCATGAGCAGCGACGTCTCTGCCGGGTCGCTGCGCGGGTCGTCGACGTCGACGACGACGTGGTGACCCGTGAGCGCAGCGTAGGTCGCGGGATAGTCGTCGACCATGTACTCGTCGAGCACGAAATAGTCGGCGCCCTCGACCCCCCGGGCGACCGCCGACGCTTGGGTGACGACCGTCTTGGAGCCCGCAGCCATGCGTGAGACGAACCAGCTCGACGCGTCGACGCTCTCAGCGATCGTCTCGGTCACGACGACGAGCCGCTTCAGCAGATCGCCCTCTGCCACCGCGTCGAGGCGCATGAGGAGCTCGTCGAGCACCGGTCCGGGTCCCAGGGCACCACGCCCGCGGAAGTGCCGCCGCTCCGGGTTCTCCGAGTCGTCCCCCGCGTCCGCGGTCACAGCTGTACGCCCGGCGACGACCGGTCCGTGCAGCCGGGCCCGCTTGGCGCGGTACTGCGCCGCATCGGCTGCCCGAAGGAACCGCGACGGGGTGACCGACACCGCGGGGAGGTCGTCGGTCGTGGCGACACCGCAGGCGACGCCCTCGTCGAGGACCATCGCGGCACGCCGGCAGATGTCGTGCGCGAGCGCCACGACGGCGTCACCCGTCGAGCCCTGGACCAGGACGCAGAACTCGTCTCCGCCGAGTCGCGCAGCGAGCGCGTCGGGCAGCGACGACGCCGAGGCGGCGAGCTCGCTCGCGAAGGTCAGCAGGGAGGAGTCGCCCGCGACGTGGCCGTGCCGGTCGTTGATCTTCTTGAGCCCGTTGACGTCGACGACGACCATGCCCACCGAGAGACCGGCCGAGCGGTGCAACGAGAGGGCCTCGTCGAGGCGGTCCTCGAAGGCACGGCGGTTGGCCAGACCGGTGAGGTCGTCGGTATAGGCGAGGCGCTCGACACGTGCCAGGTGCTCAGCCTGGGCGATGCCAGCCCCGACCTGGGAGGACACGACGCGGGCGAAGTCGAGGTCGTCCGAGGAGAACGACGGCTGGTCTGCGGTGCGGGTCGCCCAGAGCTCACCCCACACCCGTCCCTCGTACATGATCGGCACCGCCAGCGCGCAGTGCTTGCCCTCGGCCTCGAGGATCCGGCGTACTCCGTCCTCGCCCTCCGAGACCTCGTCGAGGTGCTGCACATAGCCGATGCCCTCGGCGAACATCCTGCGGGCGAGCGGGAACTCCGAGAGCAGGTAGGTCTCGTCGGCGGGCTCGTACACCTGGCCGGGCGCGATGTCGCCGTCGTTGACGAGGGTGCGGATCCGGCCCCGGTCGCGCTCCCAGACGGAGAGCGACACCGTCGAGGCCTCGAGCGCCTTGCGGCCCTCGGCCGCCATGACCCGCAGCAGGTCGGCGTAGCCACGGGCGGCCGACACCAGCGACACGAACTCGATGAGCGAGCGCAGCCGGAAGCCGAGGTCGGCGGCGGACGCAGCTGATGCGTCCGCGCGTCCGACCCCCGGCTCCACGTCCGTCACGTCCCGCACGGTTCAGTATCGGCAGGGACCGCTTCGGGTCGTTCGCCCGAGCGGGTGGTCCGCTGACCCGTTCGGATGACACCGCGCCCGCTGCTGAGCACGCCTGGGCCGGAGGAGATGGGCCGGACGAGGCAGGCCGGTTCCGGCCCGTGCCCGGTCACGCGACCACGACGTCCCGGCAGGGCTGCTTCCCGGCAGTGCCGCTTGCCGGCGATCCGGCTCCCCTGCTTCACCGGCCCGTCTGATGGGAAAGCAGCTCGGCGTGCGGCGGCAGTGAGCAGCCCGGCTCAGGGCCTGGCGCGCTCCAGGACGTAGGGCTGCACCAGGCCGATGCCGCGTACGGCCCGCGGGAGCATCGCGCGCAGGCTCAGGCCGGGCACCTCGCCGATCGCCTCGGCGGTCGCCGCGTCGACCAGCACCGAGTCGGGCCGGGCCTCTGCGGTGAGGCGGCTGGCCAGGTTCACCGTCGTACCGAACACGTCGCCGCGGCGCGATACGACGACACCGGTCGCGAGGCCGACGCGCAGGCGCGGCACGGTCTCGTCGTCGCCGTGTGCCTCGATGAGGCGCAACGCGACCTCGCCGGCGGCGCCCGCGTCGGCGGCGACGAAGAGGATCTCGTCGCCCAGCGTCTTGATGAGCCGGCCGCCGGCGGCGGCGACGACGTCGGCCGAGCGCGACTCGAATCGCTCGACGAGGGCCGCGAGCTCGTCCTCCTCCAGCCGTCGGGTGAGGCGGGTGAACCCCACCTGGTCGGCGAAACCGACCGTGAGGTGGCCGGTCTCGACGTTGCCGTCGCGCTCGGCGTCGCCGAGGCCGCGCTCGATGGCTGCCGCGAGCTGCCGCCGCCACCCGTGCACCAGCAACCGTTCGAGCACTGGCAGCAGCACGTCCATCTCCCGGAACATGCTCGCGGCGGACTCCTCCGACAGCGGGTCCTGCGGATCGATCGACCCGCGTTCGACCAGCAGCCGCCCGAAGGTGCCGACCTGCCAGTCAGCGAGCCGTGACGTTGTCTGGCCCAGGCTGCGGGCGACGTCGACCGCCGTCCTGCGGTCGAGCACGCCACGGTCGAGCAGCGCGCCGAGGAGGTGCAGCGCGTCAACGTCCGCATCAGTGAACGCCACAGCGTCGCCGACGTCAGCGAATCCCATGGCGCGCCAGAGCCGCCGGGCGTCCTCGAGGGGCACACCGGCGGCGTCGGCGACCTGCTCGCGGGTGAGGCGTCGCGGGGCACCGAGCACTACGTCGACAAGGTCGTCGACGACCTCGTCGCTGCGGCGCCCGCGCGCCTCGTCGGTCACTCGCCAGGCTGGGGTGCGGGCGGCGTGCCGGGGTGCTGCTCGTACTGGGTGCGCCGACGCATGTCGTCCTCGTCGTGCAGCCGGTAGATGTCGCGCTGGATCTGCTCGACGTTGGGGACGCTCTGGATGACGAGCTGGCCCTGGGTGCCGGCCGACTCGACCTGCAGCGTGCCGCAGTTGAGGAACCGCTCCACGAAGGAGTGCGAGAAGGACACGTCGTTGACGCGCGAGAGCGGCATGTCGCGACCTTTGCGGGCGACGACACCGGTGCGCACGATGATGCGGTGGTCGGTGAAGACGTACTGCGTGGAATACCAGTAGATGAACGGGCGCAGCACGAGGGTCACGAGCGCGACGACCATGATGATGCCCACGATCCAGCGCCCCGCCGGTGCCATCGAGCTGTCCGAGCCCGACAGCTTGGCGAGCAGGAACACGCCCACGCCGATCGTGACGAGGAACCACAGGATCGGAGCGATGAGCGCGCGCCAGTGCGGCCGCAGCTCGTAGACGATCGTCTCGTCGTCGGCCAGGAGCTTCTTCGGGTACGCCATCCCCGCATCGTGGCACGACGTACCACCACCCGGCGCCCACACCGCCCAAGATCGCGATTCCGGGTCCCCCTGCAGTTCAGCTGCACTCGTCCTCCCTCAAGGAAGACCACGGCAGTCCAGCTGCGCTTGTTGTCCCGAGATCACCACCTTGGTCGCCCTCGACGGGCTGCGAGGGCGGGTGGGTGCGTCAGCGGAGGTGCTCGATGTCTCCGGCGGAGACCGGGTGCGTGCTGCCGTCAGGGCGCCGCAGCAGGAGGCGGCCATCGGCGTCGAGGGCGTACGCCGTGCCCTCCTCGACCCGGTCACCGGGCAGCAGCGCCCGCACCTCGCGACCCAGCGTGAGACACCGCCGGGCGTAGGCGTCCGAGACTCCGGAGCGCCGGGCGTCGCCCGACGCGAGCTGCCAGAGCAGATAGTGCCGACGCAGGGCGACACCGATGTCGACGACGAGACGCTCTCGACGTACGCGGACCCCCTCGAGGACCGTCGAGGTCGCCCGCGCGACGGGGAGCTCGTCGGCACGCAGGTCGACGTTGACGCCGATCCCCACGACGAGAGCCCCCTCGACCCTCTCGACAAGGATCCCGCCGAGCTTGCGCGGGCCGGCACTCCCGTCTCGGGCGGCACCGTCGACGACGACGTCGTTGGGCCACTTGAGAGCGCACGTGACATCCTGCGCCTCCAGCGCTTCGACGACGGCGAGCCCGGACAGCAGCGGGACCCAGCTCCACGAGGACTCCGGCGCGATCGGGCGCAGCACGAGCGACATCGCGAGACCCGCGCCCCAGGGCGAGTGCCAGGAGCGGTCGAGGCGACCGCGGCCGAGCGTCTGCTCGTCGGCGACGATCGTGAAACCCTCGGGAGCACCTTCGCGCACCTGGTCAGCCGCGTCGGCATTGGTCGACCCGGTCGACCCGAGCACGGCGACCGGCCCCCACGACCCGTCACCCGCGGCGTCGAGAGCCGCTTGGAGCAGGTCGTCGCGCCAGTGCCGCGGATCACCAGACGGGTCTTCCGGGTGCGCTGAGTCAGGGGCGGTCACCTGGCTAAGGTACGAGAGAAGGCCTGGTCCGACAGGCCGCACGACCACGAGAGGGTGACCCGCGGTGACCGCAGCGGCAGAGCTCGAGACCCCGGGAGCGCCCGAGGACGACCCGAAGACGACCGCTGGCAAGATCGCCGACTTCGAGGTCCGGCGCGAGGCGGCGGCGCATGCCGCGTCGGAGAAGTCGGTCGAGAAGCAGCACTCCCGCGGCAAGGGCACGGCCCGGGAGCGTATCGACCAGCTGCTCGACGAGGGGTCCTTCGTCGAGCTCGATGCCCTCGCCCGGCACCGCTCCAACGCCTTCGACCTCCCCGACAACCGCCCCTACGGCGACGGTGTCGTCACCGGCTACGGCACGATCGACGGCCGTCAGGTCTGCGTGTTCGCCCAGGACTTCACCATCTTCGGCGGCAGCCTCGGCGAGGTCTACGGCGAGAAGATCGTCAAGATCATGGACCTCGCCATGAAGACCGGCGTGCCCATGATCGGGATCAACGACTCCGGCGGCGCGCGCATCCAGGAGGGCGTCGTCTCGCTCGGTCTGTACGGCGAGATCTTCCGCCGCAACGTGCTCTCCTCCGGTGTCATCCCGCAGATCTCGCTCATCATGGGCCCGTGCGCCGGCGGCGCGGTCTACTCCCCCGCCATCACCGACTTCACGATCATGATCGACAAGACGTCGCACATGTTCATCACCGGACCCGACGTCATCAAGACGGTCACGGGCGAGGACGTCGGCTTCGACGAGCTCGGCGGCGCACTCACCCACAACAGCAAGAGCGGTGTGGCGCATGCGATGTCGGCCGACGAGGCCGAGGGCATGGAGTTCGTCAAGGCGCTGCTCGGGTTCCTGCCGAGCAACAACCTCGACGAGGCGCCCGCCTTCGACGTCGAGGCCGACCTCGAGCCGGGCGAGAGCGATCTCGCGCTCGACACGCTCGTGCCCGACTCCCCCAACCAGCCCTACGACATGCACACGGTCCTCGAGTCGGTGCTCGACGACGGCGACTTCCTCGAGATCCAGCCGCTCTGGGCGCCCAACATCATCGTCGGTTTCGGCCGCGTCGAAGGACGTTCGGTCGGCGTGGTTGCCAACCAGCCCATGCAGTTCGCGGGAACGCTCGACATCGAGGCGTCGGAGAAGGCCGCGCGCTTCGTGCGCACGTGCGACGCGTTCAACGTCCCGGTGCTCACGTTCGTCGACGTGCCAGGCTTCCTTCCCGGCACCGACCAGGAGTGGAACGGCATCATCCGTCGCGGCGCCAAGCTCATCTATGCCTACGCCGAGGCAACCGTGCCGCTCGTCACCGTCATCACGCGCAAGGCCTACGGCGGCGCCTACGACGTCATGGGCTCCAAGCACCTCGGTGCCGACGTCAACCTCGCCTGGCCCACCGCGCAGATCGCCGTCATGGGCGCGCAGGGTGCGGTCAACATCCTCTACCGCCGCGAGCTCGCGTCGTCCGACGACGCCGAGGCGCGCCGCGCCGCGCTCATCGCCGACTACGAGAAGACGCTGGCCAACCCCTACATCGCGGCCGAGCGCGGCTACATCGACGCGGTGATCCGACCGAGCGAGACCCGCGCCCACATCACAAGGGCGCTGCGCGCCCTGCGCACCAAGCGCGCGACCCTGCCGCCCAAGAAGCACGGGAACATCCCGCTGTGAGCGACGCCGTCACTCCTCCCGACGCCGCGCCCGAGGCGGCACCGGAGCGCCCGCTGCTCCGCGTCGTACGCGGAGCTCCCGACGCCCTCGAACTGGCTGCCCTCGTGGCAGTCGTCGCCGCCTCCGGAGGCGGCGACGGTGACGCGCCCGCGCCGGCCCGTTCGGCATGGGCCACCCCTGGTCGCTCGGTCCGAGGCGCGCTGCCCACCGGCGGCTGGCGCACCTCCCTCGCCCCGCACTGACCCGACCGCCCTGACACCCAAAGTCCTGGAGTTACTGCCCGAATCCCTTGTTCCGGCCGCCCACATCATGGATTGCGGCAGTAACTCGAGGACCTGAGGGAGTTCGGGCGGGTGGTCCGTGGCACGGTTCTCGATGTGACCGGGCCCTCCTCCGCGCTGCGGCGCACCGTCGTCCTTGCCTCCGCATCGCCTGCGCGCCTCGGCCTGCTGCGCGCGGCGGGCATCGAGCCGGTCGTACGCGTCAGCGACGTCGACGAGCCCACAGTCGAGGCTGCGCTCGCGGCGCAGGGCCGCACCGACCCGATCGACGTGGCGTCGACCCTCGCCACCGCGAAGGCGCGGGTCGTCGCCGACCTCGTACGCGAGGAGATTCCAGGTGCCGTGGTCATCGGGTGCGACTCGGTGCTCGACCTCGACGGGCGGGCGCTCGGCAAGCCCTCCGACGCCGACGACGCGGTCCGTCGCTGGCAGGCGATGCGCGGACGATCGGGGCACCTGCGGACCGGGCACACGGTCGTGCTGCTGGGAGCGACGCCCGACGACGACAGCACGAGCAGCGACGTGGCCACGACGCACGTCACCTTCGCCGATCTCGACGACTCGAGCATCGAGGCCTACGTCGCCACCGGGGAGCCGCTGCGCGTCGCCGGCGCCTTCACCCTCGACGGCATCGGCAGTGCCTTCGTCGAGCGCATCGACGGCGACCCCAGCAACGTCGTCGGCCTCAGCCTCCCCCTCGTACGTCGGATGCTCGAGGCCCTCGAGATCCGCTGGACCGACCTCTGGACCTGACTGGCACCCGAAGGACCCGCGCTGCTGCCGACACTGCTGCTGAACCGCGGCTCTCAGCAGCAGTTGGGGCAGCAGCGCGGGTCCGATCCTGCGGCTGAGGCTCAGTTGCGGGTCCGCAGGACGGGGAAGAGCGCGTGATGCATGGGGGCACCGGCGGGGAGCTCGGCCTCGAGGCCAGCGAAGGGTGGGCTCGTGCGCCACGGTCGCGGCGCGTGCGTGGCGTCGTCGCCCAGGAAGCGCAGCGAGAACGCGCGACGGCGATGGATGCCGGGCACGCCGTAGGCGTGGTGCAGCGTGAGCATGTGGAAGAAGACGGCGTCGCCCGGCTCGAGCGCCCAGCCCAGGATGTCGTGGTCGTCGCGGTGCGCCTCGATGTCGGGGAGCTCCTCCAGCGAACCCTCGGGGAACCACATCGCCTGTGCGTCGAGGAACGTGCGCGGCATCCGCCAGCCCCAGCGGTGAGACCCGACGAGGAACTCCAGGGTCGACTCGGGCGCGACCGGGTCGACCGGCGCCCACATCGAGGCGTTCATGACGCCGTCGACGTTGTAGTAGGGCTGGTCCTGGTGCCAGGGAGTCGGCTGGCGGGTTCCGGGCTCCTTGACGAGCAGGTGGTCGTGGTAGAGCCGTACCTCCTGAGCGCCCATGAGCGCCCCCGCCACGTCGGCCGCGCGCGAGGTGAAGGCGATGTCGGCGTACTCCGGGATGCGCTGCCAGCTGCAGAAGTCCTCGACGAAGCGACCCGGGTCGTCAGAGGTGCTCGCGGTGAGGAACAGCGGGCTCGGCGCGGCAAGGTTGCGCTCGATGCCGCGCTCGATGGTCGCGACCTCACCGGGGCTGAACAGCCCTCGTACGACGGTCGCGCCATGGGTGCGGAACTCCTGGACGGTCGCGCCGTCGACCACCGAGAGGTCGAGTGCTGTCGTCATCGCCGTCCTTCGCCCGCGAGGTCGTCCAGGTCGTCTGCGTCCCGCGGCACAGGCTAGGGCTCCCCCGACCTGCCCGTCACGACCATCGGACCTCACCGGCCGTACCCGATGCGGGACGGCGACGGTTCGACGGGCCAGGATGGCCCGGTGAGCACCGAGTCGGAGATCGGCATCGCCGTCGGACGATGGCGGCTGCGCCTGGACCGGCTGGTCTACGGCACCGTCGTCCTCATGTCGGTGCTCGCCGTCTACGACGGCTGGCAGGAGCTCGCGACCTACCTCGGCATCGTGGTCGTGATCCTCGCGCCCCTGCTGGCTCTCGCGATCGCCCACCTGTTCGCCGAGGTGCTGCACGCGATCTCCGAGCTGCGCCGCCCGCTCACCCGGTCCGAGTGGTCGCACCACGTCCGCGACCAGCTCCCGTGGTTCCTGTCGGCGATCCCGCCCCTCGTCGTGCTCGGGATCGGCTGGCTGAGCCCGCTGGATGCGCTCCGCACGATCACGGTCGTGCTCTGGACCGCGGTGGTCACCCTGGTCGTCATCGCCGCGGTCGCCGGTCGCCGCGCGGGTCTCACCGGCTGGCGCTGGCTCGTGACGGCCGCGACCGGCGGTCTCGTCGGCCTGGTCGTCATCGGCCTCCAGATCGTCCTCAAGCCCCACTGACGTCGGTCACCCCACCTGCGACCTGGGTGTCGTGGGTGTTTCAGCGGCGTCGAATCCCCCACGACACCCAGGTCAGCGGTGGGGTGTGACGGTCAGACGGGGGGGACTCCGTGGCGGCGGGTGGTGAAGGTGCGGTCCTTGCCGGCGGCTGCGGCGAGGCGCAGGGTGATCTCGCGGCGGAGGTCGCCGGGCTCGACGATCGCGTCGATGACGAGGTCGCTCGCGAGGCGCAGCAGGTCGACGTCGGCCTCGTACTCCGTACGCCGCGCGGCCACGAACTCCGCGCGCTCGGCGTCGTCGGCGATCGCCTCGATCTTGTTGGCATAGACGGCGTTCACGGCCGCCTCGGGCCCCATCACGGCGATGCGCGCCGTCGGCAGCGCGAGGCACGCGTCGGGCCCGAACCCGGGGCCGGCCATGGCATAGAGCCCGGCGCCGTAGGCCTTGCGCAGCACCACCGACACCTGCGGCACGGTCGCCTCGGACACGGCGGTGATCATCTTCGCGCCGTGCCGGATGATCCCCTCGCGCTCCACGCGCGAGCCGATCATGAAGCCGGGTACGTCAGCGAGGTAGACCAGCGGCACGTTGAAGGCGTCGCACCACCAGATGAAGCGCGCGGCCTTGTCGGCGCTGTCGCTGAAGAGCACCCCGCCGCGGATGGCGCTGTTGTTGGCCACGACGCCCACGGACCGACCTTCGATGCGCCCGAACCCCACGACGAGCTCGCCGGCGAAAAGAGGCTTGATCTCGAAGAACGACTCGTGGTCGACGAGCGCCTCGATGACCTGGTGCACGTCGAACGGCTTGCTCTCCGGCATCGGCACCAGATCGGCGGTCAGCTCGTGCGCCGCGGGCTCCGCCTCATAGACCGGCGGCTGCTCGCGCCAGGATCCTGGGAGGTAGGACAGCACGAGCTTGGCCTGCTCGATGGCGTCGTGGTCGTCGTGCGCGAGGTTGTCGCCGCAGCCCGACAGCGTGGCGTGCATCCGCGCGCCGCCCATCTCCTCGAGCGAGACCTTCTCCCCCACGACCATCTCGGCCATCCGCGGACTGCCGAGGTACATCGAGGCATTGCCCTCGACCATGATCACGACGTCGCAGAAGGCCGGGATGTACGCCCCTCCCGCTGCCGACGGGCCGAACAGGCAGCAGATCTGCGGCACCTTGCCCGACAGCGCCACCTGGTTGCGGAAGATCCGCCCGGCGCCGCGGCGACCGGGGAACAGGTCGACCTGGTCGGTGATCCGGGCACCCGCGGAGTCGATGAACCAGAACACCGGGAGCTCATCGCTCAGCGCTGCCTCGGTGACCCGCACGATCTTCTCGACCGTACGCGCGCCCCAGGATCCCGCCTTCACGGTGGGGTCGTTGGCGACCACGAGCACGTGCCGGCCGTCGACCGTGCCGCGTCCGGTGACCACGCCGTCGGCCGGGAGGCCGGTCGCGAGGGCGTTGGCGAACTGCCCGTCCTCGACGAACGAGCCGGCGTCGAGGAGCAGGTCGATGCGCTCTCGCGCATGCAGCTTGCCTGACGCAGCGAGCTTGGCCGCCGCCTCCTCCGACACCCGCAGCGTCGCCGCACGCGCCTCACGCACCGCTTCCTCGCTCACCGCCACCCCCTGCTCAGGCTCGCCCTCGAGCCGTCACCGCGACCGTACCCCTGCGCTCGTGGGCCGCGGGGCGCCGACGTCACGTGGCGGGCTTTGGCCCTGACCCGCGTGAGGGGTGCCCGTTCTGGCAAGGTGGCAGGTGGTCGTACGGGCGGGGCTGATGCTGGCCGCACGCCCGATCAGACCCGTGCACCACCCGAGTCCCTTCCTGCGTCAGGAGCGAAGCCGCGATGACCATCTCCAAGGTCCTCATCGCCAACCGTGGCGAGATCGCCATCCGCGTCGCGAGGGCCTGCCGTGACACCGGCATCGCCAGCGTCGCCATCTATGCGGACCCCGATCGCGACGCCCTGCACGTGAAGGCCTGCGACGAGGCCTACGCCCTCGGTGGCTCGACCGCGGCGGAGACCTACCTCGTCGTCGAGAAGATCCTCGACATCGCGCGCCGCAGCGGCGCCGACGCCGTGCACCCCGGCTATGGCTTCCTCTCCGAGAACGCCGACTTCGCCCAGGCCGTCATCGACGCCGGGTTCACCTGGATCGGTCCGCCGCCGGACGCCATCCGCTCTCTCGGCGACAAGGTCTCGGCACGCCACATCGCGCAGCGCGCCGGCGCCCCGCAGGTCGAGGGAACGCCCGACCCGGTCGAGACGGCCGAGGAGATCCAGGAGTTCGCGCGCACCCACGGTCTGCCCATCGCGATCAAGGCGGCGTTCGGCGGCGGCGGTCGCGGCCTCAAGGTCGCGCGCACGATCGAGGAGATCCCCGAGCTCTTCGAATCCGCTGTCCGAGAGGCGATCGCGGCGTTCGGTCGCGGCGAGTGCTTCGTCGAGCGCTATCTCGACAACCCGCGCCACGTCGAGACCCAGATCCTCGCCGACCAGCACGGCAACGTCGTCGTCGTCTCCACGCGCGACTGCTCGCTGCAGCGTCGGCACCAGAAGCTCGTGGAGGAGGCTCCCGCCCCCTACCTCTCGGCTGCGCAGCTCGAGGAGCTCTACCGCGCGTCGAAGGCCATCGTGAGGGAGGCCGGCTACTACGGCGCCGGCACGTGCGAGTTCCTCGTCGCCGTCGACGGCACGATCTCCTTCCTCGAGGTCAACACCCGCCTGCAGGTCGAGCACCCGGTGACCGAGGAGGTCGCGGGAATCGACCTCGTACGCGAGCAGTTCCGCATCGCCAACGGCGAGGCCCTCGGCTTCGGCGACCCGGTGCTGCGCGGTCACTCCTTCGAGTTCCGGATCAACGGCGAGGACCCCGGGCGCGGCTTCCTGCCCGGCCCCGGTGTGCTGTCGGTGTGGAACCCGCCGTCGGGCCCCGGAGTGCGCCTCGACGCCGGCTTCCAGGCGGGCGACGTCATCGGCGGCAACTTCGACTCCCTGCTCGCCAAGCTGATCGTCACCGGCGCCACCCGCCAGGAGGCGCTCGAGCGCTCGCGCCGCGCACTGGACGAGTTCCAGATCGAGGGCATCGCGACAGCGCTGACGTTCCACCGTGCCGTCGTGCGCGACCCGGCCTTCGCGACCGACGACGCCACGCCGTTCACGGTGCACACCCGCTGGATCGAGACCGAGTTCGTCAACACGATCCCGGCCTACTCCGGCACGGCGGCCGAGATCGCGGAGCCCGAGGAGCGCCAGTCGCTCACGGTCGAGGTCGGCGGCAAGCGCCTCGAGGTCGTGCTGCCTGCGGGCATCGCGCTCTCCCACGGCGGAGGCGGTCACGCCGGCAGCCCGAAGAAGGCCCCCAAGCGCACCACCAAGAAGGGCGGCAGCGCCGCCTCGGGCGACGCCGTCGCCGCGCCCATGCAGGGCACGATCGTCAAGGTCGCGGTCGAGGAGGGCCAGGTCGTCGAGGCCGGCGACCTCGTCGTCGTGCTCGAGGCGATGAAGATGGAGCAGCCGCTCACCGCGCACAAGGCGGGCACCGTCACCGGCCTCACCGCCGAGGTCGGCGCGACCGTCCCGAGCGGCACCGTGCTCCTCGAGATCAAGGCCTGACCCCCGGCTTCCCGTCGATCTGTCACCGGCCCGTGCTCCAGACCGTCGTGGTCACACCTCACCGGGTGCCCGGCTACCGGCGGACGCGTCGGGTGGGTGAGGATGGATCTATGAGCCCTGCTCGAACGTCCCACCGAACCCTCCGCTCAGCGCTGGCCGCCCTCGGCGCCGGTGTCGTGCTCGCCATGACCGCGACCGTCGGGGCGACCCCGGCCTACGCCGACACCACGCTGCAGGACGCGATCACCGCGCTGCGCAACGGCGACGTCGTCTACGTCTCACCCGACGCGAGCCCGACGATGTCGCAGGCCGAGGCCGACCAGCTCAAGGCCCGGGTGCGCACCATCGGCTCGCCGTTCTACATCGCGGTGGTGCCGATGTCGGCCTCCGTCGGCGGCTCCTCCGACACCACCCTTCGCGCGCTCGCCGACGGCGTCGGCCGCAGCGGCACCTACGCCCTCTACATCGGCGACTCCTTCCGCGCCGGCAACGACCGCGGCAAGGTCGGCGACCTCGCGTCCGTGGCCTATGCCGACCATCGCGACGAGGGCGTCTTCGCCGTGCTCGACGCGTTCGTCGCGAGCGCGGGCAAGCGCATCACCGGCAAGGACGGCAGCACCACCAACGTCGCCGCTGTCGGCGGCGTGCTGCTCGGTGGCGCCGCGCTGCTCGGCGCGGGCGGCGTCTACGCGTATCGCCGGACGCAGAAGGTGAACGCGGCGAAGACGGCCGCGGTCAAGCGCACCGTGTTCGAGGACGTCACCGACTACGGCGAGAAGGCCGCCCTCATCAACGTCGAGGACCCGCGGCTCGACGACGCCGGTCGCGCCGACGCGCAGCGTGCCCTCGACAGCTATGAGACCGCCAAGATGAGCGCCGACAAGATGGCGCGCCCTGAGGACGCCGCGACCGTCACGACCGCCCTCGAGGACGGCCGATTTGCCCTCGCCTGCGTCGACGCCCGGCTCGCAGGGCAGCCGGTGCCGGAGCGGCGACCGCCGTGCTTCGTCGACCCGCGGCACGGCCCGAGCGTCAAGGACGTCACCTGGTCGCCTGACGGCGGTGCCGCGCGCCCTGTGCCGGTGTGCCAGGCGTGCGCCGTAACGCTCGAGTCGGGGCAGCTGCCCGCGCCCCGCGAGGTCGAGATGGCCGGCGGCCAGCGGGTGCCCTACTGGGCCGCAGGTCGGTCCTACGCCCCCTACGCCGGCGGCTACTACGCCAACAGCGGCGCCGACCTCATGACCCTGCTCTTCGTCGGCTCGATGTTCGGCGGCGCGTTCAGCGGTCCGTCGTACGGCGGCAACAACGCCTCCGGTGGCGGCGGTGACAGCTCCGGCGGTGGCTTCGGTGACTTCGGCGGTGGCGGCGGAGGCTTCTCCGGCGGCGGCGACTTCGGCGGCGGCGGGGACTTCGGCGGCGGCGGCGACTTCTAGGTCGGCAGCGCAGCAGAGAACCCGTGCGGCGGATCGGGTCCGGTCCGGCGTATGTCGATGAGCGAGGCGTGACGATGAACCGGGTGCTCGGTCAGAGCGGGTCGCGGGGGCGAGCGGTGCTCGTCGGCTCCGGTCTCGCGCTCGGCGCCGTCGCGCTCACCGCCCCGGGCACCGCCTGGTCGAGCCCCGCTCCCTCAGCGGTCGAGTCACCGTCTGCAGCGCCATCGCTGGCGGTCGCGTCGACTGCCGCGCCGACTGTCGTGGCGTCGCCGACATCGGGGTTCCTGCCCGGCACCCGCTGCCGGGCGTTCCCGGCCGACAGCTACTGGCACGCCGACATCTCGCGCCTCAGGGTCAACGTGCGCTCGGCGCAGTGGCTGAGCCACATGCAGGTCTCGACCCGGCGACTGCACGCCGACTTCGGTCCGTCCTACGGTGCCCAGCCGGTGCCCTACGGCATCCCGATCACTATCGTGAACCGCGCGCCTCGGGTGAAGGTGGCTTTCGACTACGCCGCGGAGAGCAACCGGGGGCTGTATCCGCTGTCGTCGGCGACGAAGATCGAAGGTGGCGCCGGGGCCTCCGGTGACCGCCACGCGATCGTCGTCGACGCCGCTACGTGCACGCTGTTCGAGACCTGGAACACCCAGCACCTGCGCAGCGGCTGGCACGCCGGCTCCGGGGCCGTGTGGTCCTTGGGATCCGACGCGCTGCGACCTGCCGGGTGGACGTCGTCGGACGCTGCGGGCCTCCCGATCCTGCCCGGGCTGCTGCGCTACGACGAGGTCGCCGCCGGCCGCGTCGACCACGCCATCCGCTTCACCACCAACGTCACCGACCGTGCCTACGTCTGGCCGGCACGGCACCAGGCCGGATCGGTGAGCAACCACGCGTATCCGCCGATGGGCGCCCGCTTCCGGCTCAAGGCGTCGTTCCCGATCTCGTCGTACTCCAAGGCGGCCCAGGTCGTGCTGCGCGCGATGAAGACCTACGGCCTCGTGCTCGCTGACAACGGCAGCCCGTGGTTCTTCCAGGGCACCTCCGACACCCGCTGGCAGTCGTCCCTCATCAGCCAGCTCGCACGAGTGCCCGCATCAGCCTTCCAGGCAGTCGACACCGCCCCCCTGCGCATCAGCACCAGCTCCGCAGCAGCCCGCAGGATCTGACCCCGCAGCATCGCCACTGCTAGCGCCAACGCGGTCTACTGGCCACCCTCACGCTGGGCGCCGCACCACCAGGACTAGGCCTCGTGGTGGTGGAGCTGGCGGGCGGCTTCGGCGATGGAGCCGGTGAGTGACGGGTAGACGGTGAAGGAGCCGGCGACCTGGTCGACGGTGAGGCGGTGCTCGACGGCGAGCGCGATGGGGAAGATCAGCTCGCTCGCCTTCGGTGCCACGACGACACCGCCGACGATGATCCCCGTGCCCGGACGGCAGAACAGCTTGACGAAGCCGTCGGTCAGTCCCTGCATCTTGGCCCGCGCGTTGGTCGCGAGGGGCAGCTTGATCGCCTGCACGTCGATGTCGCCCGCGTCTACCTGCGCCTGCGTGACACCGATCGTCGCGATCTCGGGATCGGTGAAGACGTTGCTCGACACGGTGGTGAGGTCGAGAGGGCGTACGGCATCGCCCAGCGCGTGCCACATCGCGAGGCGCCCCTGCATCGCCGCCACCGACGCGAGCATGAGCACACCCGTCACGTCGCCGGCGGCATAGACACCGCGCGCGGAGGTGCGCGAGACGCGGTCGACCTCGACGTAGCCCGACGAGGTCAGAGTCACTCCGGACTCCACGAGACCGAGGGCCTCGGTGTTGGGCAGCGAGCCCACCGCCATGAGACAGTGCGAGCCCTCGATGCGCGTGCCGTCGGCGAGCGTCACGACGACCCCGTCGCCGACCCGCTCCGCGGCCTGGGCACGCGACCGGCCCAGCACGTTCATCCCACGTCGGCGGAAGACATCCTCGAGCACCTGTGCCGCATCGGCGTCCTCACCGGGGAGCACCCGGTCGCGGGAGGACACGAGCACGACCTCGGACCCGAGAGCGTTGTAGGCAGAGGCGAACTCAGCCCCCGTGACACCGGACCCGACGACGATCAGACGCTCGGGGAGGTGGTCGAGGTCATAGACCTGTGCCCAGGTGAGGATGCGCTCGCCATCGGGCTCCGCACCGGCGACGATGCGCGGCCGCGCACCCGTCGACACCAGGATCGCGTCGGCTGCGTGCGTCTCCGTCACGCCGTCCGACGACTCGGAGACGACCGTCGATGGGCCGTCGAGGCGACCGAGCCCGCGGACGACGCGGACCCCCTCGCGCTCAAGCCGTGCCTGGATGTCGATCGACTGGGCCGACGCCAGGCGCTTCACCCGGTCGTTGACCACACCGAGGTCCACCGAGACGAGCCCGGGCGCCGGACGTCCGTCAGCGATGCGTACGCCGAGCTCACCGCTGTCAGCGGCGAGCGTCATGATCTCGGCGGTCGCGATGAGGGTCTTGCTCGGCACGCAGTCCGTGAGCACGGCCGAGCCGCCCAGACCATCGCGGTCGACGACCGTCACTTCGGCCCCGAGCTGCGCCGCCACGAGCGCCGCCTCATAGCCACCGGGACCACCGCCGACGATCACCACGCGCGTCATGTCCTCATCCTTGCGTACGGGGTCGCTAGCCTCGCGGTGTGACGCTGTATGCCGCCTACGGGAGCAACCTCGACCCGATGCGCATGCTCCTGCGCGCCCCGCACTCGCCCGGCCGGGGTACGGGGTGGCTGCTCGGGTGGCGACTCACGTTCGGCGGCGAGGACCTCGGCTGGGAGGGCGCGCTGGCCACTGTCGTCGAGGACGACGCCCCGACGAGCCAGGTGTTCGTCGGTCTCTATGACATCTCCGACGCCGACGAGGAGGCGCTCGACGAGTGGGAGGGCAGCGACCTCGGGCTCTACACCAAGATCCGGGTGCGCGTCGCGACCCTCGAGGGCGACGTCACCGCCTGGCTCTACGTGCTCGACGGCTACGAGGGCGGCTTGCCGAGCGCTCGCTATCTCGGTCTCATGGCCGACGCCGCCGAAGCCGCGGGTGCGCCGACGGACTACGTCGAATCGCTGCGCCAGCGACCGTGCCAGAGCGTAGGCTGATCTCCTCCTCAAGGGGGAACGATGAACGGCCCGATCCCGACCGCGGCACCACGCGGCGTGGACACCCGAGCGACATGCGCTCTGGCCAACTCCGGTCTGAACGCGCTCGCGCGGTGCAACGACCGTTCCCTGCGCACCGGGATCCCCGACGCCGTCGACCCGCCACGGGCGACGACCGGCTGAGATCCCGTCGTCCGGCATCTGCCGGCCACGACTCGGAAATCCAGCCGCACGCGCACCTCGGTCGATGTCGCATCTGACGACGTGGCCCTCGGCATGGTCCGAGGGCGCCCCCGATCGTGCGACACCGCGTTGCGTCCCGCGCCGCCCCACGACCTCGTCGTGCGGGCGCGGCGTACCCCTCCGCTCGTCCCAGACACTCTCAAGGAGCTCGAACCGTCATGTCGTCCTTCCCGCGTCCCTCCGTCCGCGAACGATCCGCCGCCCCGCGCCTCATCGCGAGCGTGGTGGCAGTCGTGATCGCACTCGTCGTGGGCATCAGCCTGCTCTCCGGCGTCGTCGCCAAGACCGGTCCCGGCGAGGTGGCCGTGGTCCGCAACGGCGGCCCGGCGGCCTCGGAGATCCGTCTCGTCCTGCAGCCCGCATCGAGCCTCACCTGGGCGGGCTTCTTCCACTCGACGCACGCCTACCCCGCGTCGCAGCGCTTCTACACGATCACGGCCGACCCGTCCGGTGGTGACAAGCCGGGTGTCGACGTCGAGTCCGTCCCGACGAGAGACGGTGTGCAGGTAGGGATCGAAGCCACGGTCTACTTCACCCTCAACACCGATCCGTCGGTTCTCTCGACCTTCGACGACAAGTACGGCAACCGCACGTTCCGGTCGTTCGACGGGCAGCAGCTCTTCGCGTGGGAAGGAGCGGACGGCTGGTCGGCGTTCCTCGACCAGATCGTGCGCCCGGTGATCTCCAACAACTTCCGGGAGCAGATCGGCAACTTCCGCTGCCAGGAGCTCGTGTCGTCGTGCGCCCTCGTCCAGAACAACGGCTCGGTGACCGGCAGCAGTGCGGTGGTGGCGGAGGGGAACCAGAACAACGTCAACATCGCCCAGGTGCAGGAGTCGGTGCGACAGGGGCTGATCGCCGACGTGTCGAAGACACTCGGTGGCGCGTTCATCGAGAACTTCCAGGTCAACCTCGTGAAGGTGAGCCTGCCCGACAACGTGCAGACCGCGGTCAACAACGCCCAGGCAGCGTTCGCGCAGGTGACCGAGGCCCAGGCCAGGGTGCAGTCGGCCAAGGCGGAGGCGCAAGCCAACGAGCAGCGCCAGAAGGGCTACGCCGCGTGCCCCGCGTGCGCTGCGATCGACCAGCTCAAGGCGATCCCCTCGACCATCACGACGTACGCACCGGGAGCCGGCTTCGCCGTGACCCCCACCGGCAGGTAGCAACGTCGGGGCCCCCGAGATGTGTAGTCACACCACTCCCCAGCACCGGGTGGCTGCACATCTCGGGCAGGGGGGTGCGCGGATGTACGGCCGAGGGTGCGCAACGGCTGCCTCGGGGCGCGGTTGTCGATAGCGTCACGGCGTGAGCGACTCCTCTGACCTGCTGATGTCTGATCCCGCTGCTGCCGCTGCCGCGGCTGCCGCCGAGCTGGCCCGCCTGACCGGCGTCGAGCGGCATGACGTGGCGCTCGTCCTGGGGTCAGGGTGGGTGCCCGCCGCCGAGCTGATCGGCGAGACGGTGGCCGACCTGTCGATCACCGACCTCCCGCACTTCGCGCCGCCGGCTGTCGCAGGTCATGCCAGCCGCGTGCGCAGCCTGCGCGCCGGCAGCACCCGCGCCCTGGTCTTCCTCGGGCGTACGCACTTCTACGAGCAGCGCGGCGTCGAGGCGGTCGTGCACGGGGTGCGCACCGCGGCCGCAGCGGGCTGCCGCGTCATCGTGCTGACCAACGGGTGCGGCGGCCTCGACCCCACATGGACACCGGGCACACCGGTGCTCATCAGCGACCACATCAACCTCACGGGCGCATCGCCGCTGCGCGGTGCGACGTTCATCGACCTCACCGACCTCTACTCCTCGCGGCTTCGCGCGAAGTGCCGCGAGATCGAGCCGTCGCTGCCCGAGGGCGTCTATGCGCAGTTCCGCGGTCCGCAGTACGAGACGCCGGCCGAGGTGCGCATGGCCGGCGTCATCGGAGCCCAGCTGGTCGGGATGTCCACGGCCCTCGAGGCGATCGCCGCCCGCGAGGCCGGCCTGGAGATCCTCGGCTTGTCACTCGTGACCAACCTCGCCGCCGGCATGACCGGCGAGCCGCTCAACCACGAGGAGGTCCTCGGGGCCGGCCGAGCGGCAGCCGAGCACATGGGTCACCTGCTCGCCCAGGTGGTGCCTGCCCTGTGAGCGCCGACGCCTCGCTCGTGCCGGATCCCACCGTGATCGACCGGGCCCGCGCCTGGCTCGCCGACGACATCGACCCTGACACGCGTACGGCTCTCGACCGCCTGCTCGACGCCGCCGGGAGCGGCGACGAGGGAGCAGCCGCGGAGCTCCTCGACGCATTCGACGGGCGGCTGGAGTTCGGCACAGCCGGTCTCCGCGGCGCTCTGGGTCCCGGATCGAACCGGATGAACCGCGCCGTCGTGACGAGGGCGGCTGCGGGTCTCGCTGCGTATCTCCACGCGTCGACACCGGGCGGTGAGACGCGACCGGTCGTCATCGGCTACGACGCGCGTCACAAGTCCGACGCGTTCGCGCGTGACACCGCCGAGGTGCTGGAGGGGGCCGGGATCCACGCGCTCGTCCTTCCGAAAGCGCTGCCGACTCCCGTTCTCGCGTATGCGATCCGGCACCTCGGGGCGGCGGCGGGCGTCATGGTCACGGCGAGCCACAACCCGCCTCAGGACAACGGCTACAAGGTCTATCTTGGCGACGGCACCCAGATCGTGCCGCCCTCGGACAGCGACATCAGCGGGCACATCGATGCCGTCGGAGCGGTGCGCGACGTATCCCGTGGCGACGGCTGGACGACGTTGGGCGACGACGTGCTCGCGGCCTATCTCGACGCGGTCGTGTCCCTCGTCGCGGCAGACTCTCCGCGGGCGGTCACGATCGCCTACACGCCGATGCACGGTGTCGGCGGTGACGTGATGGTGCAGGCGCTGCAGCGAGCCGGGTTCCCAGCGCCGCGCGTGGTCGCGGCGCAGTTCGCGCCCGACCCGGACTTCCCGACCGTGTCCTTCCCCAACCCGGAGGAGCCGGGTGCGATGGACCTCGCCCTCGAGGAGGGGGTCGAGGTCGACGCGGATGTCGTCATCGCCAACGACCCCGACGCCGACCGGTGTGCCGCGGCGGTGCCGACCAGCGACCGCGGTGCGCACGGCGGACCGGCCTATCGCATGCTCCGCGGCGACGAGCTCGGCTGGCTGCTCGGCTGGTGGCTGCACGAGCGCGGCGCGACCGGAGTCTTCGCCAACTCGATCGTGTCGTCGTCGCTGCTGTCGAAGATGGCGGCGTCGTACGGCCTGGAGCATCGCGAGACGCTCACCGGATTCAAGTGGATCGGACGCATCCCCGGGCTCGCCTTCGGCTACGAGGAGGCGCTCGGCTACTGCGTCGACTCCGCCGATGTTGCCGACAAGGACGGCGTGAGCGCCGCGCTGCGCGTGGTCGAGATGGTGGCATGGCTCAAGGCACAGGGGCGCACGGTGCACGACGTGCTGGATGACCTCGCCGTCGAGCACGGGGTGCACGCGACAGACCAGCTGTCGGTGCGCGTCGACGACCTCTCGCTCATCGGTGCCGCCATGTCACGGCTGCGGGCGTCACCACCGACCGAGGTCGCGGGTCTTGAGGTGGAGGCGTTCGAGGATCTCGAGGACGGCCTCGACGGCCTGCCCCCGACCGACGGCGTCCGGCTGCGCCTCGCGCAGCACACCCGGGTCATCGTGCGTCCGAGCGGCACCGAGCCCAAGCTCAAGTGCTATCTCGAGGTGGTCGTGCCCGTGACGAGCGACGTCGAGGCCTCCCGCCTGATCGCCGCGCACCGTCTCCAGGAGCTCAAGGCGGGCATGGCCGCGACCCTCGCTCTGGGATGACCCGGCTCCCGTCGACCCGCCCGGTCAAGACCGCCCGGCTGGATGACGATAGGGCTGCATGACAACGACGGGGGTCCTTGCCGGTTGGTACACCGATCCGCTCGAGCCAGCGGCGACGCTGCGCTACTGGAGCGGTGCCGAGTGGACCGAGCACGTCGCACCTCGGGTGCCGGTCGCCCCGGCACTCTACGCACAGCCACCGTACGGACAGCCGGCCTACGCTGCCACGGCTCCTACCTGGGCGGCGCACGGATCGGCGCCCTTCGGACCGCCGAGCCGCCAGGGCGAGCATCCCTCCGACGCCCTGCACTGGATCGTGCCGACCGGGCGCTCCTGGCAGACCATCGCGGCGGGCTACGTCGGGATCGTCTCGTTGCTGCTCGTCCCCCTCGGCCCGGTCGCGATCGTCCTGGGCGTGCTGGGTCTGCGGGCAGCCTCGCGGCAGGGATCGCACGGACGTGGGCGGGCCATCTTCGGGATCGTGGCCGGCGTCATCGCCACCGTCATCGGGATCGCCGTCATCATCGACCTTCTCGACGGACCCAGCCACCCCGGCTGAGCAGGCTGACCCTGCTGGCTCGGCTGAGTCCACTGACCCGACGCCTGGTCAGTAGAGCCAGCCCGAGGAATTCGCACTGGTCCAACCAGTTGACCGCGACTCCTGACTGCGCCACACTCCTGCGTCATGACGGTCCCCCGACCGGCCGGCCCCGGCTATCTCGCCGACCCTGTGCTGCGCCCCGCGACGGTCGCGGATGCTGTCTTCACGCGACTGCGCGACGCCGTGCTCTCCGGCGACCTCGCTCCCGGTGACCCCCTCCCTGGCGAGCGCGACCTGGCCGAGTCGTTCGGCGTCAACCGCCATGCGGTCCGCGAGGCGCTGCGCCGCCTCGAGCAGGTCCGGCTCGTGGCGGTGCGCCAGGGCGAGCAGACCCGGACCCTGGACTGGCGGCGTACGTCGGGGCTCGACCTCGTTCTCGGCCTCGTCGACGGCGACGTGCTCGACACCCCGACCCTGACGCGCGACATGCTCGAGATGCGCGCATGTCTCGGTGCCGACGCGGCTCGACTGGCCGCTGATCGGGCGGATCCGGCAGCGCGCCGAGCGGTGGTGGACGCCGTGCGGGCCTATGACGATGCGGTGTCCGACATCGCCGACCTGCATGACGCCGACATCGCGTTCTGGCGCGCGATCGTGGAGGCGAGCGGCAACGTCGCCTATCTGCTGACGTTCAACAGCCTGGTCAGCCACGCGTTGGCGATCGCGCCCGTGCCGAGCGACCACCGCGCCGACGAGCTGCTCGACATCGCGTCGCACCGCCAGCTCGCTGACCACATCCTCGAGGGTCGGTCGGCCGATGCGCACCGCGTGGCGACTTCCCTGCTCACCCGCAGCATCCCGTCGCTCGACCACCACGATCCCGTGACACCCTCTGCCGCAGGAGAACGCGCATGATCATCATCTTGGTCGCCATCCCGATGTTCGTGCTGTTCCTCGTCATCGAGGCGATCTCCTACAAGTACCTCCCCGCCGACGACGAGCTCGGCTATGAGCTGCGGGACACCGCGACGAGCCTGTCGATGGGTCTCGGCTCCCGTGTCTGGGGACTGCTCTGGGATGTCGTCGCCCTGCTCGGGCTCAGTGCGGTCTATGCCCTCTCCCCGTTGCGCATCGACATGTCGCACTGGTGGGCGTGGGTGCTGCTGCTGTTCGGCGAGGACCTCTGCTACTACGCGTTCCACCGCGGCTCGCACCGCATCCGGCTGTTCTGGGCCAGCCACGTCGTGCACCACTCCAGCCAGCGCTACAACTTCTCGACCGCACTGCGTCAGGAGTGGACGGGGCTCGGCACGTTCATCTTCTGGATCCCTTTGGCAGCATTGGGATTCCCGGTGTGGGCGATCTACGTGCAGCAGTCGGTCTCGCTGCTCTACCAGTTCTTCCTGCACACCGAGCGCATCGACAAGCTGCCGCGCATGATCGAGGCGGTCATGAACACGCCGTCGCACCACCGCGTTCACCACGGCGTCAACAACCACTACCTCGACAAGAACTACGCCGGCATCCTCATCATCTGGGACCGACTCCTCGGCACGTTCGAGCCCGAGGTCGAGCGGCCCCGCTACGGCATCACCACGCAGCTGACCACCTACAACCCGCTCCGCGTCGGCTTCCACGAGTGGTGCTCGATCGGCCACGACGTACGCCAGGCGTCGCACCTGAGGGATCGTGTCGGCTACGTGCTCCGGGGCCCCGGCTGGGCGCCAGCGACGAGCGATCGCGCGGTCGCCGCATGACCGCGCTCGACCGCGCGCTGCCTGTCGAGCGCCGCCGGATCCTGCTGGCGTTCCTCGGGACAGCGGTCATCGATGTCGTCGCCGAGCTCACCCATCTCGACGTGATCGCCAACCTGGCCAAGCCGCTGCTCATCCCGGCGCTCATCTGGTGGGTCCTCGCCGTACTCGGCCCCACGGCCCCGCGGCTCCTCGTCGGCGGTCTCGTGCTCGCCTGGCTCGGCGACATCGCTCTCATGCTCCCCGGTGACACGGCGTTCATCGTCGGCCTGCTGCTCTTCCTCGGCATGCAGGTCTGCTATTCACGGGGGTTCGTCGGTCTCGGCGGCATCGCGGCACTTCGATCGGCGCGCTGGCTGCCCGTCGTGGGTGCCGCTCTGTGGGTCGGGCTCAACGTCGCGCTCGGTCCGTCGCTCGGCTCGCTGCGCCTCCCGCTGCTGGTCTACAGCGCAGCGCTCACCACGATGGCCGTGCTCGCGTGCGGCGTCTCGCTCGGGGTCCACAGCCCTCGCCTCGGCATCGGCGGCGTGACGTTCCTCGTGTCTGACCTGCTGATCGGCCTCGACGCCGCGGGGATCGACGTGCCCCTGCATGGTCCCCTCGTCATGGCGGCCTACGTCGTCGGGCAGCTGCTCATCGTCACCGGCTGGGTCGCCGCACAACGGCTCGCCACCACCGAGACCGCTGCCGTCGCGACCGCCGAGGCGTAGCCCCGCATCGTGTCTGGGCTCGCCGGCGTGGGGCGTGCCCAGGGGACCGTTCCCCGTCGGAGGCGGTCTGGTCGGGCGCTGCTGGTGATCGATGGCGGCCCTGCTGGTCAGGGCCGAGGTCTCGGTGGGGCGAACGCCCAGTAGCCCGTCGCGGTCGGCGGCAGATCGGTCGGCGTGATGACCCAGCCGCCCTCGTGGACGTAGTGGTGATGGAGAGGGCAGAGCAGGACCAGGTTGTCGACGTCGGTGGCGCCCCCGCTCTCCCAGGGGTTCACGTGGTGGGCGTCGGTGCGGCTGACGTCGACCCGGCAGCCGGGGAACGCGCAGTGCCGGTCGCGGCGCTCCAACGCCCGACGGAGCCGCGGTGACACGGTGCGCTGCTCGCGTCCGACGTAGAGCACGTCGTGCGACGCCTCTCGCAACCACGCCACCAGCTCGGCGAGGCTGCCTCCCCGATCAGAGCAGGTGAGGCGCCGCGCGAGGATCCCGGTGACCATCGCGTCGCACATCATCCGACGCACGGTGGTGGACGGCAGGAGGATCGGATCGTCGTGGCCGGGGACGAGCAGCTCTCCCCCGCGTCCGGCGAGGATGTCAGCGAGGTCGGCGGTCAGCACCATGTGCGGCTTGACCTGGTGACGCGAGCCCAGGAGCCCGCTCTCGAGCTGGCGGCGGGAGAGCTCGACGAGTGCCACCGCCATCAGGTGGGCACGCCTCGGCCGGCGCATCCGGCGGCCCTCCGACGACTCCGGGTCGACGCCCTCGGGCAGGCGATCCTCCACGGGCAACGACCCGGTGCGGAACCACTCGTCGATGATCTGGTCCAACGCCGTGGTCACGGTGGCGCCGCCCTCGGCGTCGAGCCATCCGTCGACCCTGACCATGGCACCGGTCGGGGTGACCCGCATCGTCTGGTCCTCGTGGGCAGCGAGCGCGGCGGCAGTCGTGCCGTCAGCGTCGAGGTAGAACCGGATCCGCGTGGCCGCCTTCTTCACCTTCGCCACCGTCGCGGTGCCGGCCAGCTCGACCAGGACCCGCTCCGCCACGTCTCGCTGCTCCGCGAGGTGCTCCTTCGGGAGGCCGCGCAGCGCAGTGTCGAGACCGCAGGTGATCTCCCGCGCATGTGCGCCCGTGATCAGACCGGCGAGCAGCGCCTCCCGGGTGACGGGGTAGTCCGAAGCCAGCGCCGACGCACGCGCGAGGATGGTCGTCGCCTCGGATCGGGAGATGCCGACCTCGTTCTCCAACCACCGCGGGGTCGACACGTATCCCTCGGCTGCGAGCGCCCCGGAGCGGTGCAGCACCCCAGCACCGATCGTCAGCACCGACGATGCGACATCGGCGGACCGTGCCGCGGAGGCAACGAGGTCCGGCAGCGAGGCCGCGGACACCACTGTCCACGCGCCCGCCGACGTCAGCGCCGCCAACCGCGACGTGACCTGGGCGAGCTCCCCCAACGTGACCACCAGATCAGTGGCCAGCGTGGACGGGTGCGAGGTCATGCCAGGAACACTACCGACCACGTCCGACAGTGGACCCCCGCCGTGAACCGTTGGGCGACAACCACTTTCAGCGATCCTTCATCACCGTCCGAGTTCACTCCGACGGTGCTCACGCCCGCCCGGAAGCTGTGGACGACACGCCCAAGAACACATCCCTGTGGATGGCGCGCAGCAGTCCGAGTCTGAGTCCCACCGTTACCGTCGACGCACGTAGCCGCGACGTCGCCGCGCGCTCGGTCCTCAGACGTCGAGGTCGTCGCGGAGGAACGAGTAGCCGAACAGGTCGTGGCGACCGTCGGCACGCTCTTGCGCCGAGCGCAGGACGCCCTCCTGGGTGAAGCCGGCGCGCTCGAGCGCCCGCTGCTCCCCGATGTTCTCGACATCGGTCGAGGCCTCGATGCGGTCGACGTATGTCGTCTCCAGCAGCCACTCGGCGAGCAGTCGATGAGCGACGGATCCGATGCCGTGACCGCGCACCGCCTCGATGAGACCGATGCCGATGTTCCACGCGTGCGATCCAGGGGTCGGGCCATAGCTCTCGAGGTGCCACGACACCATGCCGACCACCGCGGCGATGCCGGCGGCGTCGGTCACCTCGACGAGATAGCGACCGAGGCCTCGCGGCTCCTCCCGGTCACCGTCGGGCCAGTCCTCGTAGGGCGACGGAGTGTCGGGTGAGAGGTCCTTCTCCCACGGCACGAGCGAGACCCGCAGTCCCTTGGGCGTCATCCCGTGAGTGACCACCCGTGACCGGTGATCGCTGAGATCGATGCTGTGCACCTCGTCCACGCCGCGATCATGCCCAACAGCGGCGACCGACGCAGCCCGATGCGCAGATGCGGCGGGCTCGCGCGGCGGGCGCAAAGCGTCGATCAGACAGTCGTTGCCAGCACCTCGCGCAGCATCTCCAGCGTCGTGGCGGGGTGGATGAAGGAGAAGCGCCCCACCGTCTCCCCCTCCCACGAGGTGCTGGTGATGAAGGCGACCTGGTCCTTGAGCAGGCGGGCCGCCCAGGCGTCGTAGTCGGCGGCGGTCCATCCGACGCGACGGAACAGCACCATGCCGAGGGTGGGTTCGCGCAGCAGCTCGAGGTGCGCGGCCGCGTCGATCTCGCGGGCGACGGCCGACGCCAGAGTGATCGAGTGCTCGATCGCCTCGGCATAGGCGTCGGTGCCGTTGACGACGAGGGAGAACCACAGCGGCAGACCCCGCGCGCGACGGGTGAGGTGGTAGGCGTAGTCGGTCGGGTTCCACTCGTAGGAACCGTCGTCGTGATGGATCGCGTCGAGGTAGGAGGCATCCTGCGTGTGTACGGCCTTCGCGAGGCGCGGCTCGCGATAGAGCAGAGCGGCGCAGTCGTAGGGCGCGAACAGCCACTTGTGCGGATCGACGACGAAAGAGTCGACGAGCTCGATGCCGTCGTACAGCTCACGGACGCTCGGCGCGAACAGACCCGCACCGCCGTAGGCACCGTCGACGTGGAACCACATGCCGCGCTCGCGCGCGATCGTGCCGACTCCGCGGAGGTCGTCGATGATACCGGCGTTGGTGGTGCCGGAGGTGGCGACGACGGCGATGACCGAGTCGGGGTCGCCGTCGGCATCGAGGGCTGCGCGCAGTGCCTCGCCGGTGAAGCGGTGGTCTGCGGTGTGCACGACGAGCGGGTCGACATCGATGATCGACATGGTGTTCTTGACCGACGAGTGCGCCTGGTCCGACACCGCGATGCGCAGACGGCGGTGCCGGGCCTGCTCCCCGTCGCGCTCGACGAGGCGACGGCGAGCAGTGTCGCGTGCGACCACGAGCGCCGACAGGTTGCCTGCCGATCCCCCTGACACGAACGTGCCGCCAGCGCCGGCCGGAAGGCCGGCAGCGTCGGCGATCCAGCGCAGCGCCTGGTTCTCCGCAGCGACCGCGCCCGCCGCCTCGAGCCACGAGATGCCCTGCAGCGAGGCCGCGGAGACGACCATGTCGAACAGCAGCGCGGCCTTCGTCGGCGCCGACGGGATGAACGCCCAATAGCGGGGCGAGTCAGCGGAAAGCACCGTCTTGCTCAGGTGCTCGGCGTAGATGTCGAGGACCTTCTCCGCATCCATGCCCTCACGGGTGACGAGGCCGTCGAGGATGGCGTCGACCTCGGCCTTCTGGCCCGGGTGGTCGAGCGGCGTCTCGGGGATCGAGAGGCGCTCGGAGACGTAGTCGAGGACGAGGTGCACGAGCCGGTCGTCCGGCGTGTGCATGCGCTGCTGCGACGGTCGCGCCGGCGCGGAGCTCGACGATGCGGGGACGGTGGAGTCAGAGACCACGGCTGGTCGGCCTTCCAGGGGTGTCGGCACGCCGGTGGCTGTCCACGCAGCAGGCGCCGAGGGCGAACTGTAGCGCCGTCCCTGCGCGCCGCCGAAATCGTCGAGCCGCTCATCGAACGGTCGCACGTGCTGCTCCGAGCACCGGTGACAGCGCTTGCAGGTGAGACACCTCACCCCTGGGCTGCGTCGACGGTGCGCCCCTCGCGACAGCCACCCGGCGACCACGCACCGCGTCTAGGATCGAACGGTGAGCCCCTCAACCGTCGCACTCATCGCCGAGCCGGGAGCGGTCGGTGACGTCACGCGCAGCGACGCCGCCCTGCGCCGGTTCCTCCACGGCCTCCCCGGTGTCGACCAGGTCGGCGCCGACGCCCGGGCCGCCGCGCTCTCGACACGCTCGATCAAGACCACGGCCAAGGCCTTCGCGATCGACCTCGCCATCTCGATGATCGACCTCACGACGCTCGAGGGGTCCGACACCCCGGGCAAGGTGCGCAGCCTGTGCGCGAAGGCGCGTCGCCCGGACCCGCACGACCCGTCGGTCCCGACGACCGCAGCGGTCTGCGTCTACAACGACCTGGTCGGGCTGGCGAAGGACGCGCTCGGTGGCTCCGGCGTCAAGGTCGCTGCCGTCGCGACTGCCTTCCCCTCGGGGCGCGCGTCCCTGGCCGTCAAGCTGGCCGACACCCGCGACGCCGTCGTGCAGGGCGCCGACGAGGTCGACATGGTCATCGACCGCGGCGCGTTCCTGTCTGGTCGCTATCTCGAGATCGTCGAGGAGATCGCGGCGGTCAAGCAGGTGTGCCACGAGGACGGTGCCACGGCGCACCTCAAGGTGATCCTCGAGACCGGCGAGCTGCAGACCTACGACAACGTGCGACGAGCGTCGTGGCTCGCGATGCTGGCCGGTGCCGACTTCATCAAGACCTCGACCGGCAAGATCTCGCCGGCCGCAACCCTTCCCGTCACGCTGGTGATGCTCGAGGCGTGCCGCGACTGGTACGACGCCACGGGGCACCGGATCGGCATGAAGCCCGCCGGGGGCATCCGCACGACGAAGGACGCCATGAAGTTCCTCGTGCTCGTCAACGAGACCGTCGGCACCGAATGGCTCACGCCCGACCTCTTCCGCATCGGCGCCTCGAGCCTGCTCAACGACCTGCTGCTTCAGCGCCAGAAGATGGCCACCGGTCGCTACTCCGGCCCCGACTACGTCACCGTCGACTGACGCGCGACCACAGAGCAGAGGGACACATGCCCACCCCGTTCGAGTACGCCCCCGCGCCCGAGTCGCGTGCCGTCGTCGACATCGCGTCGTCGTACGGCTTGTTCATCGACGGTGAGTTCACCGACGGCACCGGCGGGTCAATGAAGAGCATCAACCCCGCGACCGAAGAGGTTCTCTCCGAGATCGCGATCGCGAGCGACGCCGACGTCGACCGTGCCGTGAAGGCGGCGAGGCGCGCCTACACCCGGGTGTGGTCGAAGACGTCCGGGGCGGAGCGTGCGAAGTACCTCTTCCGCATCGCGCGTCTCGTTCAGGAGCGCTCGCGCGAGCTCGCGGTGCTCGAGACGCTCGACAACGGCAAGCCCATCAAGGAGTCTCGCGACGTCGACATCCCCCTGGTGGCAGCGCACTTCTTCTACTACGCCGGATGGGCCGACAAGCTCGAGCACGCCGGTCTCGGCTCCAACCCGCGACCGCTCGGCGTCGCCGCGCAGGTCATCCCGTGGAACTTCCCGCTGCTCATGCTCGCGTGGAAGATCGCGCCCGCGCTCGCCGCCGGTAACACCGTGGTGCTCAAGCCGGCAGAGACCACACCGCTGACCGCGCTGCTCTTCGCCGACATCTGCCGCCAGGCCGAGCTGCCCCCGGGCGTCGTCAACATCATCACGGGCGCGGGCGACACGGGCCGCGCGCTCGTCGAGCACCCCGACGTCAACAAGGTGGCCTTCACCGGTTCCACCGAGGTGGGCAAGGCGATCGCTCGCTCGGTCGCGGGCACCGACAAGCGCCTCACCCTCGAGCTCGGCGGCAAGGCCGCCAACATCGTCTTCGACGACGCGCCCGTCGACCAGACGGTCGAGGGCATCGTCGCCGGCATCTTCTTCAACCAGGGGCATGTCTGCTGCGCCGGCTCTCGGCTGCTCGTGCAGGAGTCGATCGCCGACGAGCTCGTCGGCCGCCTCAAGAAGCGTCTCGGCACGCAGCGCCTCGGCGACCCGAT